>JAAYXE010000195.1 GCA_012516075.1 Chloroflexota bacterium | reverse complement strand
CGGTACAAGCGCACCGACTTGATCGACTCCCGGTCGATATTCTTCTGCAGGGTGATCAGCCCGTGCAGCAGGGCCTGTGGGGTGGGAGGGCATCCAGGGATGTAAACGTCAACGGGAACGAATTGATCCACCCCTGACACCACGTTGTAACCCTCTTTGAAGGGGCCGCCGCCTGAAGCACAGGCGCCCATGGCAATGACATACTTGGGCTCGGGCATCTGGTTGTACAGGCGCACGATTGTGGGGATCATTTTCTTGGTCACCGTACCGGACACGATCATCAGGTCGGCCTGGCGCGGGCTGGCGCGCATCACTTCCATACCGAAGCGTGCCAGGTCATAACGGCTGGCAGCTGTGCAGATCATCTCGATCGCGCAGCAGGCCAGACCAAACATCATCGGCCAGATCGACGCGCGCCGGCCCCAGTTGTAGATCCGGTCCAATGTGGTGACGGTCACCTGGGACTGCAGCTCAGGGGGGATTTCATATCCCGGGGATTGAATCCCATTGCTATCACTCATAATGGATTGGCCTCCTCAAACCATTCTTGATAAATTGCAGAGAGAACTGCTTCATTGGCGAGCTCGTGATCATCCTGGAACTGCGGAAGTTCGATTGTCCAGCGGTATATCATCCCCAGCGAAACATCCTCCAGGTCGACATCCGGATGGGTTTCCATGAGGCGCCGGGCGATCGCATACGAGTCGTCCCAGGTCAGCGTTGAGCCATCATCGGGGTCTGCCCCATCCTGAGGCGGCGGGAAACCTTCCATCACTGCGGACCCATCCTGGATTCAACAAATGATCCATTTTTCACGATACTATACCCATTATACCGCCTTTTCACCTCCGGTCAACTGTAATTAACGCAAATATATATTTGCGAAAATAAGTCGTTGGGTGTATGATTGGGATATGGTGACCTCTCGCCAGCGTTTACTGGACTACATTCGCGAGCACCAGGCGGTCACGGTGAGTGAAATCAGCCGGGCGCTGCGCATGACGCCTGCCAACGCCCGCCATCACCTTTCCATCCTGACAGAGCTCAATCTGGTGGAAGCGGTGAGCGTGCGCGCTGGACGGGGGAAGGGCCGGCCTTCACAGGTGTATAGCCTTTCGCGCCGTGCACGCGGCAACAACCTGGCCGAGCTGGCGTCGGCCGTTTTTGAACATTTCCTTGATCCGATGACTTCCGAAGAGCGCCAGGCAGCACTTCAGGAGATCGCGGAGACGCTTGAAAAAAAACTCTCCCCTGAAGCACCGCTTCCTCGCGGACATCTCACCCAGCGGCTGGTGCAGGCGGTGCAGCGTTTGAACCAGATGCGCTACCACGCCCGCTGGGAAGCGCACGCCCAGGGTCCCCAGATCATCCTGAGCCGCTGCCCGTACGAAGACCTGGTACAGGACCATCCGGAGGTCTGCCAACTGGATCAGGCGCTGCTCGAGAGGCTGCTGGGGACGCGTGTGCGACAGACGGCCCGTCTGGAGCAGGACAAACGCGGCCTGCCCTGCTGCCGTTTTGTTGTGGTCCAGGAACGGACTCCAGAATAATCCCAAAGGCTACAGCCGTAAGCGGGGGTTCTGGCTCGCGGACCGGCTGGCAGGGGATCAGACGCGCAGGCTGCGAATGGGGGGCGGCGTGCGCGCCAGCACCTGGTGCATGGCCTGCTCGAACGGGATGGACACATCCCAGTTGAGCACGCGCACGCCGGCGTGCTGCAGGTTTGCAAACAGCAGGCTGCGTTCCATGCGGGCGAGACGCACAGCCAGAGAGATTGTCTGACTCTGGGGGTACGCGGACTCGCTGAAGGCGATTGGATCGGGGCTGACGACCATCAACTGGTAGCCGCGCACGCGTAACTGGATCAGCACGGGCAGGTCTTCGTTCAGCAGCGGGCTGATGAGGATAATCTGAGAGCGGATGGGCAGCAGACGGGTCGGCAGGTTTTCCAGGCGGTCGAACACCAGGCTGTCTCCCGGCCGGGCGCGCGTCAGGGCCTGCAGGATGCGCTCACGCTGTATTTTTCCGTAACCCGGGTAGGTGCGGTCCAGAAACTGCCCGTAGATCAGCAGGCTGACGCGGTTGCCGTCGCGCAGCAGGGCCTGGGAAATGGCGGCCGCAGCGGCAACCTGGTGCTCGAACAGCGAGCCAGCTGGCGTTTCAATATTGCTGCGCCGGCGGGCATCGAGCACAATGCCCACATCACCCACCCGCTCCTGTTCATACTCGTTGATAAACAGTCTTTCCGGATAGCGTGCGCTGACCCGCCAGTTAATGTGGCGAACGGAGTCTCCCGGCGCATAGGCGCGCACGCCGAAGAAGTCGACACCGGTGCCGCCCTCGCGAGCCGGGATGGTGCCGGAATACACGCGCGTCTCGCGCGGGCGGATCGCAACCTTTTTAATTAACGGTGTATAGGGCAGGACGAGGAACTGGGCCGGAGAAGGGATGGAAGCCTCACGGCGAAAAATGGAAAAGAAATCCTGCGCGACCGCGCGGGTGTTTTCGAAGCGGTACAACCCCCGGTCACCCCGGACGGAATATTCGAGTTCCACCGACTGACCGGATGCCAGAGAGCACAGCAGGCGGTAATCGCCGTTTATCCACTCCAGGCCGGGCGGCAGTGGATCCTCCAGCAGCAGATCCTCCACGGCGCTGCCGCGGTTGGTGATGGTGACCTTCACGCGCACCGGATCGCCCGGATAAGCACGTTCGGGCTCGATTTCCCGGCTGGCTTCGAGCTGCAGCCTGCCAGGCGCGAAGTAAATGCCTGCCATCACATACAGCAGCAGCGGCACCAGGAGCACGATCGGGCCGCCGTTGACCGTGAGCAGGCCCAGCAGGAGCAGGCTGTAGATCAGCAGGCCGAGCAGCAGGACGCGATTCATGGGGCTTCCCGGTAATTTTCCAGAAATTCCACCATGCGCACCACGGGCAGTTCGGGCTGGCTGCGGCTGCCGTTCTGCAGCAAGCGGTCCACCAGTCCGGGAGCTTCCTGCAGCTCCGGCCGCTCCAGCCCGGTGATGAGCCAGGTGCGCAGATCTTCAGGAACCGGGAGCGTCCCGTCCAGCAGCCGGTCGCGCACCTCTTCGGGGGTGATCTGCTCACGGTGGGCGATCAACTGCAGGGCGAGGCTGGCGAACTGGTTGGCCAGCTTCCAGCGGTAGTAATCTCCCTGGCTGCGGTTCTGAATCAGGTGTGCCCAGGTTTCGATGGGGTTGCGGTTCTCCCGGTCGAGGAGCGGTACGCGCGGCGGCCGCAGCAGCCGGCGGGACAGGCTGCGGTTCGCCAGGTTTATCAGGATGATCAGGAGGATCAGCCAGTAGACCGAACCCGGGATGAAATAATAGATCACGCGCACCGCCCAGAGCACATACAGGGTAGGGATGAGCAGATAGGTGCGCACCAGGTCACGCAGCAGGTAAGCCAGGACGGTCAGGAGCAGCAGGGCCGCCAGCCCGGTGAGTATGATGCGGGCGTTCAGCGCTCTCATGCCGGCCTCCGGCTGGATTCGGCAATGGCTGTCAGGCAGTCCACCGCCAGATGCTCCTGGCGGGAGTCGGGCTGGGCGGCGCCGTAGCGCACGCTTTCAAACAGGCGCGTCAGCTGGCGCACCGGCTCCTCGGGTAAACCGGCCTGCAGCAGGCGCCCTTCGAATTCGCGCGGGGTCATGGCATCCTGGCGGACGATCCCTTTATTTTCATTCAGGATATGGCACATTTCGGCATAGCAGCGCAGGATGGTGCTGCGCAGGTCGCCGCCGGTCTGAATGGTGTGCAGCGCGATTTCTGCCTCTTTACTCAGGCGCTGCAGCGTGAACGTCTGCGGGCGGGTGCGCTTCCACACCAGCCAGATCACTGCTGCCACGCTGGCCAGGAGCAGAAAACCAATGGAGACGGCGGCCGTGGTTGACGGATCGGGATCGATTTGAATGGTGGGCAGGCTTTCAGGACCGATCGTCTCGCCGTTCTGCAGGTTGTTCTGGGCGTTCTCGAGCATGCGCTGCTGCAGAATGCGAGCAACCACCAGAACTGCCATGGTCCACAGCAGAGCATCGAGATAAACCAGCAGGCTGCTGCGTTTGCGGGGCAGTCGACCGCGCCGGTCGCGTGTGGCAATCATGACGGCTATCGAAAAGAGCAGGGCGGGCCCCAGGCAGAGCAGGGCAGCCGTGAGGGCAGCGCGCGAGGTGAGCATCTCGAACAGCAGGATCAGCTCGGCATATCCCTGGGGAGTGTATAGGGTGCTGGAATGCATTTCCATCCCCGAAAGCCCGGCGGACAGAAACAGCACTGCCAGCAGGGCGGCCCCAAAAAAGAAGATCAGGCGCTGTTTCTCATTTTTCATTACCATCTCCGGGCAGTTCCACGGCTGTGGGGTTCCTTCAGGGCAGTGATCGGCGCAGGTAGCCAAGCCCCTGGGCCAGTGCAAGCACCACCAGCAGGCCCAGGGCAAATGCTGCGCCAAACTCCAGATTGACCGGCACCCGCAGGGCGGCGTAAGCGAGCAGGAAGCCCCCCAGGGAAACGGTCAGCAAGCGCGTGATGTGCATACGGATGCGGCGGGTTGTGTTTTCGATCCGCCCGACAGCTTTCAAACGGCGGGCGAAATGATCCAGATCCCAGGCCGTCAGGGAGCATACCAGCCCTGCGACCAGCAGTGCCGCCTGGAGGTTGATCCAGAAGCCTGCGGCAGCGATCAGAGCGTGTAAAAAAAGGACTGTGGATGGCACCCAGGTCTGTGTGCTGAGAATGGATGCCGCGGCCAGCAGACCCAGCACCAGGAGCGCGCCGGCAACCACCCAGAGCCTATCGAGCCCATAGGCCAGGGCTAGCAGCGCGGCCGCCAGCAGGGTGAACCCCCAGCGGGTTATCTGGAGCAGGCGTTCTTCGAGAGTCACAATCAGTCGATCACAGGCACCGGCACCTTTTCGACGATGCTGGCCACGATATCCTCGGCGGCATGCTGTTTCATCCAGTATTCGGGCTGCAGGATCAGGCGGTGGGAAAGGGCCGGTACGGCAAATTCTTTAATATCATCGGGCAGCACGTAAGTGCGCCCCGCCAGTGCGGCGCGCACGCGTGCCAGTTTGAGCAGCGCCAGCGAGCCGCGCGGGCTGGCGCCGACCGCCACGCGCTGGTCGCGCCGGGTGGCATGCACCAGGCTGGCGATATACCGTTCGAGATCGGCTTCGACATACACGGATTCGATGCTCTCGCGCATCTGCACCAGGGCACGGCCATCCGTCACCTGCTGAATGTCGACGTCGTCCTGACGGCGTTCCCGCCGGCGGCGCAGGATTTCCTGCTCTTCGTCCAGCGAAGGGTATCCAAGAGTGAGGCGGATCATAAAGCGGTCGAGCTGGGCCTCGGGCAGGGGGAAGGTGCCCTCATACTCGATCGGGTTCTGGGTGGCGATGACAATGAACGGCTCCTCCAGCTTCATCGTCTCGCCTTCCAGCGTGACCTGAAATTCCTGCATGGCTTCCAGCAGGGCAGACTGCGTCTTGGGCGAAGCGCGGTTGATCTCATCGGCCAGGACGATGTTGGCGAAGATGGGGCCTTTGCGCAGTTCGAAGCGGTTGCCGGCGCGGTCGAACACATATGAGCCGGTGATGTCACCGGGCAGCAGGTCTGGCGTAAACTGGATGCGCTTGAAATCCAGGCCCAGCGCAGCGGCCAGGCTTTTCGCCAGCATCGTTTTTCCCAGCCCCGGGTAATCTTCCAGCAGAATGTGGCCGCCGGCCAGCACCGCAGTGAGGATTTTCTCAATGATGTCGCGTTTTCCCACCAGGGCGCGCTCGACCTCGGCGGTAATATCCGCGCTTAATGTGGATACCTGTTCGATGGAAATTTCCACTGAAGATCTCCCCTCCCCCTGCCTGATTTCCGGCCGGCTTTGATTTCCTGAGGTCATCCTGACGCGTTGCCGGTCAGGATTTCATCTAAAGGCCTTCTCCAGGAGATAAACCGACTTCAATGTTACATAGTATACCGAAATGCTTGCTGATTAGTTCAGCACTTCTCCCGCCGGCCGTGTTTGATATGCGTTTCGTTCAAATAATACAATTGTTCTAAGTATAATCCGATTATCAGGCACTGAGAAGGTTCATACTTTCCGGTTGTGCTCAGAGCCTCTTATGGAAGTGTTGCGTACGGGCTGCGTTCGCCAGCATACGCCGGTAATGAAATCTGGCGGCGCATATAAAATAGATTAAATGCCCCCGAATTAATTGACTTTTCCTTAATTTACAATCATAATAGTGATCAGATGAGAGCGAAAAGGACTTCAGCGACAAACGCGAAGCAGCACCACCAGCCTCAACTGCAGGCTGGTTTTCCTGATCGAAATCTTCTTACGCAAACCACCAGCGCTAATCAAACGAACCTGCTCCGTTCAGGACCGGCGGTTGGAAATGTCCCCGCCGGTCCTTTCTTTATCCCTTCCCGCACACAGAAAGGACCATGTTCATGTACACACTGCGGTTCGACGGGTTGTTTCGTGAAGCACCAGGTGCACAAAACAGTGGGGAGCATGCAGGTTTGATGTGTTATGGATGGATCATCTCAAAAGAGGGGGCCGTTGTCGCCCGCGGGCACGGCGCGGTAGCGCGCGGGCGGGATGCGACCTCGAATGTCGCCGAATATCTGGCTCTGATCGAGGGTTTAGACGCCCTGCGCGATTTAAACACTGGCACAGAGGCAGTACAGGTCTTCGGGGATGCGAAGAGTGTGATCGAGCAGATGCAGGGAGTGGCTGCGGTGAACTCTGCCAGCATAATCCCCCTGCACCGCCGGGCAGTTGAGCTTGCCAGCCAGCACCAGATCGTTTCCTGGTGCTGGACGCCGCGGCGGCACAACCGTGCTGCCGATTCCCTCACCCGCAGGGCCATGCGCCAGGTCCGGCAGGATGAGGACGAATACCGCCAGGTGATGCAGGCGCTGCTGGAGTCTGGTGAGAAGCGCCGGCGGACGCGTAAGTTTTTGCAGTTGATGGATCTGCGGGTGTACCAGCCGGTTCTGGCAGAGCAGTGAGATTGCATTTCTATACCCTCCAGCCCGTCCGGTATCCGAAAAATACTGGCATACACTCACAGGCTGGTGTAGAATCATATTAATTCTATCTGCAGGTTACCCGGAGACGGCTCTTGTGGTCAAAGTCAGTCTCTGGGGGTTCAGGTACAAGCTCGTTCGTGGAGGTAGGTTATCCGATGAGCTTCCTTCGACCCGGTGATCGCAAGCAGGCGGCTGTGGCACACCTGCTTGAACCGGACAACTGGTTTATCTGGGTTTTTGCCACGGTGGTTGGTTTTTCGCTGGCCGCTTCCGCCGGACCGCTGGCGACCAGGGCCGGCCTGGAGTGGGCTCCTGGCGCAGCATTTGCTGTGATGGTGATCATCGGAGCCGCGGAGGGGATGGTTGTGGGCCTGGCCCAGGGACTGGCGCTGGTGCATGCCGGTCTGCACATCCCGCTGTGGGCCTGGGCGCGCTCGACCACCCTGGCATCGGTGGTCACATGGGCGCTGGGCAACCTGTCGCCGCTCACGAACCCCGCTCAGAACGGGCAGACCTCCTCAGGTCTGTTCGGGGTGATGTTGTTCCTGGGCGCGGTGCACGGCGCCGCGCTGGGCTTCTCGCAGTGGCTGCTGCTGCGCAACTGGCTGCGGAAAGCGGGCTGGTGGATCGTATCGTATGCCCTGGGCTATCTGCTGTGGGACGCCTGGGTGGTGGCGGCCGATATCCCGGCAAATGCCAGCATGTGGCCGCGCATGGCCCTGGGCGGCCTGGTCGCGCTGCTGACCGGCGCGGCGCTGGTGCTGCTCGGGCGCTATACCTACCGCCTGTATTCGATGAATCCCCAGTAACTGCACCGTATTTAAGTCAGCAGGCCGGGCGAGAACCCGGCCTGTTTTGTTTTTCGTAAGGAGAAGCTGTCATGCTTCCTGGCATGCTGCAGGATTATTTCTCCTGCCCAAGCGCTGAGATCAGCCCCCCTACCAGAGATGTGGCGGCCGTCAGGATAAAACCGGTGCGAACGGCTGCAAACAGGTCCTGATTCGTCTGGGCAAGGACGGTGGAGAGCACGGCGCCTGCGATGCCGACGCCGAGCACCATGCCCACGTTGCGAGCCGTGGCCAGCACACCGGCGGCGATCCCCTGGCGGTGACGGGGCGCGCTGCCCATCAGGGCGCTGTTATTGGGCGAGACGAAGATCCCGATTCCCAGGCCGGCCAGCGCCAGCGATCCGGTAATCTGGAACGTCTCAGACCCCGGCCCCAGGCGGGAAAGCAGGAACAGGGCCATTGAAAGGATCAGCATCCCCACTGTCGCTGGTAAGCGCGCCCCGATGCGGTCCGAGAGCGTGCCGCTCGCCGGGGCGACCACGGCCATCACCAGCGGCTGAGCGGTGAGCAGCAGTCCGGCGTGAGCGGAGTCCAGGCCAAGTCCCTGGATCAGGTAAAAAGGCATCAGGAAAATAATGCTGTATACGGCGATGTAGTTGAGCAGCGCGCTCAATACCGAGGTGGAGAAGATACGGTTTCTGAACAGGCTCAGATCGAGCATCGGGTGCGGGATCCGCTTCTCCAGGGTTACAAAGACCGCCAGCAGCACGATCGAACCCAGCAGCAGGCCGAGGATTGGCGTCGATGTCCACCCCCAGTCATGGCCGCGGTTCAGCCCGAGAAGCAGCGCCACCAGGCCGGCCATGAACACCAGCGCGCCCAGTTTATCGAACTGTTCGTGTCCTCTGTGCTCTGCATCACCGGACAGGTGCGAGGGGATGAAGCGGTAGCTGAGCAGGATGGCTGCCAGGCCCACCGGCAGGTTGATGTAGAAAATATAACGCCAGGAGAACTGGTACGCGATCCAGCCGCCCAGCGAAGGGCCGACGGTCAGGCCTAGATAGGTCATGGTAGCCTGTAAGCCCAGCGCCTGGCCGCGCTGCTGGGGTGGGAAGCTCTTGGTCAGGATGGCAGGGGAGTTGGCCATCAACATCGAGGCCCCAAGGGCCTGGAATCCGCGCGCCAGCACCAGGAACCCGGCGGTGGGGGCCAGTCCGCACAGCGCCGAGGCCGCTGTGAAGATCACAAAACCGGTCATATACACCGGTTTGTGGCCGTATATGTCACCCAGGCGGCCAAAGGTGAGCAGCAAACCGCTGATGACCAGCAGGTAGACCACCACCACCCACTGGATGGCGGCTACGTCGCTGGCGAAATGCTCGCGAATGACCGGTAGAACAGTGTTGACCACGCTGCCATCCAGCGCGGTCATAAATGTACCCACGCCTACCGAGATCAGGATCCACCACTGCTGCGCCCGGTATTGAACCCTTGGAGCGCCCTCCCTGACCGCAGGCTGCTTCAGTTGCGTTTCTTTTATTTTTTCCACTTTTGATATATCCGGTGGGCCTGGTTTTGTTGGATGCCCTGCGGATGCCATTATACACCCCAGGCGGCCTGCACCAGAGCAGGCAGCACACTCCCTGAGGGCCCCTGCAGGAAGTAATCCGCTTCTCCGGTGAGCGGCGTCTCCTGGGGGTTGACCTCCACCAGCACAGCTCCACTGCGGGCGGCCAGCAGCGGCAGGGAGGCCGCTGGCTGCACGATGGCCGATGTGCCGGCGGCGATGAACACGTCGCACTGCTGTGCGGCGGCGAAAGCCTCCATCAGCTCCCGCTCGGGAAGCGCCTCGCCGAACCAGACGACGTCCGGCCGCAGCAGGTCGGAGCAGTGCGGGCAGCGCGGCGGCACGTCCCCGGTTTCCGGCCAGCTTTCAACCACACGCCCCTCTCTGGAGCACTTCGTGCGCCACAGGCTGCCGTGCAGTTCGATCACCCGCCGGCTGCCGGCCTGCTGGTGGAGCTGGTCCACGTTCTGGGTGATCAGGGTGAAATTTGGCGCCCGGTTCTCCATTTCCACCAGGGCGTAATGACCCGGGTTCGGGCGCGCTGCGGCGACCAGCTCCCTGCGCCAGGCGTACCACTCCCAGACCAGCCGCGGGCTGCGCTGGAAAGCCTGCGGCGTGGCCAGCTCCTCGAGATCGTATTTTGCCCACAGGCCGGTCTGGGCATCCCGAAACGTGGGCACGCCGCTCTCTGCGGATACGCCCGCTCCAGTCAGCACGGCGATGTGCCTGGCGCTGCGCAGCGCCTGTGCAAGGGCAGGGGGTATGTGGATGGAGGGAGAGCCCATCTCAACCCCGGGCGTCAGCTCTGCGGCAGACGGTGCTTTTTCCAGTAGCGCTGGATCCCGGGCGCCGACATCCAGGAAGGGTTGGCAGCCTCGTATGCCTGCGCAAGTTCCTCATCCAGTCCTTCTTCCCGGGAGCGCCTCTGGGTCCATTCCAGGAACTGCCGGTTGAGCTCCTCTGTGGAAGGCTCAGCCGGCATCACCTGTTCCATCCAGGCCTCGACCTCATCCAGCGAGTGCGACAGTCGGGCAAGGTGCCGGCCGGCGTCGTCAAAGATACCGAAATGGGTAGGAGCGATGCTGTTGAAGCGCCCATTCTCGTGAGCGCGCTGCAGCCGCTGCACGCTCTCACGCCACTTCTCGAGATCGAACTCCGGTGGGGGCATGGGCACCCGCAGGTGCTCCGTCCCCTGCAGGCGGACCCCGCCGACGTCCCCGGTAAAGCAGATGTCCTCAAAAATATAGGCATGGTGATGGTAGGCGTGCCCGGGCGTGTCGATGGCCTCAAAGCGCAGCCCTTCGACCTCGATCACATCCCCGTCCTGAACTACGGAAAGGCGCTCTTCAGGGACCGGCAGGAACTCACCCCACAGGAAATCCATCTGGTCGCCGTAGATGCGGCCTGCGCTGGCGAGCAGTTTTTCGGGATTAAGCATGTGCGGCGCTCCCACCGGGTGCACGTGGACGCGCGCCCCCTGGCGGGCCAGCCATCCGGAAGCGCCGGCGTGATCCAGGTGGATGTGGGTCACGATCACATCCGTGATATCTGCCGGGGTATACCCCAGGCGCTCCAGGTGCTTCTGCAGGGCCGGAAGGGTCGAGCCGGGCCCGCACTCGAGCAGAACGACGCCGTGGGCGTGCGGGAACAGGTAGGCGGCGATCGCGCCAGGAATGCCCAGGAAATTTAAATCCAGCGTGTGGACGGTGTGCGTATGATCAAGTGTCATGCCGGTGTCCTTTCTGTGAAAATGCTGTCTGCAGTGGCGCAGGCGCCTTTACATGGAAGTCAATGTACCATCAACAAATATTGTCGAAGACTGTAACATTTGCGACTGGCAAACGTTATACCCATTGAATTTCCCTCTGACCGCTCGAAGGCCAGATTTTTTCCCAACTGCATACCATACTGTGTCCGGCGGGAACCTGGAGAGGCTCTGTCCGGCCCTGCTCACTGCGGTTAAGTGAGGATTGGTTCCCGTAACCGGGACAATTTCAAGCACTGGCTGGTGGCTGATGGAATATTTTTTTGACTGCGACCTTCCCTCTGCAGCGGGTGAGAACCAAACCCAACCCCTTCGTCTCGGAGTAAGCGGCGAAGCGTTGAAAAGCTCCGTTCGCGATCCACAGGCCCAGTGCCTGGAGTTCCTGCAGGCCATGCACCGGCTGGAATCTCCGGAACAGATCCTGGACTGCCCGGACCAGCAGTGCCGCGATCGTGTCAGCCGCCTTTTCAAAGACATTGCCCGCAACGATCCCTACACACGCGCCCATGCCGAGCGAGTGGTGCGCTACACGACCGCCATCGCAGCCGCCTACGGCTGCAGCCGCAGCCAGCTTTACGAACTGCGCTGCGGGAGTCTGCTACATGATATCGGAAAAATCTATATCCGCAAGACTGTGCTGGCAAAACCCGAATCGCTGACGAGCAGAGAATGGCTGGAAATGAAGCGCCACCCTGAGCTGGGAGCCAGTCTGGTGAGGTCGTTTTCCTGCCTGGAGAAGGTTATCCCGATTATCCTGCACCATCACGAGCGCTGGGATGGACAGGGCTATCCCTTCGGGCTGCAGGGCGAAGAGATCCCGGTCGGTGCGCGCATCGTCGCCGTGGCCGACGCGCTGGATGCCATGACCTCCGCCCGCGTGTATCAGTCACCCTGCAGCCGGGAAGATGCTTATCAGGAAATTGTGTCCTGCAGCGGCACCCGCTACGACCCTCAGGTGGTAGCGGCCTTTCAGACGGCCTGGGATGCGCTCGCTGAGCAGATCGAAATATTCAACAACGGCCGCGGGGAAAGCCCCACCCTGTTATCCTGATTTCAACTGCGAAGCCGGGCGGACCATCTGAAAGGTGTCCGTCACACGGCAGTAGCCTGCGCCGGCCAGACGGCCGACGGGTTTCAACTCCTCCAGATTGATCTTATACCCATCCAATAACACAGCTTCGTCAACGTGCAGGTGGACAACCCGCCCCACGACGATGCTCCCGCCGCCCGGTTCGCTGCTGACCTCATACAAATGGGCCAGCCGGCATTCGAAGTGGACCGGGCTGGCCGCCACGCGCGGCGGGCGGACGATCACGGAAGGCTGGGTCACCAGGCCGGCCAGGCTGAACTCATCCACATCCCCCGGCAGTTCTGTCGAGGTGATGTTCATCGCCTCCACCAGCTCTTCGGTAACGATGTTGACCACGAACTCGCCTGTCGCCCGGATGTTGTGCAGCGTGTCTTTGGTGCAGCCGTCTGTGCTGCGCACCATCGGGCAAAAGAGTACGTGCGGGGGATTGCCGCACACGGCGTTGAAAAACGAGAACGGAGCCAGGTTGGGCCGGCCCTGCTCATCGACGGTGGAAATCCAGCCGATCGGCCGGGGGAGGATCGTCCCCGTCATGATCTTGTAAACTGACTGCCAGGGGAGGTCTTCTGCAGCGCTTTCCATCGATTCACTCCGGCGTGCCTTCCAACCAGGAGGCCATGTATTCCGGCTTTTCCAGCTCCAGAGCGGCCAGCGCCACCTGCAGGGGGTGGAAGGTATCCACCATCACGGCCAGTTCCTCAGTCTTCTCTTTTCCGATGGACGCCTCGGTGGCCCCGGGCTGTGGGCCGTGCGGCAGGCCGCTGGGGTGCAGGGTGATATCATACTTATCGATCCCGCGCCGGGACATAAAATTGCCGTCTGCATAATAGATCACTTCGTCGGAGTTGACGTTGGAGTGGTTGTACGGGGCCGGAATCGCCTCAGGGTGGTAATCAAACAGGCGCGGCACGAAGGAGCAGACCACAAAATTATGCCCCTGGAAGGTCTGGTGGACCGGCGGCGGCTGGTGCACCCGGCCAGTGATGGGCTCGAAATCGTGAATACTGAAGGCCCAGGGATACAGATAGCCGTCCCAGCCGACCACGTCGAAGGGGTGGTGGTCGAGGATGTGCTGGCTGATGCGGTCGCGGACTTTCACGCGCACACTGAACTCGCCGGTCTCGGTGTGGGTGACCAGATTTTCGGGAGGGCGGATGTCACGCTCGCAGTATGGCGCGTGTTCGAGTAGCTGGCCGTATTTGTTGCGGTAGCGGTTGGGCGGCTCAATCTGCGAGGGGGCTTCAATGACGAAAAAGCGTGCTTCCGGGGTGTTGAGCTGCATCTGCCAGGTGGTGCCGTAAGGAATGACGATGTAATCGCCGGAGGTAAAGGTGAGCTGGCCAAACTGGGTGTGCAGCACACCCTCCCCTTCGTGCGTGAACCAGACCTCATAGGCCTGGGCGTTGCGGTAAAAATCCTGCATACTGCGCGTCGGCCGGCTGATCCCCAGGGTGACGTCCGCGTTGCCCAGCAGCACCCGGCGGGCAGATACGGCGTCGCCCCCGGCAGGGATGTTCTGGGTGGCGAAGGCGCGGTGGCGGATGGGGCCGAAGTCTGCATATTCAACGCGCGTTTCGCCCAGATCTTTCACAGCCTTAACGCGCGGGGGTAAGAAATGGTGATACAGGATGGACTGGATACCCGAAAAACCTTCCAGCCCCATCACCTCTTCGCGGTAAAGTCCACCGCCGGGCTTGCGAAACTGGGTATGGCGTTTGTGTGGGATCTGGCCGAGACGATGATAATACGGCATGTGTACCTCTCCTCTAACTCACAGCTGCAGCAGGTCCGTGCTTCAATCTTCAGAAAGCACATACGGGATAACGCTTTCCTGCTCGTTGGGGTCGTTACGGGTCACGATGGCCAGTGCAGGTTCGGTGGCGCTCAGGTTGCGGGGCGGGTGTGGCAGGTTGGCGGGGATGAAGATAAAATCACCTGTCCGGCTGGTGATGGACTGCTTGAGTCCCGGCCCGTAAAAGGTCTCTACTTCGCCCTGCAGCAGGTAGATGGCAGTCTCGTAGCCCTGGTGGATGTGGGGCTCGGCGGCCCCTCCGGGAGGGATCACGATCAGGTTCATCGAAGATCGCCGCGGCACCTGCCGTCACCGCGGAGATGCCTGCGAAGTAGGGCAGGCGCTGCTTAGAATCCAGCTGCTGATCGGGTCTGACGATGACCACCCGGCCAGCAGAAGTGTTCACTGGAGGTAGTGTCTCCACGGCTGCCTCCTGTCCCCCTGTGCAAATTAATGGTTTTGCGCGCGCGGTTCTCCGATCTGGTTGGCGAGCACCCCCAGGCACTCGATCTCCAGTTCAACCAGGTCACCGGGCTGCAGCCAGGGTCCCTGACCGGCGGTGAGCTCCAGCAGGCAGCCGGTCCCCACCGTGCCCGAGCCGATCACTTCGCCTGGCAGCAGGTAGACATCCTGTGAAGCGCGGGCAATCATCTCGCCGAAGCTGTAGTGCAGATCTTTCCAGTTTCCCTGGGAGCGGAGCTCACCGTTCACGCGCGCCTGCATTTTCAGGTCGTAGACCCCTGGCTGGCCGGTGCTGTAGTCAGCCAGTTCGTCCGGGGTGACGATCCACGGGCCCAGCGAAGAGGCAAAATCCTTTCCTTTGGCCGGGCCGAGCCCCACTTTCATCTCCTGGCGCTGCACGTCGCGGGCGGACCAGTCGTTAAAGATCATATAGCCGAAAATGTACTCTTCGGCCTGCTCAGGCCGGATGTTCACCCCCGGCCGGCTGATAACACAGGCCACCTCCAGCTCGTAATCCAGGGCCCGGGTGTAAAAGGGCTGGGGGATAACCTCGCCCGGGCCGTAGATGGCGTTGGGGTTCGAAAAGTAGAAAACCGGGAACTGGTACCACTCGGGGGGCACCTCCTTTCCCCGGTTCTTATGAGCGCTGACCACGTGCTGCTCGAAAGCGTAGAAATCCCGCAGACTCATCGGGCGCGGCAGAGGGGGATAGAGCAACACATCGGAAAGCGGCAGCCCGACCGGACGGCCGCTCTCCGAACGCAGCGTGCGCGGATCTTCTCCCTCCAGCGCATAGAGCAGACTGCGGGCATACTGCCAGGCAGGCGGTCCGCTGAGGATTAACTCGAACAGGCTGCCCGGCAGCTCTTCCGGCGGCAGTTTGCGGACCCGCTGTGTCCACTGCTGCGCGGCGGCCAGGTCGATCACCAGGTCCGCGTGCACGCAGCCAAGATGCGAGGTTTTGCTGTGCGGATAGGCGAAGGTGACGAAGCGCATCCGCTACAGGTTCCCTCGCCGTTTCTGCTCTGCTTCCAGCGCTTCAAAGAGCGCCTTGAAGTTGCCTTTTCCAAAGCCGCGGCTGCCGCGGCGCTGGATGACCTCGATAAAAGATGTCGGCCGGTCCTGGATTGGTCTGGAGAAAATTTGCAGCAGGTAGCCTTCGTCATCCCGGTCAACCAGGATGCCCAGCTCCTTGATCGCCTCGAGCGGTTCCCTGATCTCTCCGACTCGATCGCCCAGGGCTTCATAATACTGGCCGGGCACGCGCAGAAACTCGATGCCGCGTTCTTTGAGGGTCTGCACGGTCTGGATGATGTCGCCGGTGGCCATGGCGATGTGCTGCACGCCGGGTGTGAGGTAATAATCAAGGAACTCCTCAATCTGGCTTTTGCGCAGGCCTTCCGCCGGCTCGTTGATGGGGAATTTAATGCGCCCGGAGCCGTTCTGCATTACCTTCGACATCAGGGCCGAGTATTCAGTGCTGATATCCTGATCGTCAAAGTGGATGAGCTGGCGGAAGCCCATCACCTGATGGTAGAAGTTGACCCAGTGGTTCATCTTCCCGAGCTGCACATTGCCGACGATGTGGTCGATGGCGGACAGCCCGGCGGATTCATAGGGCAGGTCGAGGGGCTGGTACGAGGGAGCAAAAGGACCGCCGTAGGCAGAGCGGTCCACAAAGACGTGCAGCACTTCTCCGTAGGCGCGGATGGCAAAGGTGCGCAGCTCCCCGAACTCGTCGATTTCCTCGCGCGGCGCCCACGCGACGGTGGCGCCGCGGGCAACCACTTCAGCATACGCCTTCGCCAGATCGTCGACCGCCAGGGCGATCTCTTTTACACCGTCGCCGTGAACCAGGTGATGAGCTGAAATCTCGCTGCTGGGGCCGTAAGGTGCGGAGACCACGAAGCGGATCTGTCCCGATTCCAGCACGTAAGAAGCAAACTGGCGGTTCCCGGTCTCCAGCCCGGAGTAGGCGACCGGTTTGAAGCCGAAGCCTTTCCACCAGAAATACATGGCCTGTTTCGCATTACCGACCCAGAAATGAACGTAGTCGATCCCCTTGAGCTGCAGGAAATCGCCTTCTTCGGTCATGGGCCGGGTCTCTGGTTGGGAAATTGTTGAAACCATCCTCACACTCCTCTTTATACGGGTTCAAAAACGGTATCCACAGAAAGTGCTGCCGCCGTGAGTGTGATGTGCGGAATGGTGTCTGCCGGCAGCCGAATACAGTCAGCTCCAGGCGCTGGCTTCGTCGAGCATTTTCTTTTCTTCCCCGGTCAGCCGCAGACCGACCGCGCCCAGGTTGTCGTTGAGCTGTTCCATGCTGCGCGGGCCGATAATGGGGCTGGTGATGGTGGGGTTGGAGAGCAGCCAGGCCAGGGCAATCTGCGAGATCGACTTTCCGCCCTTTTCCTGCCCCAGCTTCTCCATTTTATCCAGCAGTTCCCAGTTGCGGTCGTTGAAGTAGCGCTGCGCGCTGCGAGTGCGCTGGCTGTCAGGCAGTTCCTGGCCTTTGCGGTACTTCCCGGTCAGGAAGCCGGCTGCCAGCGGGCTGTAAGGGATCACCCCGATCCCATAGGTGGCGCAGACGTCCTGCAGTTCGCGCTCATATTCAGCCCGGTGGACGATGTTGTAGTGCGGCTGCAGCGAATCGAAGCGCGCCAGCCCCAGGCGATCCGAAGTCCACAGGGCCTGCATCAGCCGCCAGGCGGGGTAGTTCGAGCAGCCGATATAGCGCACCTTACCCTGCCGGACCAGGTCGTCCAGGGCGGAGAGGGTCTCATCGATGGGCGTCGACGCGTCGAAGGAGTGGGTCTGGTACAGATCGATGTAATCGGTGTTCAACCGGCGCAGCGACTGCTCCACCGCATGCATGATGTGGGCGCGCGACAGCCCTTCGTCGTTGGGCCCGTCTCCCATGCGGCCGCGCACCTTGGTGGCGATAACCACCTTCTCGCGCGGGATGTTGTTGTTCTTCATCCAGCGGCCGATGATTGATTCGGAGACGCCGCCGGGATTGCCCTCCACCCAGCGGGAATAGACATCGGCGGTATCGATGAAGTTGACGCCGGCATCGAAGGCCGCGCACAGGATTTCGTTGGACGTCTCTTCATCGGCAGACCAGCCGAACTGCATGGTTCCGAGACAGATCTCCGACACTTTCAGGCCGGTGCGTCCAAGTTTGCGGTATTCCATTCACCTTTCCTTTCTTCGATTAGCTTGAAGTTGTCGGCCGGTCCTGCTCTGTGCCCACCACCAGCGTGACCAGCCCGCTGGCAAAGCCGTTCAGGTTCTCGCTGGCAGCCGCCATCTCGGGGCTTTTCATGGCCGCTTTATATGAGGCTTCATCCGAGAATGACATTTCGGCGATCATGTAAACGTCATCGCCAATCAGGCTGCGCTTGATGCGCGTGATGGTGGTCTTTTGCAGGCCGGGGACCTTTTTGAGCAGGGGGATATGCGTGTTGAAATAAGCCTGGTCAAATGCTTCGGGATCTTCAGGTCGTTTGTAGATGGCGATCAATTTCATGGGGTCTCCTCAGGGTAAGGGCGGTTGGTCTCGATCAGAGCGGTTTGAACTGTTCAAACGGCTGCCGGCAGCTGTTGCAGACGAAGATCATGCGGCAGAGCGTGGAACCAAAGCTGTTTGTCAGGGAGGTGTCCTGCGAACCACAGTACGGACAGGCGGTGATGGTGAGCAGGGCGTCTTCAATATTACCCTGGTGCACGGGAGGAGGAGCCAGCCCGAATGAGCGCAGCTTTTCGCGCCCCTGCGGGCTGATCCACTGCGAAGTCCAGGGCGGGCTGTGGACCAGGGTCACCTGCACCGAGCGGGCGCCGGCCTCCAGCAGGCGGTTCTCGATCTCTGCACGCATGACCTGCACCGCCGGGCAGCCCTGGAAGGTGGGCGTCATTTGCACCTGCACTTCATCACCCCGGACTTCAACAGCGCGGATGATGCCCAGATCGACCACGGAGACCACCGGGATCTCCGGGTCGTTCACTTCAGCGAGAATGCGCCACACCTGTTCTGCAGTTAATTCTGCCATCCCGGGCTCCCTTTTACCAGACCGCCTCCGGGTCCAGGCGGGCCACCGACTGCAGCTCGTCGATGAGCACTTTGAACCCGGAGATGTGCTCGCGGCGCGATGCAGGCGGTTCTCCGGCTGCGGGCATCTGCAGTTCACACTCCTGGACCAGCGCATGCGCCTGTTCCATCCAATCCTGCTGCACACGGGAGCGCTCGGGTGCAATCCCGGCTGCAGACAGGGCGGACTCGCCCGGTCCGGGTAGGAAAAGCTGCTGCGCGTACGGCCAGAGCGCGTCCAGCGCAGCCTGCAGGCGGGAATGGCTCTCGTCCGTCCCCAGGCCCAGGCGCACGATCCAGGCGCGCGCGTGGCGCAGGTGGTAAACCTCTTCTTTGCGCAGGCGGGCAGCGGTCTCTGCCAGCGGCGGGTACGTGCTGGCGCTCAGTTCTCGCAGGTAGATATTTTCGTACAGATCAAAGAAATACTGGCGCAGCATGCTGAAGGCCCAGTCGCCTCTGGGCAGTTCCACCAGCCTCAGGCAGCGGAAGTCGTCCGCAGCGCGGAAATACACCAGGCGGTCCGGATACGTCTGTGGATCTTTGCCCACCAGCCCGGCGTGCAGCTCGTACCAGGCCTGCGCGTGGGCGATCTCGTCCAGGGCCAGGTTGGCGAAGGCGATATCCTCCTCCAGGATGGGCGCTTGCCCGCACCATTCCGAGTTGCGGTGGCCGAGGATCAATTCATCATCGCCGGCTGCCAGCAGCAGGGCTGCCAGCGCGGACTGCAGTTCAGGGTCCACCGGCTCCCTCCTTGAGGCGCACACGATCGGGCCGGTGTCCTTTCCCCAGTGAGCGCATCACCGTCACCGTATGGAAATCGGAAGACAGGCGAAATGTCTTGTACTCCGCCGGAGTATACAGCGATTCCACGTCTTCCTCACGGCTGGCTGTGATTTCGCTTTCCGGGAAGACCCACCAGGCGTACGGCGCACTGGGGCCGGCGTACGTATCCAGGGCCAGGCGCAGCGCAGCGGCCGGCGAGGCGGCCTTCAGGCGCATCAGCACGGTCTGCGTACCAGCCGGACGCTCTTTGGCGCACACCCGGTACCAGGTTTCCTCTCCGTCATCCTGCGTCTGCAGGGGCTGCAGTTCGATCTCCTGCGCGGTGCGGGAGAAGATCGCCCCGGCCGGGACGCCCCACATGCCTGAGACGGAGGGCCGGCGGGCGAACACATCGCGAGCGTTCAGCAGGGCCATCTCTGCGTCCGGGGCGTGGACCGATCCGGCGTCCTGGTAAGGCTCGCCGGGCTTTTCCTGCACAAAGACCTGGTAGCGAGGCCACTGCGTGTCGCTCATAAGGCCAGTCCTTCTCCTCCGTTCCCGGCGTCGTTCCTGCCCTGCCTGCTGGCGTAGGCTGCCAGGGCTTCGCGCACCCAGCGGCCGTCTTCGTGAGCCTGACGGCGGGCCTGCATGCGCTCGTGGTTGCAGGGTCCGTGGCCTTTGATCACCCGCCAGAAATGATCCCAGTCGATCGGGCCGTGGATCCAGTTGCCGCTTTCCTCGTCGTAGCGCAGGTCCGGATCTGGGACGGAGAGCCCCAGCGCGTGCAGCTCGGGGACAATCTGGTTGAGGAACGCCTGGCGCAGCTCGTCGTTGGTTTTCGTCTTGATCCCCCAGCGGATGAGAACCTCGCTGTTGGGTGAATCGCTGTCATGCGGGCCGAACATCATCAGGGTGGGCCACCACCAGCGGTTGATAGCGTCCTGCACCATGGCTTTCTGGGTGGGGGTGCCGCGTGCCATGCGGATCACCAGATCCTGCCCCTGCTTCTTGTGGAAGTTTTCCTCGGCGCAGATGCGCACCATCGCCCTGGCGTAAGGTCCATATGAGCAGCGGGCGAGCATGGTCTGGTTCAGGATGGCGGCGAAATCTACCAGATAGCCGATCACGCCGACGTCGGCGTAGTTCAGGGTGGGGTAGTTGAAGACGTTGGAATATTTGGCCTTCCCGCTCAGCAGGGCGTCGATCATTTCTTCGCGGGTGACGCCCAGCGTCTCCGCGGCATGATAAAGGTACTGCCCGTGGCCGCCCTCGTCCTGCACTTTGGCCAGCAGGATCAGTTTACGCCGCAGGCTGGGTGCGCGCGTGATCCAGGCGCCCTCAGGCAGCATACCCACGATTTCGCTGTGGGCGTGCTGCGAGATCATGCGGATAAGCTGCCGGCGGTACTCGGCCGGCATCCAGTCACCCGGTTCGATTTTCTCCCCGCTCCGGATGCGCTCCTCGAATTCCCGCAGGCGCTCGGGATCCTCCTCCACCGTGCGGACTTTTTCCAGGCTGTTACCGTACATTCCAGCTCTCTCCCCTTTCCACGCCGGGTGTTTACAGGCCCACCCAGACGGTCTTGACCTGAGTATACAGATCCAGCGCTTCTTTGCCCATCTCGCGCCCGAAGCCCGATTCTTTATACCCGCCGAAGGGTGCGGCTGGATCGAAGGTGCCGTACCCGTTGATCCATACGGTACCGGCCTTCACCGCCTGCGCAAAACGGTGCGCTTTACTGAGGTCCTGGGTCCACAGGCCGGCAGCCAGGCCGTAGCGGGTGCTGTTGGCGCGGCTCACCAGCTCATCCCACGAATCGAACGGTGCTGCAGCTACCACCGGGCCGAAGATCTCCTCCTGCACCAGGGGGATGTTCTCGTCTTCGTAGGTGAATACGGTGGGGGAGAGGAAGTAGCCGTTCGCCAGCTCGCCGCCCAGGCGTTCACCGCCGGTCACGATCTGCGCCTTCCGGCGGCCGGAGTCGATGTATCCCAGGATGCGCTCGAGCTGCGTGCTTGAGATCACCGGTCCGATGTGCACTTTGGGGGTGAAGCCGTTGCCGACGCGAATGCGCTGCGCCTCGGCAGCCAGGCCTTCCAGCACCTGGTCGAACACCGGACGCTCGATAAACAGGCGAGAACCGGCCACGCATTCCTGGCCGGCGGTGCTGAACACCGCCCAGGTGGCCCCTTTGACGGCTCGCGAGAGGTCGGCGTCGGCGAAGATCACATTGGGCGACTTGCCGCCCAGCTCCAGGCTGACCTTTTTCAGGTTGCTGCGGGCGGCGGCTTCCATCACCTTGCGCCCCACCTCGGTGGATCCGGTGAAGGAGATCTTGTCGATCCCCATGTGAGCCGTCATTGAAGTGCCGGTGGGTTCACCCGGACCGGTGAGGATATTGACCACCCCGGGCGGAAAGCCGGCTTCAATAATCAGCTCGCCCAGCCGCAGTGCCGTGAGTGGGGTCTCCTCCGCCGGCTTAAGGATTGTGGTGTTCCCGCAGGCCAGCGCCGGGGCGAGCTTCCAGGCCGCCATGAGCAGGGGGAAATTCCAGGGGATGATCAGGCCCACCACGCCCAGCGGTTCGCGCAGGGTGTAGACAAACTGGTTGGGCAGCGAGACCGGGATGGTGCTGCCCTCCAGCTTGCTGGCCCAGCCGGCGTAATAGCGGAAATGTTTGCTCACGTAAGGCAGGTCGCCGCGGCGGGCGACACGGATGGGCTTGCCGTTGTCGAGTGTCTCCAATTCGGCCAGCTCATCGGCGTGCTCGTCGATCAGGTCGGCCAGCTTCCAGAGCAAATGGCCGCGCGCTTCGCCGGTCATGCTGGCCCACGGACCGCTATCAAAGGCCTCCCGCGCCGCACGAACGGCGCGATCCACGTCCTCCAGCCCGGCCAGAGCGACCTGCGCCAGTTCTTCACCGGTGGCCGGGTTCACGGTGGCAAAGGTCTCGCCGTTAGCGGCGTCCACCCACTCGTTGTTGATCAGCAGCTTTTTGGGGCCGGTGTTCAGAAAGGCCTGTGTGCTCTCCTGCAGGTTGATCTCTGGGGGGAGTGTGAGGGTCATAGCTGCTCTTTTCCTTCCTTTCGTTCTTCTGAATGCCCTGGATCTGATTCCCCGCTTCGCCAGGCATTTAGCCTTTATGGATTGGTAAAAACCAGGGTGTAGTAACCGCCGTACTGGCTGGAAGGGTAGTAGGCATAGCCCACGCCCATGGCCGCTTTTTTCGGGTCGAGGATATTATTCCTGTGGATCTCGCTTTTCATCCACCAGTCCACTGCACCGGGCGGGTCGCCGCCGAAGGCGGGGAAACCGGCGTAGATGTTCTCGCTGGCCGCCTGGTAGGCGTATCCCTGGGCGGTGATGCGGTCGTACCAGCGCGAGCCGTCAGAGCCGGTGTGGTCCAGGAAACTGCGGCAGGCCATATCGCGGCTGTGGACAAAAGCAGCTTCGCTCAGAGCAGTTTCGAGGCGCAGTGCGGGCAGGTTTTTCTTGCGGCGCTCCGCGTTGACCAGCGCGGCGACCTGGACTTCAAATGCGGGGTTGCGCTCGGCCGCGCAGACCGCCGGCCCCTGGACGTCGCCGATCCAGTTGACGACGATCTGCACCCACAGCGTTCCCTGCCCGCTAATCCCCACGCCAAAGCGCTCACCAGCCGGGTTCTGAAACTGCCAGTTCCCGGTCAGCCTGCCGCCGATTTTCGGGGCGGTGAGCGAGACGCTGATCTCGGCAATCTCGCCGGGCGGGGTGTAGGGGAGCGGGCTGGAGATCGGCCCATCCATGATTTCGCCACCGGCGAACACCAGGCTGTAGCGCTCATCCCAGGTGCAGGTGCCTTCATTGCGCACTCGCCAGGTCTTGACGAAAGTCTCTCCCTGACGGAAGAGCGTCCCATCGGGTACGGTCACGTCGCCGTAAAAGGCAGCTTTTTCAACGCAGGCTTCCTCATCCGTATTTATAGCTTCGTCCCCCGCGGCAGCGCCTGTGCTGGCGGTCGCCTCTGGCCCCTCCTGCTGGACATCATCCACCGGCGGCGGAGTGGCTGAGGCTTCCGGAGTTACGGTCACCGGCTCCTGTTCCGCAGGCTCTTCCTCAGTCTCTTCCTCAGGCGCCTGCGTTTCCGCCGGCTGTGGTGCAGGCGTTACAGTGGCTGTGGGGGTGAGTGTCGGGGTGGAGATCGTGGGGCGCGGGGTGACGGAGGGCAGGATGGCGGCCGAGGTCAGGCGGAAGATTGCGGTCACCCCGTTGACGGTCACGGTGTAAACGTCCGGTTCGAGCCCAGCCACGTCCAGGGTGATGGGTTGGGAGAAGGTCTGCTCGTCCGGAGCGCAGGCCCCCGGGTCGAGGCGCACCAGGCCAATCTGCACGGCGAAGGTGCGCTCCAGCCGGCGGATGGAAGGTTCTCCCAGACCTGTGCAGGGATCGGACAGTTCCCCCTGTGCGATCACCGTGATCTGCTCCACATTGCCTTCAAATGGAAGAATATCCACACTCCTGACAGGGGCCGGCTCCAGCAGGGAAACGGCTGTCGGGGCGGGCCCCGGGGCGGCTGTGCAAGCCGCGCACAGCAGCAGGCAGAGCATCAACGCGCGAGTGATGAGTTTTGGATTCAAATGAGCCTCCCCAGATGGAACATCTGGAATCCAAATACGGGTTGCGATGGAATGTTCGTTTACCGGGCTTCATGGCCGCTGCTGTTCTCCTCGTGCGGCCCGTTCTCTCCCGGGCCGGACTGAGTATGGTCCACTGCCTGCGGTCGTTTCCCGTCCAGCCACTCGGGCGCCTGGTCCTGCGCCCAGCGGCGGCGGATCTCTTCGTAATCTGGTTTACGCTTCTCGGCAAAAGCACGCACCCCTTCCCAGGTCTCCGGGCTGGTGTTGTGGATTGCCAGCCAGTCGCGCCCGTGACCGATGGTGGTGTGCCAGCTCAAATCGCGCCAGAAATTCAACTGCTGCTTGGTGTAGCGCATCTTTTCGGGGAATTTAGCGAGCAGTTTTTCCACAATCTCGTCCACTTTCTGGTCGAGTTCGCTGCGGGGGACGACCCAGTTGACCAGCCCCCACTCGAGGGCCTTCTGGGCCGGGATCTCTTCATTCAGGAAAAGGATTTCACGCGCTCGCCGGTCCCCGACGATGAGGGGCAGGAACTGGGTGGCGCCGGCCAGCGCCACGCAGCCGTGGCTGGTGCCGACCTGGCGGATGTAAATATCGCTGGCAGCAACCGCCAGGTCACAGCTCATATTGAACTCGTTGCCCCCGCCGACGACGATTCCGTTCAGGCGGGCCAGCGTGGGTTTGCCGATGTTGCGCAGGCGTTCGTGGCATTCAATAAATTCCCCCATCCACTTCCAGTAATCGCGCGGGCGTTCGAGGAACTGCTGCTGTTCGGTCAGATCCGCGCCGGTGCAGAAGGCACGATCTCCGGCCCCAGTGAGCACCACGACGCCCACTTCATCATCCCAGCTGGCGTCTTTGAAGGCCGTGTGCAGCTCCTGAAGGACCTGGAAGTTCACCGCATTCAGGACGTGAGGCCGGTTGATGGTAATCGTGGCCCGGCCATTTGATTTTTCATAGCGAATGGTCTGGAAGGCAAACTGGCTGGGGTCACGGCCAGTAAAGTGGCGATCGGTCACGTACACTCCTCCTGATCGGCGAACCGGTCTCCAGAAAAACCATGATTTATACCTATTGTACCCGAAATGTTGAAATACTGTATGCGGTGAGTGGGGCAGGGTATCAGGGAAGGGTGGGACGATCTGCGATTTGCGTATAGTCGTACGATTGCAAAAAGTAAAAACACTTCCCGGCAGCCAGGCAGCCTGAACGGTAATGACATGCTTCGCATGTTACACCTGTCCGTTTGAGGACTGCCTGTCAGTCAACCCCGGCACTCCGATCCTCTACTTTTGGTTGTTTTACTGCGGCGCCATGCCGCCGCTTCAGGCGCTCCAGCAGGGCGGCCAGCCATAAACGCCAGCGCAGGCGCGTCCACGCCTGCACGGCCTCCCGCCCTTCGGCCGTCTCCAGCCGGCGCGGGCCGTACAGGCTGCGGGCATAGATCCCGGCGATGGTGTGCACCTCCGCCCGGCCCTGGCGCAGGTAAGCGGACCAGCGGCCTTCCGCCAGAGCCTCGAGCCGGCCGGCGATATGCGCAGCGAGCTCCAGTGGGGTGGTGCCGGCCGGGGCGGGTACCGCCAGGCCAGTGGCCTGGCGGCGCAGGCGCAGGTATGCGGCCGCGGCAGCACGAGCCGGAGAAAGCCGACGCAGCCGCCAGGGTTCGCTGAGAGCCCAGGCCAGGAGCAGGCCGGCCAGAGCGAGCAGCAGCGCAGCGCTGCGCGCGATCAGACGCCGCCAGTCGACCTCTCCCAGCCAGGCCGGCAGGGGGGATGGCGGCCTGTTTTCTGGCAGAGGCCTTTCCGGCTCGCCCTGTGTATGCTCGAAGACCGGCCGGGCAGGGGTCGGTTCGAAGGGCACCCAGCCAGCGCCGGGGAAGAAGAGCTCCGGCCACGAGTGCGCTTCTGCTTCGGTGACGAGATACGATGCGCTGGAAGGGTCGTAAGTGCCCGTGGCATAGCCCACCGCCAGACGAGCCGGGATGCCGGCGGCGCGCGCCAGCACCACCATCGCCGAGGCGTAGTAATCGCAGTAACCTTCCCGCAGGTCGAACAGGAAATAGTCGACCAGGTCGCGATCCTCAGGCGGCACGCCAGTATCCAGCGTGTAGGGATAGGTGCGCAGGTAGGTTTCGATGGCCTTCGCCCGGTCGTACGGGGTGGCTCCGGCAGCGGTCAGGTCGATGGCCAGTGCACGCACCCGCCCCGGCAGGTCCCGGGGCAGAGACAGGAAGCGCTGCAGCACCCATTCCGGATAAGCCGATCCTGCCTGGCGCAGGCGCTCGCTATCCACGGCCGGCAGAAGAGAGTGCACCTGGTACTCACCACCTTCCACTGCAGCGCCGAACAGGTCGCCGTTCCAGCTCCCGGAGGGAGGCGGGCGGCGCCAGTACAGGCGCAGCGGCTGATTGGCCGACAGCGGTTCCCCGGCGGCGTAGAGCAGGCCACCCAGGTCCTGAACGGCGGTCACGCGCTGTGTGAGGCGCCGCGTCCCGGACGGCTGGGCCGGGTAGGTCATTTCCCCGGCAGCATGGGAACGCGCCTGCAGCCTGCTGGTCGTCCAGCCTTTGCCGGTGTAGCGGTCGTAAGTGACGGCGCGCCAGTAGTAACGGACCGGCTCGACCGGCGTCCGGGCCGGGTCAACCCCGGGCGGTAGCTCTCCGGTCGATACCCGCATAACTACCCGTTCAGAGAGCTCCGGCCCGCTTCCCAGCAGGTGCTGGCGCGGCAGCCCGCCGACTGCCAGGGCTTCGATGACGCCGCTGCTCTGCTGTGCGGCGGGGCTGCCTGGGGAGCGGGGGCGTTCCTCTGACCGCCTGACCGGTGCCTGCATGCCCAGCGCTTCCGGGACCTCGCTGCGGTGGCTTTCTGCAGGCCCGGTTATTCGCCGCACGAAATCATTAATGTTGCGAAGGGAGAGCCGGGGGGCAAAAGCGGCCCCCGCGGTGAGCGCAGCGATGACGAACAGGGCAGCCGCGGCGACGTCGATGCGCACCTCCTCCGAGAAATCTACCTGCCGCGCCTCCCACGACCCTTCGCGGCGCCGGTAGCTCTCCCAGGCGTACAGCGCCAGGCTCAGGGTGAGCAGCGGCACGAGCCAGCCATAGGAGGCGTTCACCAGCGCCAGGCTTACGGCCAGCAGGCCCGCGGCGGGCAGTACGGCGAGCAGCGGCTGACCCAGACGGCGCATCGCCCTGGCCGCCCAGGCGCGCACCAGCCAGATAGACAGGCACCACACGATGGCTGCAGCAGCCGGGTCGAACGTGGGCTCGCCGCGCAGCAGGTCCGCCAGCCAGCCAGCGGCGCGGCCCAGCAGCACACGCAGGCCGTCGAACACCTCTTGACCGCTGTGCAGGGCAGGCTGGAAGTCAGGGGCAGGGCGGCCGGGGAACCAGAGGCGCAGGGCCAGGGTCAGATCATTGATCTCCAGAACCAGCGCCCAGAACTCGTCGCCCAGGCGGCCGACCAGGCTGAGTACGATCAGCAGCCCGCCGCCGGCCAGCAAAGTCCAGGCGAGCGGGGTGGACAAACGTGAGCGCGCCGTCCACCAGGCGGCCGGCAGCGCCAGCACAGCCATGAGCTGCAGCAGCGCCGTGTCGATGTCCGGCAGGATCGCGGCCAGCCCGTAGATCAGGCACAGCAGCACCCCGAACAGCAGAGACAGGACGACCAGATTCCCGGCGCCAACCCGGTTTACGACCCAGACAAGCGAGCGTCCCAGCAGCCGGGCGATCATGAGAGTGCCCTCCACTCCACGTCCTCCGGCCGGCGCACGGCCACGGCGCGCCCGGTAGGCGATACGCGCCACTCCCAGCGGCCGGCCTGCCCCGGGCGCGCCTGCGGCGTGTCGAGCAGCTCGCGCCCGATCACCGTGCAGGCGATCCCGGCGCTGTGCAGATGCGCGGCAGCCCCCTGGGCGCTGCCCCGGCCCCCGAAGGATGCCGGGTCCAGGAGCAGTACGGTGGGGACCGCCCCGCGCCAGGCCAGCGGCAGCAAATGCTGGACCCAGGCCGGGTCGGGGTTGGCGGTGATCAGCACCAGGCTGCTGTCGCGCCCAAAAGCCGGCGGCAGGCGGACCAGCATCTCGGGCAGTGAGCGGTCCGTAGGGGCAAGTTGAGCCAGGGAGCGCAGGATCTCCCAGCGCTGCCCCTCGCCCTCCCGCGGCGGCAGCCAGGCGAGCGGTTGCGCGTTGGCGGCCAGTCCCCCCGGGCGGTTGAGCCCCAGCCCGCGTGCCGCCAGCGAGGCCGCCAGGATCACGGCGTGTTCTTCCGTCGAATCCTGTCCTTCGCCGGCCATGCAGGCCTGGTCCAGGTCGACCAGGATCCACCAGGGGCTGGTGGGGGAGCCTTCGAATGTGCGCATAAAAAGCTGCTCGCGCCGGGCCGAGGTCGGCCAGTGGATCCAGCGCAGGCTGTCGCCCGGGGTATAGGGGCGCGTTCCAGCGGCGCTGACCGTGCGTTCCGGGGCCTCCGGGCGCGGCCGGCCCTCGCCGCTGCGCCCGCCTGCTGTAACCTGGATCCCGGGCAGCGGCACCACCGGCGGGGTCACCAGGAGCAGGGCACGGCGCGGGTCGTGTATTTCAACGGTGAACAATCCCAGGGGGTCGCTGGTGCGCAGCGTGGTCGGCCCCAGCGTGAACATCCCGCGCCGGGTGCACTGGCCCTGTGTGATCCACGTCACCCGGGCCAGTGCGCCAATGCCGGTCGCCCGGCTGGTGAGATAACCGGGCATATCGGTGTGGTCGTCGACCTCCACCCACAGGCCGGGCAGGAACGCGTTGTTTTCGAGGATAAAGCGTTCTTCCAGGTGGTCGCCCACCTGCGCCCAGCCGTAGCGCACCTGGCGCGTCAGGCGCAGGCTGCGGCTCAGGATGCGCGCCCATAGATAGCCCGCCAGCCAGGCCCCACCGAAGCCGACCAGCAGCACGGTCCATCCCGCAAAGGGAGAGGCCAGGCGCAGCACGAGCAGAGCGAGGACCAGCACGGGCAGCAGGCGGCTGTTGAGTCGGATTCTTTTCTGCATCTAATCCCCCGGGTTTATTAAATCACCGTTCGACCGCGCCGGAGGAATCAAAAAGATCTGTGCCTGAAGCCCAGGCACAGATCTTTTTCTGCCGCTGCGTCAGGATTTACTCAGCCGCCGGTGTGTATTCAGCCAGTTTGGTGTGCAGTGAGACCTGGCCGCGGGTCAGTTTCACATAAGCCAGGATCAGCAGCACACCCAGGGCGGTCGCTGCCAGGCCGACCAGCCCGGCCTCGGGGCCGAAAGGGCCGCCCGTCCACAGGGCGGGCCCGCCCTGTTCGATCTGCACCAGCGAGGCTGCGGAGCCCATACCGCTGACCGGGAAGCCGAATACGCTGCCCTCAAAGAAGTTCCAGGTAATATGCAGGCCGATCGACAGACCCAGCTGGCCGGTGAGGACGTATCCCAGCCCCAGGAACAGGCCGGCGATCATCAGATACACGGTGCTGGTCATGCTGGCATTAGGGTTGGCGGCGTGCAGCAGGCCGAAGAAGATCGAGGTTCCCAGGTAGGCGATCAGCACAGCCAGCCTGGGGTTGAAGCCCGCTGTGCTTTCCGCCAGGTTGCGGATCTGGTAGCCGCGCGAGAACAGCTCTTCGGTGATGCCTACGCAGATGTAGACGACAAGGTAGACGAAGATCGTCCCCCAGGCGCTGCCGTCCAGGGCCGGGGTGCTCACGTCGATCCAACCGGCCAGACGTTCAACCAGGAAGATCACCAGCATCAGGAAGGCGCCCAGGGCCAGGCCGAATCCCATATCCAGCCACCACTGGCGGGTAAGTTCAAAACCGTACGCACGGAAGGGCCGTTTGTCCAGCCAGCGTGCTGCTGCCCAGCAGGTGAGCAGGATACAGCCCAGGGAAAGCAGGGCGGTCAGCAGGCGCATTACCGGGCGCGTGGACAATTCAATCACGACCTGCGGATCTGTCAGATCGGCGCCGGATGCCATCATGAAAATACCCATGCCAGCGCCCAGGATAAACTGCGCCAGCAGGCTGCTGCCCATGTAGCCGGCGCCCTGGATGAGCAGGCGCCAGCCGCCGCGCAGGCGGTTTTCTGTGGGGCTGCGGAACAGCGAGCCCGCGCCCGTTTGGGTTTGATGGTTTGCGGTGATGGTATTCATTTTTTATTTGCCTCTTTTTATTTTTCTAAGCGGTAAACGGATACTATGGTCAGGTTCAGATTGTGCAGGCGCATCAGGATGCCCAGCAGTGCGGCCTGGTCGGGCAGCCAGCCGGTCAGGAGCGTTCCGGAGGACGGGCATTTCTCTCCAGCGCCGGTCAGCACCTGCAGCTCATCGAACCAGCCGGCCCAATCGTGCACATTGTTTTCTCTTACCCGGATTTCGTAGCGTGTCACAGCGGCTTCCAGCGGGTATTTTCAGTGAGGACTTTCAACAGCTTTTCTGGCTGCCAGGAAGCTGAGCAGACTGATGAATGTCTCATCCATGTTGACCTCCGTTTCGAGTATGTGCTGGTTACATCGACGTTTATATCCCGGCCAGGCAGCCGGGTACACACCCGAAAGAGGTATCCGGATGAGAAAGAGGGGTTATTGTGAATAAGAGGGGGATTAGATCAGGCCCAGGTCTTCCGCCACTCGCACCGCCTGCGTGCGGTTCTCGACCTGCAGCTTGGCGAAGATGTTCTTTACATGCACTTTGACGGTGTTGAGGGAAAGATACAGCCTCTCTGCGATCTCGCGATTGGCACAGCCGGCCCGGATCAGGCGCAGCACCTCGAGTTCGCGGGCGGTTAGCGGTTCGATCAGGGACAGGTTAGCCGCTTGCGTGCCCGTTTCGTCCAGCGGCTGGGCGGCGCAGGTCAGGATCTGCCGGACATAGGTGCGCAGCCCGGGCGAAAGGGCGGCCTTACGCAGCAGCAGGCCTAGCAGGTCGATCACTGGCCGGCCTTCATCCGGATACAGGCGCATGTACCCCGCCGGCTGCGCCAGGGACAGTGATTCTTCCAGGGCGCTCAGAGCGGACGGCAGGTCGTTCAGGGAGGACAATGCCAGCGCCTTGAGCAGCAGGATCTCGATCAGGCTGGCGGTGCGCTGCTGTGATCTGGCACTCACCTGCATGCGCTCCAGCAGCGCAGCTGCCCTGCGGGCATCGTCTGCGCCCAGGCGCACGAGCAGCAGGCAGAGCGCCAGGTAGAGCGGTTCTTCCCGGTAAGCGGGCTCGTCGTCCGGCGATAAGCCGCAGCTCTCCAGCCAGCGCAGCGCTGTGTCCATCTCGCCGGAGACGGCAGCCAGACCGGCGCGCAGGGCGCGGCCCACGCTCAGCCCGAGCAGGTCGTTCATCTGTTCAGCCAGTACGGCCTGCCGCTCAAAGCAGGTCAGCATGCCGGGGATATCGCCCTTCTCCCAGAGGATACGGGCCAGCAAAAGCCAGCAGGTGTTGAGGTATCCCGCCTGACCTGAATCCTCGGCGGCAGCCAGCAGGCGGCGAGCAGCCTGTTCGGCTTCATCCAGGCGGTTCCACTCGCTCCAGATCATGCTCAGCAGCATGCGGGCGATCAGGCCTTCATACACCGGCAGGTCCCCGGTTTGCTGCAGGACTTCTTCCAGCAGGCCGGCAGCGCGGGGCAGGTCGCCCTGGGCCTTGCAGACCTCCGCCAGTCCAAGCGTGTTCATGCGCATCCCGGTGAGGCTGCCCGCGCTCCGGCACAGCTCCCGGCCGTCCGCGAAGGCCTGGCGTGCCTGCTGCATTTCGCCCAGTAACAACGCGCCAGAGCCCAGATACATGGCGCTGAGGCCCCGCTGGCCGCTGTCTTCGCCGGGCAGCACATCCAGCGCCTGCAGGGCCAGTTCCCTGGCCCGGGCACCATCGCCGTAAACGACGGCGAAATCGGCGCGCAGGTTCAGGGCCTCTCCGGCTGGCGGCGGATTTCCCTGCTGGCGGAACAGCCGCTCGGCAGCTGCCAGGGGGCGCTCGTAGCCCTTTACTTCTCCCAAATAGGACAGTACCCATGTATAGCGGGTGAGCAGAACGGGCCGTGCGTAGAGCAGCGCCTCAGGGAGGGCTTCGCTCCAGCGGCGCAGGGTGGCATATTCACCGCGCGCGATCCCGTTCCAGGCATATGCCTCGATCCATGCGGCGGCGCGTTCGTAGTCCTCTCCCTGCAGGGCGTGTTCGATCGCCTCCGGAAAATATCCCTGGCCGGCCAGCCAACCGGCGGCACGCCGGTGAAGGGCTGCCGCAGTTTCGTGCGCAGAACTGCCGCTGTGTGCTGAGAACTGGTGCCGCAGCAGGTCGGCGAACAGGTGGTGGAAGCGGTACCAGGTGCGGCGGTTGTCGAGTGGGATCAAAAACAAATTGTCGTGCTCAAACCGTTCGAGCATGGCCTGGCCGCTGCCCTGGGGCTGGCCGGTCAGTGCGTCACAAAGCGGACCGCAGATACGATCCAGGATGGAGGTCTGCAGCAGAAACGCCCGTGCATCCTCTGGCAGACGGCCGAGTACTTCCTCAACCAGATAATCGAGAACAAAGCGATCGCTGCCGGAGAAATTCTCAATGAAGGACTGCAGGCTGGTCTCCGTACCGTCCGGCCCGCCTGCATTCACCAGACCCTGCATGGCGAGGCCGGCGAGCTGTAATCCGGCGATCCAGCCCTCGGTACGCTCTGCCAGCCGCTGCACCTGCTGCGGCGAGACGGCAAACCCCATTACCTGTTCGAGAAAGGCTGCGCTTTCTTCGAGCGTAAAGCGTAAATCTGCCAGCCGGATCTCCAGCAGCCTGCAGCTCGCCCGCAGGCGGCCCAGGGGCAGGGCCGGGTCACTACGCCCGATTAACACCAGGCGCAGACAGGGCGGCAGGCGTTCAATGAATAAGAGCAGGCCTTCGTAGACTTCAGGGCTGCTGACGCGCTGCAGGTCGTCCAGCACCAGGCAGGCCGGTTTTTCTCCGGGCTGGCTCACCTGGCGGCTCAGGTCGTTCAGCAGGGAGGTCAGCAGGATGCGAGATGAGGGCCGCCCCGTGTCTGTAAGCAGGCGCTGGCTGTTCTCGCACACGCCGGGAAACAGGCGCTCCACCGCCATCACCAGGCATGTCCAGAAGCGCACCGGATCGCTGTCCCCCTCGTCCAGCGACACCCACGCGCAGTTGACTCCCGAGCTGTGCACCCACTCGCTCACCAGGCTGGTTTTCCCAAAGCCGGCCGGTGCGGAGACGATCACCAGGCTGCCGGGCGGCAGGCGGTCAAGCTGTTCCAGAAGGCGCCTGCGGCTGACGCGCCGCGGACGCGGTTCGGGGGTGAAAAATTTTGTCAGCAGCAGACCAGATTCCATCATTGCAGCGTCTTCGCGGCCAGTGGTCGTGTCTCAGCGCCCACCGGATAAAGGTGAGGGCGCAGAGTAACTTCATACTCTGCGCCCTCACCTCTGTTATTGAGAAAAAAACATTTATTAACAGGACACGAATGGGAGCCAGGGCTCCATTCTGAACGGCCAGCCTTCCATGAGCCGGCCGTTGATTTGCTATCCGCGCCGAACGGCGGCTTACAGCTCCAGATCTGCACGCAACTTGAGCTGATTCTTCTTGCGCAGCTCGGTGCGGCGCCTGCGAATGCGGTCGATATCGATCGGGTAAGTGCCGTATTCTTTGACCGTGCGGTACATGCACACCGCGTTTTCGACCGGGACTGCATCGTGCACTTCGCTCGACGAGCCGATAAAGATGCCGCCCTGCGGGCCGATCTTCTCGATCAGTTCCAGGGTCTCATCTTCTACATCGCCCAGGGTGCCGTGGGGCAGGGTGTGCATGCAGCACACGTTGCCGAACAGCAGCCGGTCCGGCCATTCCCTGCGGATCTCGAAGATGTCGTTGCAGTTGTTGCGTTCGATGGGGTTGAGCCCGTCGGCGCCCAGCTCTTCGAAGATGAGCGGCAGGAAATTGCCGTACTTGCCGTCGGTATGGTACAGGAACTTATAGCCTTTCTCTTTGACAGGCCCGGTGATCCATTTCCAGCGCGGCAGCCCTTCTTTGCGCACGAATTTCGGGCTGAAGATCGGACCGGTGGAGCAGGCGATGTCCTCGCCCATGAAGAGCAGCGGCGCCTGGGTCACCTCGGCGTAGGCCCTGGCGATATGGGCCGAGAACATCCCCGTGCAGTCCATCACATGCTGCACCAGCTCCGGCGCTTCGTAGATCGCAGTGGCGAACAGTTCCATATCCATGTAGGAGTAGGCGTCTGTGATCGGCCCTTCCACCGCACCGATCATCACGATATCGTACTCGCTCAGGATCTCCTGCATCTGGCGGATGGAAGGCTGGTACCACTCCTTGACTTCCTCGTAGACCGGCAGCTGGGGCATGTGTTTTTCCAGCTCTTTCAGGGTTTTGAACGGGCGTTTGGAGATCCAGGCCGTACCGCCTGCCTGGCTGACTTCCCAGTTGGACGGGTCGACCCCGAAGAAGCGGATCCAGTTGGTGATCTTGCTGCCCATCCAGTGGTTCACGGGGTCGTAGACGAAGCGAGTGATGTCCAGCCCGATGTTCTTCCAGGCTCTGCCGTTGATGTGGATCAGCTCTTCAAAAGTGTACTCACGGGAGGGGTCGTAGCCTCCGTATTCGATCAGGATATGGCGGTTGTCCAGGAAATCATAGGTCATGATGTGATCGACCGGTTCCCAGTTCAGCGCTTTTTTGAAGCGTTCCAGGTTGTTCATTTCAAATCCTTCCTTCAGCGGTTCTGGCAGGCAGGCGGCGCCCGTCCGGGGCGCTTTACCCGGACGGGAAGGCGGTTAATCCAACTCCGGGAAGGGCTCTCCGGCCGTCCCCAGGCGCACGGTCAGCGACCAGGAGGCGGATCCATGCGGCTCGATGACTGTAACTTGCTTTTTCGAGTAAGCCAGCGCCAGGCTGTCGTAGTACCCGGTGGTTGGTTCCGGGGCGGCGACGGACTGCTCGTTGATCGCGCCCTCGTCGACCCACACGCCCAGATACGGCACCTGATTCGGGTCCCACTCCAGAAGCAGCCAGTCGTTCTGTTCCCGGCGCAGCAGCCCGGTCCAGCTGGGGCGTACGCCGGGGGGCAGGAAGAACTTACGCGCCCGTTTGAGAGCCGGGGGGCCTGTGCGGTCCAGGCGTACCTTCCCTGTTCCGGCGGCTGCTTCTGGCCAGTCCAGGACCGTCTCGGGTTCTCCCCAGCCCCAGGAAGCGGGCAGGGTGTTGACCACCTGGGAGATGCCGGCCGGGATGCGCACTTCTGCCTCGGGGCCGCAGATAAACTGCGGGTGGGCAGCCCAGACATAAGGCATGGGCTCAGCTCCCAGGTTGAAGGCTTCGTAATCGAGCCGCAGCGTATCCGCCGCTTCAAAGTATGCATGACGGTGCAAACGGTAGGGCAGGGCCACCCCTTCGACGTGCATGGACAGCCGCCCTTCAGCCGCCTGGTCGACCGTCCAGGGTAAAGCCCACACCTCGCCGTGATCGGGCAGCGGGCGGCCGAACCAGTCACCGGGATGCGGGTATTCGCAGGCTGTGATGGTGGGGAACATCTCATCCCAGCCGCTCATATCCTGTTTTTCGAATGCAGCACCGTAAGGGACTTTTTGAAACGGGCGGCTTCCGGGGCCAGCCAGCCATTCCGGCCCGTCAGGTCTGGCAGCCAGAGAGACCATCTTGGCTCCCATTTCAGGGACTACAACCAGGCGCAGACGCTCGTTTTCCAGCGCCCATGCTTCCATGCCGTACCAGGTCGTTCGCCGAATCAGTGTGTTCATGCGCACGTTACCCCTCAGCAGATCAGGGAGTAGATATGAAATTTGTGATGAGAACAGGTATCAGACGGTGATGCCGGTAGGTTGAGAGCAGGGGGATGGCAGCTGCCATCCCCCTGAGAAATTATGCGGGAAGTAAACCCGAAATGAAATCAGGCCGCGACCAGTTCTTTGGCCTTGGCGACAGCGCGGCTGGCATCCGGTGAGAAGCCGTCTGCACCAATCTGGCGGGCGTAATCGTCGGTGATGGGCGCGCCGCCGACCATGACTTTCACCTTGTCGCGCAGGCCTGCCTCGGTCAGCGCCTCGATGGTGGTTTTCATGGACGGCATGGTGGTGGTCAGTAGAGCGGACATGGCGATGATCTGGGCGCCATCGCGAGCTGCTTCGACGAATTTCTCGGGGGGAACATCGGTCCCCAGGTCGACGATCTCAAAACCGGCGCCTTCGAGCATCATCGCCACCAGGTTCTTACCGATGTCGTGCAGGTCACCTTTGACGGTGCCGATGGCAACTTTGCCGGCCGATTTGACATCGGAAGCGACCAGGTGAGGTTTGAGCACCGACAAGCCGGCCTGCATGGCGCGAGCCGAAATCAGCATCTCAGGAACGTAATACTCGCCCTCTTCGAACAGGCGGCCGACCTCGGCCATTGCAGCAATCATGCCCTCGTTGAGAATCACCGGCGCCTCAATCCCGGCATCGAGTGCAGCCTGGACCTTTTCTTTCACAGCGCCAGCCTGCCCTTCCATGACATTTGTAAAGATGTCTTTGATGAGGGATTCCATGAACAACTCCTTTTGGTATTGGTCTTCTTGCCGAAGCCGGCCGTCCGACCGGCTTCTCCTTTTGGTTTTGTACTAGGATTTGGCGGCAGTGGAGGTGCGCGCCTTTTCAGCCCGGGCCTGGCGAAGCTGCGACAGGGCCACAGCCGCGACCAGCAGGAAACCGAGGGCAACCTTCTGAACGAAGGTGTTGAACCCGAGCAGGTTCATACCGTTGTTGAGCACGCCGACCAGCAGCACGGCCAGGAAGGTGGCGAAGATCGTGCCTTTACCACCCGAGGTGGCAGCCCCACCCAGGAAGACGGCGGTGATCGCCTGCAGTTCCAGGCCCGTCCCGTTAACCGGGTTGCCGGATGTGGTGCGCGAGGTGAGCAGCACGCCCGTCAGACCGGCGACGGAACCCGAGAGGACGAACATGATGATGCGCAGGCGGTCCAGGTTGATACCAGCCAGGCGGGCAGCGGTGGGGTTGCCGCCCAGGGCGTAGATCGAGCGCCCAAAGGTGGTGTAGCGCATCAGGACGTGGAACAGGATGGTCACAATCAGGAAGATCACCGTCAGCACCGGGATCCCAACCCACTTCGTGCCTCCCAGATCAGGGATCGGGAGGTTGGTCAGGAAGCGTCCCTGCGCCAGCCAGGTGAAAGCCGGCTGGGTGACCACACCGATCGGTTTGCCGTCCGGCGCCAGCAGGAAGGCGAACCCGGCGAAGGCGGCCAGCGTACCGAGGGTGGCGATGGTAGCGTTCACGCGCAGTTTGGTGACGATGAAACCGTTGATCAGGCCGGCGACCGAACCCGTCAGGATACCGGCCAGTACTGCGAAGAAAACATTGCTGGTCGGAAAGATCCCCAGCGCGCCAACTGTACCGACCCCAACCAGTACGGATGCAGCAACAACGGAACCCATGGAAGCGACCGAACCAACGGAAATGTCCAGCGCGCCACCCACGATGACGACGGTCTGCCCGACGGCCAGCAGGCCAACGATCACGATGGACTGGGCCAGACTGTTCATCAGGTTCTGCCAGGAGAAGAATTTGTCGCCACCAGTGAGTCCGAACCATCCACTGACAACCGTAACCAGGAAAATAAGAATTACCAGCGCGAAAATCAGGGTCAGGTTATCGGTGCCAATGGCATTGATCACTCGTTTGAAGGTACCATCTCGTTTAACCGGGGTGGTGGTTTGAGTTGTTAATGCTTCATTACTCATTCTAATTTTCACTCCTGGAGGCTGTTGCTGTGAGTTGATCGGCCATGGCCAGCGCGAGGACAGCTTCCTCGGTGGCTTCTGCCGCAGAGAGCTCGCCGGTGATCCGGCCGTTTTGCATAACATAAATGCGGTCCGAGAGCCCGAGGATTTCGGGCAGTTCGGAGCTGATGAACATGATCCCCAGACCTTCGTTGGCCAGGTCGTCGATCAGGCGGTAAATTTCTGCCTTGGCGCCGACGTCGATACCGCGCGTCGGTTCATCCAGGATCAGGACTTTCGGTTTCGCCGCCAGCCAGCGCGCCAGCACCACCTTCTGCTGGTTTCCGCCGGATAGTTTGCTTACTTCCTGTTCTACGGAAGGTGTGCGGACCTGAAGTTTTTCAATGAAACCGGAGACAACACTGCGCTCGCGGTGCTGGTTAACAAATGTGAATCGGCTGAGCTGTTTCAGGATGGCGATGGACGCGTTCTCCAGCACGCTGCGGATCAGGACCAGCCCTTCGCGTTTCCGGTCTTCGGGAGCAAAGCCGATGCCGTTGTTAATGGCCTCTTCCGGGTGGCTGATATCCACTTCCTTCCCGTTGATGATCACGCGCCCGCTGATTTTTGGCATCTCGCCAAAGATCACCTTGGCCAGTTCGGACCGGCCGGCGCCGACCAGCCCGGCAAAACCGACCACCTCGCCGGCATTGATGTGGAAATTGACATTCGAATGCCAGTAGCTGTTCAGGTTTTCAACCCGCAGTACTTCGCGCCCGGTATCGTTGCGCCGGCGCTGGAAAATATCAGAGATCTCACGGCCTACCATCAGGCGCACGATCTCGTTATTGTCTAATTCTGAAGCAGGCCTGACGGCAATTAAACGTCCATCGCGCAGGACCGCTACACGATCACAGAGTTCGAGAATTTCTTTGATGCGGTGGGAGACGTAGATGATGGCCACCCCCTCATCGCGCAGACGGCGGACGAGGGTAAACAGCCGGTCGACCTCTTCGTCGGTCAGCGAGGATGTAGGTTCGTCCAGGGCGAGCACGCGAACTCCCTCTTTCAAAGCGCGCATGATTTCCACAAGCTGGCGCTGCGCGGGTGAGAGTTCGTCGCCCATCAAATGCACCGGCAAGATATCGGCAAATCCGTACTCTTCCAGGCCCTTCTGTACCTGCTCATACAGCCGCCTGCGGTCGACAAAGCCGCCGCGCTGCGGCAGTTCACCAATCCAGATATTTTCGGCGACATCCACTCCCGGGACGATTTCCGGTTCCTGGTAAATCACGCGGATCCCAGCTTTGTGAGCGGCATAAGGGCTCGAAAAACTGAGCTGCTGCCCGTCGAGCGTGAGGGTTCCGCTGTCCGGCTGGTAGTCGCCGTTGATAATTTTCAGCAGGGTTGATTTCCCTGCGCCGTTTTCACCGACAAATGCGAGCACTTCACCAGGACGGATATCGAGGGAGACGTTATCCAGCGCCTGGACATTGGGAAAGGCTTTGCAGATGTTGCGGATCTCGAGAGTCCCCGGCGGCCGGACATCGGTCTCAGGAGGAGGGGACGCAGAGGCTGTTATGGTCATATGTTCGGCTTTCTCATCCTGGATTCGGGGGTCCAGACCACAGATCTGGACCCCCGAAAATACTGTCACAATTCAGAATTTAGTTCTGGCAGTTGGCGAGTGTGATCTCGTCCATGATGTCCTGATAGTTATCAGGATTGACGATGGAGGTCGGTGCGTAGGTGTTCGCGGGCGGCTCGATGCCTTTCACAACGGCGTCGTAGAGCACGTTCGCGGCGGTGCGGCCGACATCCAGGCCGGAGATGAACAGGGCGGCTTTGAAGCCGGACGGCTGTCCAGCGGCCCACGGGCGGCAGGCTTCGTAAGCACCCAGGCCGACGGCGATGATGTCATCGGGGCTCACGCCGGCGGTGCCGAGAGCGTTGAGAGTGCCGAGCACGCCTTCATCGTTGCAGCCGAAGACGACCCAGTTGGTGATGTCGGGGTTGGCGGTGATGATCGGGCCAGCGGCGTCCTGAGCGGACAGAGCTTCACCGGTGTAGGGGACCGAGAAGATTTGATCCTCGGGGAAGCCGATGGCGATCATCGCAGCCTTCTCGTTGTCGGTGCGGTCGTTGCAGACCGAGAGGGTCTGGACCTCAACGGAGAGGACGCCGACCTTCTTCGATGAGTCGTCCATCCAGCCGCTCTCCTGCAGGAGCTGGGCAGCAGCTTCACCGACCTTCTTACCCATGTCGGAGCCATTGAAGCCGACGAACGGAACGGGGTTGCCTTCATCGTCGACGATGCTGTCATCGGTGGCGATCAGGACCACACCGGCGTCCTTCGCAGCTTTGGTGATGGCAGGGCCGATCGTCTGATCGGGGACAGTGATGGCGATACCCTTGGCGCCCGCCGAGATGGCGTCGTTCACCAGGCTGATGCCCAGGTTCGGATCGAGCTTGGCGTCGAACTTGCGAGCTTCACCACCGAGGCCCACAATGGTCTCCTCAAAAGCGCTCTGCAGGTCAATGAAGTACTGCTGGTCTGCGCTTTTGTTGATCACGACATACAGCCCGGCATCTTCGGCTGCAGGAGCTTCCGCTTCGGGCTCTGCGGGAGCTTCGGCTTCCGGTTCGGCGGGGGCCTGGGTCGGAGCTGCGGTCGGCTGCGCGCAGCCTGCCAGGGCGATCGAAGCAATGATTAGTAGGGTTAACAGGTGCACAAGCTTCTTCATTCCGAGTTCTCTCCTCTCATGGATATAGGGGGATGGGGAAATGGGCTGTCAGTACTACAGCTTCGGCTAACTATAGCAGAAACAAAAGAGCATTTCAATGCAAGTTTTGCACTATTTCATTGCAACTCGGTGCCGAAGCAAGTTTCCCGGCAGGCATCCGCTTACCCATTCTGGTCTGCAATCACGAGCTTCACATTCAGGTCCTGCAGGTACGCCACATACTCCTCGGGCAGGGGCGCGTTGGTGACCATGTAATCGATCTGGGCAGGCGGATTAAAGGAAGCAAAGCTCACCCGGCCAAACTTCGTGCAGTCGGCGACCAGGATTGTGCGGCAGGAGTGCTTCACCATCAATTCAAGGGCGGCTGCATCCACCGGGCTGTTGACCGTAAACCCGTGCTCGATGGAGACACCGCTGACTCCCACGATGGCGACATCGAAATAGTGCATCTTCAGCATGCGCTCGGTGACCGATCCGACCAGCGTGCGGTAGCGCGGCTGAACATCCCCACCGGTGCAGATGACGTGGATATCGGGGGCTTCCGACATCTCCAGAGCGATGTCCAGGGCATTGGTGACCACCTTGCCGCGGAAGCCCATTCTGCGGATTGCTTTGGCCACTTCCAGGGTGGTGGTACCGCCGGCCAGCGCCACACGTTCGCGGGGCTGCACCAGGCGGGCCGCAGCCTGGCCGATCAACCGTTTGGCTTCCATGTTCATCTCTGCCGACACTTCAAAAGAAGCGCGTTCCATCAGGCGGCAGGAAGGATCCACCGGTTGAACCAGCCTTGCGGCGCCGTAGTTCCGTTTCAGGACCCCGCGCGACTCCAGGTCCTTTAAATCGCGCCGGATGGTCCAGACGGAGACATTCAGCTTCTCGGCCAGCTTCTTGGGTGCAACGACCCCGTTTCGTTCCAGGAGGTCCAGGATGTATTCCTGACGTTGGAGAGCTTTAGAGTTCGACATAAGGCATCACGCTCTATTTTAATATAGAATAGAGCAATCGTACGCTTGAAATGCCCGTTCCGTTCCACTAAACTTGAATAAGCTAATCAGAAAAGGGTGAAATTGATGCAAACTCAGAATAACCACACTTCAGCCGGTAGATATTTACAGATTGCAGGGGAAATCATAGACCGGATCGTAGAAACCCAGATGGAGACCATCGAGCAGGCGGCTCAAATATGCGCCGATACCATTGTGCAGGATGGACTGGTGTTCTGCTGGGGAGGCGGGCACAGCCGCATGTCGGTTGAGGAGATGTTCCCGCGCATCGGTTCTTATCCGGGCTTTTATCCCATGGTCGAACTTGCACTGACATTTTACACCAATGTGGTCGGTGCAGACGGGCTGCAGCAGTCTTTCTTTCTGGAGCGGCAGGAGCGCTATGCGGACGCGATCCTCTCGAACTACGAGTTCGGCCCGCACGACAGCATGATCTGCTTCTCGAGCACCGGCATCAACGGTCTGGTGATCGAAATGGCGCTGCAGGCAAAACAGCGCGGCCTGAAAGTGATCGCCGTCACCTCGCTGGCGCATGCCCGTTCGACGATCTCGCGCCACTCATCGGGGAAAAAGCTGTATGAAGTGGCGGATGTGACCATCGACAACTGCACGCCCGCCGGCGACGCCGCGGTCGAACTGGAAGGGTTAAAGTACCGCGTCAGCCCCACCAGCACCATCGGCGCGGTGGCGGTGGTCAACGCTCTCAAGGCGCGGACGGCGGAGCTGATGCTGGAAAAAGGCGTCGAGCCCGTGGTGCTCACCAGCCCACACTTTGCCGACCGTCCGGAGGAAGCGGAGGAACAGCTTCAGCGCGTGTATCGCGAATTCAAGCGCCGCAAACGCATGATCTACGGTCGAGATTAATGGCGGTGCACTCATGGAAGATTATCTGATCGGGGTGGATATCGGAACGAGTTCGATCAAAGCAGTTTTGACGACTCCGGTGGGGGAGATTGTGGCCCGGTCTACAGTGCACTATCCCACACATCACCCCCAGCCGGGTTGGGCCGAGCAGGACCCGGAGCACTGGTGGAAAGGCGCCGTAGAGGCCATCCGGTCGGTAACCGCCGGTTACCCGGGCCGGGTCGCCGGCATCGGTGTGAGCGGGCAGGGCTGCGGTGTGACCCTGGTGGACCAGGCCGGGGATGTGATCCGCCCGGCAATTATCTGGATGGACAGCCGCTCCGAGCCGCAGTGCGAGCGGCTGCGCCAGTGCTGCCTGGAAGAAGTGCTGGTGCAGAACGGCAAGTCGCCTGCGCCGTACAACGCCGACCCGGTGCTGCTGTGGCTGATCGAAAATGAACCTGAATCGATCCGCAGGGCGGAGACCAGCCTGACCACGACCGCCTACCTGAACTTCCGCCTGACCGGCCAGAAAGTGGCCAACCGCTCGGACGCCAGCCTGTTGATGGCTTTCGACCTGGCTGCGAAAACCTGGTCGGAGGAGCTGATCGAGAAGTTCGAAATCCCACGCCGCCTGTACCCGCCGCTGGCGGACTGCGCCGAGGTGATCGGAGAACTGACCCCCGCCGCAGCACAGGAACTGGGTCTGCAGGCCGGGATACCGGTGGTGGCCGGTGGTGAAGACACCTCTTCGGCGGGGATGGCCATGGGCGCCGTGAAGGAAGGTTACGCCTTCCTTTCCCTGGGGACCGCCGGGACAGTCTACATGCCCACCACCGGACGCCATGTGCGCCCGGAACTGCTGACTTTTTTGCATGTGTTAGAAGGCCAGTACCTGATCGGCGGTTCGATGGCTGCCCTGGGGGCTTCGTTGAGCTGGCTGCATAAGCTGCTGGGGCAGGACCGCGAGATCGATAGCCTGATCGATCTGGCGGCGCAAAGCCAGCCGGGGGCCGGCGGGTTGATCTTCCTGCCGTATATGAGCGGCGAACTGCAGCCGATCAACGACGGCTACGCCCGCGGCATGTTTTTTGGGCTGAGCCTGAGCACCGAACTGAAAGACATCGTCCGGGCTGTTCTGGAGGGCACGGCTTACGCCGTTGCCCACAACCTTGCGCTGATTGAATCGCTCGGCATCCCCATCACCGAGGTGCGCGCAGTTGGCGGGCCGACCCGTTCTGCGTTGTGGTGCCAGATCATCGCCGATGTCATCGGCCGGCCGCTGCATGTGGTCTCCCGCGAGGCCGGCGCCCCGCTGGGCAATGCCCTGCTGGCCGGCCAGGGTGTGGGCCTGATCGAGAATGCAGCCGGGGCGGCGCTGCAGGCCGCAAGGGTGGAGCATTCTCACCAGCCTGATATGCACAAACACGAACACTACCAGAGAATGTTCGAGGTGTACTGCCAGCTTTACCCGCAGGTGAAGGAGCAGTATGCCCGGCTGGCTCAACTTTAATTTTTCATCGAAGGAAATCAATGCGTCTCAATGGGAAAGTTGCTTTGATCACCGGTGCAGGGGCTGGAATTGGACGCGCCTGCACCGAGGCTTTTTTGCACGAAGGAGCTTCCGTTGCCGGTATCGATAACGACCCGGCAGCTGTCGAATCGCTTGCCGGACTGGCAGAAAAAGAGCGGGCCGCCTTCTTTACCGCAGATGTCACCAACCAGCACGCAGTAGAAGACGTGGTACGGGCGATGGTGGACCGCTGGGGGCGCATCGACATCCTGCTCAGCAACGCCGGTATCGGCGGGCGGAAATTGGGAGACGGTCCGGTCCACCAGTGCAGTCCGGAGGGATGGGAGAAGGTGATGCGTGTGAACCTGGGCGGCACGTTTCTCGTTTGCAGGGCGGTGCTGCCGGTGATGCTGAAGCAGCACAGTGGGAGCATCATCACTATGGCCTCTGTGCTCGGCCTGGTGGGCACGCAGGGTCTGTTCGATACCCATGCCTATGCAGCCAGCAAGGCGGGGATCATCGGGCTGACCCGCGCCATGGCTGCGCATTATGCCCGGGACGGGATTCGTGCCAATGCCATCGCTCCCGGGCTGATCGACACCCGCATGGCTGCCCGCACCAGGTCGGACCCCGAGCTGTTCGAACAGGTAGCTGCCTGGCAGCCTCTGGGACCGCTCGGCAGCGTGGAGGACGTCGCCTCGGCAGCGGTGTTTCTGGGCAGCGACGAATCCCGGTTTATCACAGGGGTTGTGCTGTCTGTGGACGGCGGCTGGACCGCCCAGTAATTCAACATTTGATCGGGTAAAGAGAGGAAAACAAGGTGGATACATACACCCGGAAAATTGAAACCGTCTGGGATGCTGACGTGGTCGTGATTGGATCCGGCACGGCCGGATCCACAGCGGCGATTGCAGCAGCCCGTAATGGCGCCAAAACCGTACTGGTGGAACGCTACGGATTCCTGGGGGGGACCAGCACGCAGGTACTGGATACTTTTTACGGGTTCTACACCCCCGGAACGCATGCTTATAAAGTTGTCGGAGGCATCCCCGACGACGTGGTGGCCGCGCTGATGCGCTACAACGCAGCTTTCGAACGTCCGAACAGCTTCGGGGCCGGAACCGGTATCACTTATGATCCTTCAATATTGAAGGTCGTCTGGGAAAACCTGGCCCTGGAAGCCGGTGTTCGCCTGCTCTTCCACAGCTTCTGCACTGATGTGGTGATGGAGGATGACCGCATTGCCGGCGTGATCCTGGACGGCAAGCGCGGCCTGATGCGCATCAACTCCCGCGTGGTGGTGGACTGCTCAGGAGATGCCGATGTGGCTCACTGGGCCGGAGCGCCCTACGAACGCGCCGGTGATATCGACCCGGCCCAGACCCTGACCACTACCTTCCGCATGGTGAACGTGGATGTCGAGCGCGCCCGGGCGTTCGGTAAAAAAGCGATGTGGGAGAAGATGGAAGAAGCGGCCCGAACCGGGAAGTATCACCTGCCGCGCCGCGAGGGGAGCTGGCATATCACCACTCAGGCCGGGGTGATTCACACCATCATGACGCGTGTGGCGGATGTGGACGGCACCGACCCCGTGGCCCTGACCGAAGCCGAGATCGAAGGTCGAAAGCAGGCGCTGGAATACGCCCGCTTCCTGCGCGACTTCATTCCCGGTTACGAGAACGCCTCCCTTTCCTGGTTGAGCCACCCGATCGGCGTGCGTGAGACGCGGCGCATCTACGGGCAGTACCGCCTGACGCGTGAGGACTGCCTGAGCGGGCGTAAGTTCCCCGACGCCGTAGGCGCGTGCGGTGCGCCGATCGAAGACCATCACGCCGGCAAAGACACCGAGTGGGTCTACCTGCCGGACGGGATGACTTACGACATCCCCTACCGCACCCTGGTGCCGCAAAAGGTGACCGGCCTGCTGGTGGCCGGGCGCTGCTTCAGCGCCACGCACGATGCGCATGCTTCCTGCCGCTCGATGGCCCAGACGATGACCATGGGCCAGGCCGCGGGAACAGCCGCCGCTCTGGCGCTGCAGAAAGACATGCTGCCCCATGAACTGGACGTCAACCTGCTGCAGGAACGCCTGCTGCAGATGGGCGCTCGCTTCGGCGAGATCCGAGCTGAAAGGACTGCCGGAGAGACACGCTCATGACCCCCGCCATCGAGACGATCCTGTCAACCCGCCTGCTCGGCATCATCCGCATGAAGAAATACGAGCACCCGGTGGAGGTTGCACAGGCCCTGGCCGATGGGGGGATTAAGGCTCTTGAGTTCACGCTCAGCGGCGACGGCGCCCTGCAGGCCATCGCAGCCGCCCGCGTGGCGCTGGACTGGAACATCCATATCGGCGCCGGGACGGTGCTGACACCGACAGCGGTGTCGCGCGCCGCTGAGGCTGGAGCCGAGTTTATTGTTACGCCGGTGGTAAACCCGCATGTGATTGCGGCCTGCCGGCGGCTGGGACTCCCCATCGCCTGCGGGGCTTTCACCCCCACCGAAATCATGACCGCGGTGGAGGCCGGTGCCGACCTGATTAAGCTCTTTCCTGCGCGTCTGGGCGGTCCCCAGTATGTGCGCGACCTGCTCGCCCCCTTCCCCGACCTGCGTCTGATGCCCACCGGCGGCGTGAGCGCCGAAAATGCTGCCAGTTATCTGAAAGCCGGCGCGGCAGCAGTGGCTATCGGGGGCAGCCTGGTCCCCGCACAGGCTGTGGCGGCAGGAGCGTTTGACGAGATCGTCGAGCGCGCCCGCCTCTATGTGGCGGCTGTAAACGGAATGTCTAACCCTTGATACCATTTTGAAGGAGAAGCAGATTTCATGATCGAATGGATTCGCCTGACCACCGAAGAAGTGCAAACCCTGGACCGCAGACTGCCGGTGATCATCCCCCTGGGGCTGATCGAAGCCCACGGCAGCCATCTCAGCCTGGGCCTGGATAACAATGCAGCCGATTACTTTTCGCGCCGTGTGGCCGAGGCAGCTGGCGCGATCCTGGCTCCTACGCTGTACTACGGCTTTGCCGATGCCATGCGCGAGTATTCAGGTACAATCGGGCTTACAGTTGAGACGCTGAGCCTGGTCATCCGCGATATCGCGGTGATGTTTTGCCAGCAGGGGTTCAACAAGCAAATTTACTTCAGCGGACACGGCGGCAATCGTCTGGCCTGTGAACTGGGCTTTCACAAAGCCTGGGAACAGGTGCCAGATCTCCAGCCGGTGTACTGGAACTACTGGACCGAGGCAGGGTTTACACAGATTCACCACGCAGATAAAGGCGAAACCGAAATCGCTCTGGCGATTGGTTCGATCGTGTACATGGACAGGGCGAAGGATTACACCTTCAAAAAGCCGTGGCATTTAGTTCGTTCGCGTTATCAATTCCAGCCAGAATCCGGCGGCACGAACGGCTTCCCAACGACCGCCGATCCGGCGGAAGGGGAGCGCATGCGCGATGAAATTGTGCTGCGCCTGAGTGAGAAGGTCCGGGAAATCATCAACGCATAAACGCCACCACAGGGGGACAATTTAGGGCAGTTAGCCTGCGCTGCGCCGGATCCAGCCGCGCAGTCCGGGGCTGCCAGTTCTGGCTGAGTACCACTATGATGTAGAGGAGCATATGGTGCACGATGAAGTAAAAGCCTGGGCTGAAAAGACCAGGATCCCCACCTATAAGATTGGGGAACCGGATAAGAATCCCATGTTCCTGGAAAAAAGGGTTTATCAGGGAAGCAGCGGGGTTGTGTATCCACACCCGGTCATCGACCGGGTTTTCGATGAAAAAGAAGACCGTGAATACACCGCGGTCTTCCTGGAAAATCGCTATCTGAAAGTGATGGTGCTGCCGGAAATCGGCGGCCGGGTGCAGATGGCCCTCGATAAAACCAACGGCTACCATTTCATATACTACAACCGGGTGATCAAACCCGCCCTGGTCGGCCTGGCAGGCCCGTGGATTTCGGGAGGTATCGAGTTCAACTGGCCCCAGCACCACCGCCCGAGCACCTTCGACCCCCTGGACTGGACAATAGAAGAACACGAGGACGGCAGTAAAACGGTGTGGTGCGCCGAGATTGAGAAGATGTTCCGCACCAAGGGTATGCACGGCGTGCGCCTGTACCCCAACCGGGCATACTTTGAGATCTGCGTGCAGCTTTACAACCGCACCTCCGAGCCGCAGACCTTCCTGTGGTGGGCCAACCCGGCCGTACCGGTTCACGATGATTACCAGTCGGTCTTCCCGCCGGATGTGCACGCCGTGATGGATCACGGCAAGCGGGCGGTTTCCACTTTCCCAATCGCCACCGGCGTGTACTATAAAGTCGACTATTCCCCCGGCACTGACATCAGCCGCTATAAGAATATCCCCGTCCCGACCTCCTACATGGTCTATCACTCCGATTTCGACTTCATGGGCGATTACGATCACCGTGTCGATGCCGGCATGCTGCACGTCGCTGACCACCATGTGGTGCCCGGTAAGAAGCAGTGGACCTGGGGCTGCGGCGATTTCGGGCAGGCCTGGGACCGCCACCTGACGGACGAGGACGGCCCCTATATCGAGCTGATGTGCGGCGCCTACACCGATAACCAGCCCGATTTTTCGTGGATTCAACCCGGAGAAGAGAAATCCTTCACCCAGGTCTTCATGCCATACAAGAAGATCGGCCCGGCCAGCAACGCCAGCCGGGATGCGGTCGTCAGCCTGAACATCGAAAACGGAAGTGCTCGCTTCGGGGCCTACGCCACCTCGCCACGCCAGGTCACGCTGCGCCTGACCTGTAAGGGGCAGGTGATTTACGAACAACAGGCCGCGCTGGACCCGGAGACCGTATTAATCGACCGGGCAGCGCTCCCGGAGGGGGCGAAACCGCAGGACGTGACTCTGCAGGTGCTGGACGGCGAAGATGTTCTGGTCGCCTTTACTCCCCTGCCGGACGAGAAATCTGAAATCCCCGCGCCGGCAACCCCGGCTCCCCCACCCGAAGAGGTCGCATCGAACGATGAGCTCTTCCTCCACGGCCTGCATCTGGAGCAGTACCGCCACGCCACCTATCCCCCGGAGCCGTATTACCTGGAAGCCCTGCGGCGCGACCCGGGCGACAGCCGCTGTAACAACGCCATGGGGCTGCTGCTCTACCGGCGGGGGAAATTTGCAGAGGCAAAAGAATATTTCCGCCGGGCGGTTAAGCGCCTGACGTTCCGCAACCCTAACCCCTACGACGGCGAGCCGTATTACAACCTGGGCCTGGCGCTGAAGATGCAGGGGCGCTTCGACGAGGCATACGACGCCTTCCACAAGGCCGTGTGGAACGCCGCCTGGCAGGATGCGGGCTATTTCGAACTGGCCCGCCTGCTGAGCCGCAAGGGGCGCTACCAGCAGGCGCTTGAGAAGCTGGCCCACTGCCTGAACCGCAACGGCCTGCACCACAAAGCCCGCCATCTGAAGATTGCCCTGCTGCGCCGGCTGGGGCAGGCGGACGCCGCTCGCAGTGAGATCCGGCAGGCTCTCGAGCGTGACACGATGGAGTACGGCGCCCTCTGGGAGCAGTACCTGCTGGATGGCGAATCCACCTTCCAGTGGATCCTGCATACCGGGCCGGGGGTCTACGTCGAGCTGGCCCTGGATTACGCCCACGCCGGTCTGTTTGACGACGCTGCTCACCTTCTCGAGCAGGTGGCCGGGCAGGATACCACTGCTGCGTACACCCTGGGCTGGGTGTATGCCCAGGCCGGGGAGCAGGAGCGCGCTGAACAGCAGTTCAAGCAGGCGGCGGGCATGTCGCCCGATTATGTCTTCCCCAACCGCCTGGAGGATGTGCTGATTTTCGAAGCGGCACTGCAGTTCAACCCCGGGGATGCACGTGCCCCGTATTATCTGGGGAATTTCTGGTACGGACACCGCCGCTACGACGAAGCCATCGAATGCTGGGAGAAATCGCGCCGCCTGGATGACCGCTTCCCGACCGTGCACCGCAACCTGGGACTGGCCTACTTCAACAAACGCCGCGATCCGCAGGCAGCGCTGGAGAGCTTCGAGCGCGCCTTTGCCCTTAACCCGGACGATGCGCGCGTGTTCTTTGAACTCGACCAGTTATTGAAACAACTCAACTATGCCCCTGCCGAGCGGTTGAAACGGCTGGAAGCTCACCTGGACCTCGTGGAACAGCGCGATGACCTGAGCATCGAATACATCACCCTGTTGAACCTTTGCGGCCGCCATGAAGAAGCACACCAGCGGCTGATGGGGCGCAAGTTCCACCCCTGGGAAGGCGGCGAGGGCAAGGTGACCGGGCAGTACGTCACAGGGCTGGTGGAACGGGCCCGGCAGTTGATCGCTGCCGGGCAGGCGCAGCCGGCGATCGAACTGCTCATGCAGGCGCAGGAATACCCGCACAACCTGGGCGAGGGGAAGCTGTACGGCGCCCGCGAAAACCATATCTTCTACTATCTGGGCTGCGCTTACGAGCTCCTGGGAGAAGCGGAAACAGCCCGTGAATGGTTCACGAAGGCTGCGGCCGGGTCGAGCGAGCCGGCCTCGGCGATGTACTACTACGACCAGCCGCCGGAGATGATCTATTACCAGGGGCTGGCGCTGGAAAAGCTGGGCCGGAATGACGAAGCCCGGGCGATTTTTGAGCGTCTGGTGGAGTACGGCCGCGCGCACATGGATGATGATGTGGTGATGGACTACTTCGCCGTCTCGCTGCCCGATTTTGTGGTCTTTGACGTTGATCTGAACACCCGCAACCGGATCCACTGTCACCACATGCTCGGGCTGGGGTACCTGGGGCTGGGCGAGAAAGAAAAAGCGCGCCGGCACCTGAATGCGGTGCTGGAACTCGATGCCAGCCATGTGAGTGCAAACCTGCACAAACGCCTGATCGCGTGATCTGTAACGCCTGCGGGCCGGCTGTTCACCAGCCGGCCCGCTTTTTTTATGATTCCGGGGGATAACTTTCGAGCCGCGCCAGACGGCGCAGCAGAGGCGCGGCGCGGTAGCGTTCTTCGCGGTATTCGCTGTGCAGGTGATCGAGCACGGCAGCCGTCTTCGCATAGCCGAGCGACTGCGCCCACTCCAGAGGGCCGCGCGGGTAATTCACCCCCAGACGCATGGCCGTGTCAATGGTCCCCATATCCGCCACGCCCTCCCCGGCGGCGAACGCTGCTTCGTTCGCCAGCATACATACCACGCGCGGCAGCACCAGCGCCGGACTGTCTTCCACCCACACAGCCCGCTTCCCGAGGGAAGCAAAGAAAGATTCGACCTGGCTGCGGACAGCCTCGCGGGTTTGGGGCAGGCTTACCAGCGTGACCACATTTCCGGCTGCGGCAAACAGGCCGTCGAAGCCAGCCAGGCGCTGCGGATGCCGCAGCCAGGAGCCCACTTCGGTCAGTGTAACGTCCGCGCACTGGCACAGCAGCGGGATCTCGGGGGGCAGAAGCTGGTCCAGATCGGCGGCCAGCCGGGCCAGCCCTTCGCCCCGGCCGGCCGCCAGCACAGCAGCGGTGGGCCTGCCCACGGTGATCAGGTCCATGCCGGTCATGGTGCGCAGGCTGTACCCGCTCTGGCGGCAAAGAGCTTCCAGCCCCGGCGCCCAGGTGCCGGAGGAGATGATCACCTGGCCCTCTGCTTTTGAAGGCCGCAGGGGCGGCGGGTCCGTGATTTCGGCTCCGTTCGTATAGTCGTAGAAGCCGCGCCCGCTTTTGCGGCCCAGGGCCTGCTGTTGAACCATCTGCGCCTGGATGGGGTGCGGGCGGTAGCGCGGCTCGCCGAAAGTCTGCGTGTACATGGACTGCATGGCGGCAAAGTTGACGTCAACGCCGATCAGATCCATGAGCTGAAAAGGCCCCATGCGAAAGCCGCCTCCCTGGCGAATGATCAGGTCGATCGCCTCGTGGGTCGCTGCTCCTTCTCCCAGCAGGCGCAGGGCTTCGCCGTAGAACGGACGTGCCACGCGGTTGACGATAAACCCCGGCAGGTCGCGCGCCACGATGGGCGTCTTCCCCAGAAACTCCGCCAGAGAAACCAGGGTATTGACCGTCTCCGGGCTGGAGCGAGCGCCGCGCACCACTTCGACCAGCGGCATTACCGGGGCCGGGTTGAAGAAGTGCATCCCGGCGACGCGCTCTGGGCTGGAGATGGCCGCTGCGATCGCCGTGACCGCCAGCGTGCTGGTGTTGGTGGCCAGCACGGCAGGCGGCGGGCAGAGCGCATCCAGACGCCGGAACAGATCTTTTTTGATATCCAAGTCTTCGGGGGCGGCTTCGATCACCACGCTCGCTCCTCGCAGGTCTTCAAGCCGGGTGGTGAGGGTCAGCCGGCGCAGATAACCGCCCTGGTTCTTTTTAGTCAGGAATTTCTCGATATACGCCCGGGCTTTCTCAAGCACCCCTTCAGCGACGTCATACAGGGTGACGTTCATGCCCTGCTGCAGGGCGGTGAGGGCGATGCCGCTGCCCATCACACCCGCGCCAGCCACGCCCAGGCGGATCGAATACGGATTGGTGATTTCCATATATCCCTTCAGGATCGTTTTTCAGGCAGGTAGACTAACGGCCGCTGAAATCGGGGCTTCGCTTTTCCAGGAAAGCGCGCATGCCCTCCTTCTGGTCCTGGGTGTCGAAGAGCAGCGTGAAATTGCGCCGTTCGATCTCCAGCCCGTCGCGCAGGGTGCTTTCGTAGCCGTAGCGCAGCGCCTCGCGTGCCAGGCGCACGGCCACCGGCGGGCGGGAGGCGATCAGGCGGGCCAGCTCAAGCGCTTCGTCCAGATAACGCTCGGGCGGCACCACGCGGTTGACCAGGCCGGCTTCGTAGGCCTGGCGGGCGCTGATGGGCTCGCCGGTCAGGATCATCTCCATGGCGCGGTAGAAGCCTATGGCGCGGGCCAGTCGCTGCGTACCGCCCGCCCCGGGCATGATCCCCAGTTTGATCTCGGGCTGGGCGAAGCGGGCCGTCTCGGAGGCTACGATTAAATCGCAGAGCATGGCCAGCTCACAGCCCCCGCCGTAAGCATAACCGCTGACCGCGGCAATCAGGGGCTTATTGACCCGCCGGATGCGCTGCCAGTAGGACAGCGTGCCGGTGCGCACGATATCCATGGGCGTGGATTGTGCCATGGCCTGGATGTCGGCTCCGGCCGCGAACGCGCGCTGGCCGCCGTCAATGATGATCGCTCGCACCGCTTCATCAGCATCCAGGGATTCCAGGGCGTCGCACAGGGCGGCGAGCATGGCCGGGCTGAGGGCGTTGAGGGCCTCAGGACGGTTGAGCGTGAGAACCGCCACCGTGTCCTCGCGCCCCACAATGACATATTCCGTGTCGGGCATGGTCTGTCCTCTTGAAAAATGAGCCGTTTCAGAATTCGAGCAGTTCGCGGATGCTGTCCTGGATGCGCTGTGGGGAGGGCAGCAGGGCTTCCATCATCTGAACGTTGAAGGGGATGGGCACATCGGGCGTCGCCAGACGGCGGATGGGGGCGTCCAGGTCGGTAAAAGCTTCCTCGACGACGGTGGCGGTGATCTCCCCGGCAAAGCCTCCGGTGAGCGTGTCTTCGTGCACGATCAGCAGCTTCCCCGTCCTGCGCACGCTTTCCAGCACCCGCTCGCGGTCCCAGGGGATAATGGTGCGCAGGTCGAGCAGCTCGACCCGGCCGGCGAAGGACTGCGCAGCCTGCATACAGCGGGGCACCATAGCCCCCCAGGTAACCAGGGTGAGTTCGTCTCCTTCCAGCAGCCGGGCGGCCGAACCGAAGGGGATGCAGTAGGAGTCGCCCGGGTAGGGGCGGCGGCCTTCGACGGTGTCGAGCAGGGCGCGGTGCTCGAAGAAGAAGGTGGGGTCGTCGCCGCGCAGGGCGCTGCGCAGCAGCCCGACCGCGTCTGCGGCGTTGCTGGGGAAGGCGATGCGCCAGCCCAGCGTGTGGGCGTACACCGCCTCGGCCGTGACGCTGTGCCAGGGATCCCCCGTCTTTTTCCCGTAGCCCCCCGGGATGCGCACCACGACCGGAGCGGCAAACTGGTTGGCTGTGCGCCAGCGCAGCGTGCCCAGATCGTTGATCTGCTCGGTTGCCGGGTCGGCGTATTTACGGAACTGGATCTCGGGGACGGGCAGCAGCCCGGCCAGGGCCAGGCCGGTGGAGCGGCCGATGATCGCTTCTTCCGAAAGAGAGGTGTCGAACACGCGCTGTTCTCCGAAGTGGGCCTGCATATCCAGGGTGGCGCCGTGCACACCGCCCTTCAGGCCGACATCCTCGCCGAACACCAGGATGCGGGGGTTGCGCTCCATTTCCACCTCCAGGGTGCGGCGCACGGCGTCGATGAAGTTGATGCGCGGCCCCCCGCTCTGCGGTTCGGGGCTGCATTCGTCAGGCGTGATCCCTTCGGCGCGCAGCCCGCCCTGCCGCGGGGCATGGCCATCAAAGAACAGATAGCGGGTGGCCTGCGCAGGGTCCGGTTCTGGCCAGGATTCGGCCAGGGCAAGGGCTTCGCTGACCTCTGTCTTTACCCGGTTATGGATATCTTTCCAATCCTGCTCGCTGCAGCCCCGCTGGAGCAGGAACTGCTTCAGCCGCGGCACGGGGTCGCGCCGCTGTTCTTCGGCGCGTTCTTCTGCGCTCTTGTAAGCCTGATCGTCGATGAAGGTGTGTCCGCTCAGGCGCGGCACGCTCAGATGCAGCAGGCAGGGCCCCTGCTGGCGGACATGCTGGACTGCGCTTGAGATCAGCTCCCAGGCTTCCTGCGGGTTGGTACCGTCACCGTGCAGCACTTTTAAATTCTGGAAAGAGGCCAGGTTGGCGGAGATACTGCCGCCCGGGGTCTGCAGGCGGCTGGGAACCGAGATACCGTAGCGGTTATCTTCGATAAAAAAAAGCATGGGCAGGTTCAGGGTGGTGACCATGTTCAGGGCGCCCCAGAAGCCGTTGGCAGCCACACTGCCGTCGCCGCCCAGCGCGGCGGCAGCGGCGCCCTGCCAGTCCGTCTCCCCGAGCACTTCGCAGTGGTAGCGCACGGCCTGCGCCCCGCCGGCGGCCGGGGTGTACTGGGCGCCTACGTCGCCTGAGGCCGGCAGCACCAGCGGCCCGCCTCGCCGCGGCATGTTGAAAACAACGCCCACGTCACGCCCCTGGCTGGGGCTGCCGGTGCGCGCCATCCCCGCAGACAGAGCCTCGGCCGCGGTCAGCCCGCTGGCGAGCAGAAAGGGCCGTGAGCGGTAGTAGACCGCAGCGGCATCATGCGCGTGATCGAGGGCCAGCGCCAGGAGCACCTGTGACAGTTCGTGTCCGCCGGCCGAAAACTGGTATTTAACTTTTCCCTGAGGAGCTAACTGCTGTTCTTCCAGACGGTCGATCTCGCGGGACAGCAGGACAAAGTAAGCGGCCCGCATCCAGTCCACCTGCGCCATTGATTTCCTCCCTGTGTAATATGGCCAATTATACTGCAGGGGTTACACGGCAGACACCTCCCTGACAGCTGCATCCCGGGCGTTGATCGCTTCGAGCGAGCGGCGGGCGCGCAGCCAGAGCCACAGTGACTGCGCTGTCGAGGCGATCACCAGGGCGGTGATGCCGAAATACAGGCCCGGGATCTGGTTCCACGCGATCCCCAGACCGAGCGTGATGCCGCTGGCGATCAGGAACACCACCACCGCCTCGGTGATGCCGCGCGTACGGCGGTCGTTCAGCATGGCGCCCTGGAACCAGCTCTGTACCACGCTGATGGCCGGCAGCGGGATCCCCAGCCATATCGCCGTGCGCGCCAGGCTGCTCAGCTCCGGGGAGAGAGCAGACACCTTTTCGAACCACAGGCCGGCCAGCGGTGTGGCGGCCACCAGCAGGAGCACAAAGCTGGTGGCCGCGGCCAGAATGAACGTGAAACGCCGCAGGTTTTTCACCGACCGGGGTTCGTCCAGCAGCGCGACCACCACCTCGTTGAAGGCGACGCCCAGGCTGCGCAGCATGAAGATCAACCCGGACACCACCGGCCAGGCCGCCAGCGAGGCCAGCGCCTGAGGCATGCGGCTTAACGCCGCGCTGCCGATGGGGTTGGTGATCAGGGTGAGCAGCGAGGTCATGGCCAGCGGAATGTAGAACTCCAGGAACGACCGCAGGGTCAGCGGTTCGGCCGCCGGCGGGGCATGGCGCAGTTCGCCCTGCAGCACCGGGCGGACGACGATACCGGCAAAGGCGGCCTCGCTGAATACCCCGGCGGCCATGGCGGCCGAAGCGACCACGATGCCAGGCATCGTACCAACCAGGTATCCCGCCCCGGCGACCAGGGCATCGGCTGACAGACGCACAATGGTACCTACCCCGACGGCCCGCGAATGCCCGAAGCGGATCAACACCCCCTGATTGAACCGCCGGTAGGCGATGGACCACGTCCAGGGGAGCATGAGCTGCATGCCCACCCGTCCCGGATCGACCACTTCAGGCGGCACACTCAGGATCCCGCTCACGACCACATCATACAGCGGGGTGAAGGCCACCAGGGCGTGCAGCCCGGTGAGGGCTGCGCCGCTAACCATCATAAAGCGCCGCAGCTTCTGGTACGAATCCCAGTCTTTTCTCAGGGCGGTGGACGCGGCCAGCAGCATGATAATGGGCGCTTCCACGATCAGAGAGAGCGGGTGCACCACACCACCGAAAGCTGCCAGATGGACCTCCGGGTCGGCCAGGCGGGCGATCACAGCGCTCAGAGCGGGCACTTCGATGCCCATTAACAGCCAGCTCGCGGCCAGAGGCCACCAGGTTTGGAATATTCGGCGCAGGGGGAGGGATGTGCTCATCGATGGTGACCGTGAACCTTATGAACCGTGGTTTTTATTTCGTTATCGGTTTACGAAGGAAAGGTTTTCGCCTGTGGGATCAGCTGCGGGATAGCGGGACGTTCACCACGGCGTACTGCTCGTCTTGCATCCCGGCTGCGTCTGCTTTGCGCTGCAGTTCCTGAAAGAGCTGCCAGCCCTGCGGGCGGATCATGAGCGACTGCTGGGGGATCTGGTTGAGCCGGTTGAGCGCCTGCTCGGACCGGCCGGTGCGCGCGTACATCTGCGCGATGGCCACCTGGGCGTCCTGCAGCATTAACGGATGCCACAGGGTAAGTCCGGTCAACCCGTCCAGCATCGGCTGGATCTCTTCCATGGTTACGTCCAGCACTTCGCGCGGCCAGTAGAACCGGAAACGTCCGAAGCGCAGCGGGCGTCCCTGATAGAGGGTGATGCGCTGTTCCGGCCCTTCTACCCCCATTTCCGGGGCCAGGAAGACGGTTTTGGTCCATGCTCCGGCGATCCAGACCAGCACCATCAGCGCGATGCCCAGCAGGTAGATGAACACTTTGACGGCGAACTCATCGACATACAGGATCCACACCCCCAGCGCGCCAAATACCGCTGCCAGCGTGTAGAGCATTTTGACCACGGTCAGCCGGCCAACCCCCAGCAGGTCGAGATGGCAGTGCAGAGGAGTCGCCAGGAAAGGCAGTGGGAATTCGATATGGGGGACGTAGACGTTGGATGCGAAGCGCGGCAGCTTGAGGAAGCGCCGGAAGATCGGTGTGGCGATTTTGGCCTGGTAAAGAGCAGTGGTGCCTTCGAGCACGAACACACCGCCGATGATGAACCAGTGAAACTCTGTGAGGGTCAGCAGCGAGAGCATGGCGAACGCTGCGCCCACGAACATGGCGCCGGACTCGCCGGCGTACACGCGGGCTTTACGTTCGGAACGGGGACGTCGCGATGACCAGTTGGAAGGCGCGTTGAAGGTCAGGAACGCCAGAGCGGACCCGGCCAGCGAGGCGGAGATCCCCGCTCCGATCCACTGTTCGTTCATGAAACCGATCACTGCGTAGGCAGTGGCTGCGATCAACCACAGGCCGCCCAGCAGGCCGTCGACACCGTCAGAGAAGCCAACCGAGATCACCGTGACGGTGGTCAGGCCAGTGGCGAAAATGTTGAAGACGAAGAACCAGACAACAGGATTGAGAAAGTAGGAGATGTAAGCCAGCGGACGGTGAGGTTCGTTGTAGCCCAGGCGAAAATACAGCACCATCGCGGTGGCGAGAGAACCGATCAGGATGAAATTCAGGCGGGTGCGTTCTGGGAGGCCGGAGGAGCGGCGGAACTTCAGATAGTCATCGATAAAACCGATCAGTGTGAACAACCACACCGGCACCAGGAACCAGCGGAAGTCGGTCTCAAACAGTCCGGCGTAGTGAGCAGCCAGCAGCGCGATGCTGATCCCCAGGGCAGCCGCCGGTCCGCCGAGGGCCGGCAGCTTGGTGGTCGTCGGCGGGAGCTGGCGGATGTCGTCCACCCGGTACTGTCCGATTTTCTTCTCACGCGATACAAAGCCTGGAAACAGTACCAGACCGAACAGCGTGAGCAGAAAGGTGACGCCGAATGCAACCAGGAGGATCGCTAAAAACTGCAGCAGTGACATCATCTAATCCTACCACAACTCAGACATACCTTCTCAAAAAACGCCGGCATGGACGGCGCGCAGAGCCCTGCTCGCTAAGGTAAAAAAACACGGTTGTACAGCTGCGGAAAACCGGCGCCTTCACAGCAGCAGTTTTTCAACTGCAGGGGCCAGCCGCTCGAGCAGGGTTTCGGCCAGTTCCCGGACCGGTGCAGCCTGATAGCCGGCGGGGAGCTGCTGGTAGGAGAGCAGCAGTTCTTCCAGGTAAGCCCGGGAACGGGTAAGGGCAGCCTGTGCTTCCTGTGGTTCGCCGCTCAACTGGTATTTGACACAGCGGCGGGCCAGGGTGCCGGCATAATCCAGCGAGCGAGAGATGTTCGCGCACCAGAAGACATGCTCAAACTGCTCGAATCCCTGATGGGTGTACTTTGCCGGCAGGTTGTCGTAGTACTGCCTCAGGCCGGAATGCACCTCGGCTGCATTCAACCCCAGCGATGGAAAACGCAGGAACTCTGCCAGATCGACCTGGGCGGCCCCCACAGTCATGGTCTCAAAGTCCAGAACTTTCAGTTTCCCCTCATGCAGGAGCAGGTGAGAAGGGGCGTAAGAGTTGTGAATGATGTTTTTCGGTGAGGAGATCAGGGCCCGGATGGTTGTGGCCTCAAACGAATCGCGCACACTGTGCCATTCGAGCTGCAGCCCCAGTTCTTCCAGCCGGGGCGCCTGGGTATCGCCGCCGTTTCCCAGTTCATGCGACTGGCCGTTGAGGAAGCGGTACAGGTTCAGCATGCGGTTGAGGGCGATGCGAAGCTTGCGTGCATAGGTGCGGGCGGTCAGGCGGTCGAGTTCGACGCTGTAAATGATGCGGTGAAACTGCGTGTAATAGCGGCTGGTCACCGCATGGAGTTCGGAGAGCAGGTCGACTGCCTGGGAGAGCAGCTGCTGGCGCTGGCTGCTGTCTCCTTCCTGAAAGAGATTTTCGAGCTGGTCTTTTCCCAGGTCTTCCATCACCAGCAGGCCGTAGCGGTTGGGGACGATGATCCCACCGTAAACCCGGGGCACGCGCTGGGTGAACCAGCGGTCCAAGAGCGCCAGAAGTTTCTCTTCGCGGCGAAAACGGTGCTCGAAAAAGCGGTCCAGCTCGGGAAGATACCATTTGATCACCGCGTTCATTGAGTGACCACCGCCGCTGCCCAGCCGGATGCGGTACAGCAGGTTGCGCGAACCGGTGATGATGGACGACTGGGTTTCGACACGGTCGAAGCCGTTGCCGATCATCGAGATAATGGTTTCTTCGCTGATCCCGTTTTTGTTGAGGTTGGAATCTTGATTGGGATGGATTAGCATCGTTGTAACCGTTTATAGCACGATCCAGATTTTTGAACAAGGAATGCTTGCATTACAGATATTTGACAGCGGCAGAAAGTTGACCGTGACGAAAACAGACCAGTGGAAAGATGATTAAGTAAACTGCGTTCAGCGCTGTTCCAGGGGAAGGACCTCTTTGAGCACGGTTTTCCAGTTTTGCCAGGTGAGACGGCGCTTATTACCAACCGCCCGGTTGTAAGGCTGGTCGTAGAGCACATGCTCCCAGGTGGGGGTATCGCTGCCGGGCAGTTCCGGACGGTCGTCGATCAAAATATCTCCCCGGATCAGGGTCTTGTCCTCCGTCAGGATCATCCTTCCGATCCAATCGGATCCCAGGTGTTCGTCCACCCACTCGTATTTCTCGAGCACACAGTTGTGGTAATCCCGGGCGGGACTGCTGCAAATGCGCACATCAATGCCCAGGTTGACCATTTCGTGCAGTGCCTCAACGGCGCCGGGGATCACGTCCAGGCCGCGATAAAAACCGGGAGCGGAAATGATTTCCATTGCCAGCGGCTGCAGTTCCTGAGGATACTGGTGAAGCAGGTAAAAGGTCTTTCGATCTTCGAGGGGGATATATGCCTGCCGGGGGTACTGCTGCTTCCACAAATTAATAAAGCTGCCTTCGAAATCGGCAATCACGCCGTCCATGTCTACCAGGATACGCATCGGATGATCTCTCTTTATGTAAAGTGTTGCAAGCTTTGTTCCGGGTAAATTTATGTCTTTTGTTCTGAACTAACAGCAGAAGGTGTTTGGACTATTTTTCCAATGCCCTGCTTGCTGTTCTGCGACAGCATTCCGCTGAAGGGCGAGGGGCACCATGCTGCGGTGTGGCTCTGATCAGCATTATAACCCGCCTGGGAGCGGGTAACACCGGGGGCACAGTTTATTTTTTCAAGGGCATTTTATTAATCGAATTTGAAGGTACGGCAGTTCAATTCTCTGTCATGAAATTTGATAATTCACACCCTTTTCCTTGACATATAACCGTCGCTCTGGTATGCTTGGGCTACCGACCGGTCGGTAGGGTGGAGGGATCATTGACCCGGGACGAGATTCTTGAAGCTGCTGCACAAATATTTGGCCAGAAAGGCTTTCACGCTGCATCCATGCAGGACATCGCCCAGGCGGTGAACCTGCAGAAAGCCAGCCTATATCACCATGTTTCCAGCAAGCAGGAGGTGCTGCTGGCGGTGCTGGACCGTGCCCTGGACCTGCTCATCGATCACATGCAGGCGGTCGTCGCACAGCCCCTGCCGCCGGAGGAAAAGCTGCGCCAGGCCATGATCGTGTACTTAAATGTGATGCTGGAGCACCGTGACCTGGCCGCCGTCCTGCTGCTGGAACACCGCTCCCTGGAACCGGAACTGCATGCCCGCCATATCCCTCGCCGCGACCGCTTCGAGAAGTTATGGCGGGATTTGATTCTGGAAGGCCAGCATACAGGCGTTTTTACCCCGGTAGACCCTAACCTGACCGCCCGGGCGCTGCTGGGGGTGATGAACTGGACGATCACCTGGTATAAACCCGACGGCCCCCTCAACCCGCAGGACATCGCTGCGCAGTATGCGGATCTGTTTTTGCGCGGCCTGCTGAGCGAGCGAGGCTGATCTATGAGCGTTCCGGTGCATCCAGAACCGCATGAAGTGCGCCGTTTTGAGAGCTCTGCAGGAGCCCAGATCTTCCAGATCCCGCTGGAGGTCTTTCCGGGCTTCTGGGGGTACGCCTACGCCGTCTGGCTTCCGGGGACGGAAACCGGGCGCGTGTTGATTGACACCGGCTCCGGTTTCGGGAACAGCAGCCAGCATCTGGAAGAAGGTCTGGCGGCCGTTTCAGACCTGACCGGCCAGGACTTCAGCCCGGAAAACCTGACCCATATCCTGATTACGCACGGACATATCGACCATTTCGGCGGACTGGCCGCGATCCGGCCGCGTACGCCGGCCCGCATTGGCGTTCACGAGCTGGACCTGCGCGTGCTGACCCACTACGAAGAGCGCCTGGTGGTCATCGCCCGGCGCCTGGATGTATTCCTGGCGGAGGCAGGCGTTTCTGCTGAACGGCGCAAAGCCCTGATCGAGATGTATAAGCTGACGAAGAGCCTGTACAGCTCGGTGAAGGTGGACTTCACCTACGAAGCAGCGGGGATGCGGGTGGGCCCCTTCGAACTGCTTCACGTGCCCGGCCACTGCGCGGGACATGTCGTCCTGCGGCTGCACGACGTGCTCTTCAGCGGCGACCACATTCTCGACCGGACCAGCCCGCACCAGTCTCCGGAGCACCTCACGCTGTACACCGGACTGGGCCATTACCTGCAGTCGCTGGAAAAGCTGCGCCGCTGGGCCCCAGACGTGCGCCTGGTGCTGGGCGGGCATAAGGAGCCGATCCATGATCTGGCCGGCCGCATCGACGAAATTGAGGCGCTGCACATAGAGCGGCTCAACAAGGTGCTCGATTTCCTGGAGCAGCCGCACACGATCAAAGAAATTTCGCAGATTTTGTTCGGGGAGGTGAACGGCTACAACGTCCTGCTGGCCCTGGAAGAAGCGGGAGCACATGTCGAATACCTCTACCAGCGCGGCCGGCTGGGCATTCACAATCTTGAGGACATCGAAGACAGTCTGACTCCGGTGGCGATCCAGTACTACCGTCTGCCGGAAGCCTGAAGCACGGCTCTGGGCATATCAACGAACGAAACCTCTAACAGGGTGAGCGGGGACGCCCGTTCCTTGCTCGAAGGATACAGATCAGAGGAGGAAAGCCATGTATTCTTTTGAACCGAATGAGGAACAGAAAATGCTGGTGGAGGCGATCAACCGCTACGCCACCAGCGACCTGCGGGCCAGCGCGCATGATGCCGACGAAGATAATAATCTGCCGCTGAAGCTCATCCAGAAAGGCTGGGAACTGGGCTACCTGCAGGCTTCTGTCCCCGCCGAATACGGGGGCTTTGGCGAGCATTCCGCAGTGACCGGCGTGCTGGCCGCGGAGGAAATGGCGTACGGCGACCTGGCCGGCGCACTGGCTGTGATGACGCCGGGCCTGTTCGCTCTGCCGGTGCTGCTGGCCGGAAGCGAAGAACAAAAGCAGAAATACCTGCCCCAGGTAGTCGAAAACCCCGACTGGACCCCTTACACCGGCGCGCTGCTCGAACCGCGCTTCGATTTCGACCCGAACGACCTGGCGACGACTGCTGTTGAAGACGGCGACGCGTATGTGATCCAGGGTGAAAAAGTATACGTCCCCTATGCGGAAAGCGCCCCGGCGTTCATTGTGTACGCTGCTCTGGAAGGGAAGACCCAGGGTTTCATCGTGGAAAAAGGAACCTCCGGTCTGGAGGTCGCCGAGCGGCAGAAGCTGCTGGGCATCAATGCGCTTCCTGTCCATCGTGTGTGCTTCAACGCTGTGCGAGTCCCCAGAGAGAACCGGCTGGGCGGGCCGCAGGGACATGACTTTGCCCCGGTTCTAGATTCGGCGCGGGTGGCCATGGCCGGCCTGGGCGTGGGGCTGGCGCGCGCCGCATTTGAATATTCCCGCGATTACGCCAAAGAACGCGAAGTATTTGGGGTGAAAGTGGCCCAGAAGCAGGCCATTGCCTTTATGCTGGCCGAGATGGCGACAGAGATCGAGGCCATACGCCTGCTGGCCTGGGAAGCAGCCTGGATGCTGGACAACGGCAAGGAGGAAGCCAGCACCGCGGCCTACCTGGCCTTCACCGGCGCAGCCAATATGGCCATGATGGTGACCGACCGGGCCGTGCAGATCTTAGGCGGACACGGCTACATCCGTGAACACCCGGTGGAACTGTGGATGCGCAACGGGAGGGGCATTGCCACCTTTACCGGATTGGCGCTGATTTAACCCATCTTTTCAGGGCTCTGTAACACAGGTTTGTGTGCCAGGCAGTTGGGGAGAGACCAAAGGAGAGAATGGAATGATCGATTTCGAGATGCCCAAACCGATCGCGCAGCAGCGTTATGCGCTGCAGACTGTGGCCGAGAATATGATGCGGCCGGTATCGCGCTACTTTGACGAGCACGAGCACGAAATCCCCTGGGATTACATCAACTTCATGCATATGGCCATGCGCCAGACGGGTGCGGGTTCGCTGGCGCCATCCGACAGCAAAAAGGATGACCCGGAGAAGAAGGACCGTCCGCGCATCGGCTACCAGTCGCTGGCGTTCATGCTGGAGATGCTCTCCTGGGGCGATGTGGGGATGTACCTGGTCACGCCGGGAGGCGGCCTGGGCGCCGCCGCCGTGGAGGCGACCGGCACGCCCGAGCAGAAAGAGAAATTCCTGGCCCGCTTTCGCCAGGAAAAGCCGGTCTTTGCCGCCATGGCGATGACCGAACCCCAGGCTGGATCCGACACCTCCGCCATCCGCACCACGGCCGTGCTGGATCCGAAGACCAACGAATGGGTGTTGAACGGAGAGAAGATCTTCGTCACCGCCGGGCATAAGGCGCTCGAAGTGAGCCCGGGCTTTGTGGTGGTGTGGGCGACGATCGACCCCAGCGCCGGGCGGGCAGGTATGCGGCCCTTTGTGGTCGAAGCCGGCACACCGGGCGTTAAGGTGACAAAACTGGAGCACAAGATGGGGATCCGTGTGAGCGACACCGCAGCGATCGTGCTGCAGGACTGCCGCATCCCCTTCGAAAACATCCTCGGGCCGGCTGAGGTGATCAGCAAGAAGGAGACCACCAAGGGCTTTAAGGGCGCTATGGCCACTTTCGACGCCACCCGCCCGCTTGTGGCGGCCACAGCCATCGGCGTGGCGCGCGCCACGGTAGAGCTGGTGAAAGAACTGCTGGCCGGGCAGGGGATTACCATCCGCTACGGGCTGCCTCCGCAGAAGCTGTCTGCCGTTGAACGTGACGTGATCGAGATGGAAGTCATGCTGCGCTCGGCCTGGCTGCTGGTGATCAAGGCGGTCTGGATGGCGGATAACGGCATGCCCAACTCAAAAGAGGCTTCCATGAGCAAGGTGCGCGCCGGGGATGTGGTCACCCGCATCACACAGAAAGCGGTGGAACTCATGGGGCCGCTGGGCTACACCCGCGATTACCTGCTCGAAAAGTGGTTCCGGGACGCCAAGATCAGCGATATCTACGAGGGCACCGGGCAGATCAACCGCCTGGTGGTGGCCCGCAACATCCTGAACTACAGCGGGAGCGAGCTGAGGTAAACTTAACCCTGGGGTGCAGGGATTGGCTGCGAAAATGCCGGGAAGACCATACTGCGTTCTTTTGCTCATCTGTGCCGCTGCGCTCGGGCTGCTGCTGGCCGGCTGCCGGGCGCAGCCGGCTGCTCTGAGCCCTGCTGTGCCGACTGCCAGCGCTGCGCCCGGATTGAACGCAGCTGAAACGCTTCCACCCCCGGCAGTACGCACGGCGACGAACACGCCCGCGCCATCCCTCACACCTACTCCCCAGAATACAGCCACACCCAGCCCTTCTCCAACTGTTGACCGGTACGCCGGTCTGCGCATCCCTTATCTCGCCGCCCGGGAATACGGCGGCGGTGAGATTGAGGTCGTGCAGACGCTGGCGGAGAATTCCTACTTCACCCGTCTCCTGATCCGCTACCCCAGTGACGGGTTGACCATCTACGGTTTCATGAATGTTCCGGTGCGCGGCGAGCCGCCGTACCCGGTGGTGATTGCCAATCACGGCTACATCGAACCGGAAATTTATGATACGATCGATTACACGACCCGCTATGCCGACTCGCTGGCCCGGGCCGGTTTTCTGGTGCTGCATCCCAATTTACGAGGCTACCCGCCTTCCGACTCCGGCGACAACCTGTTCCGGGTGGGGATGGCGATCGATGTGCTCAACCTGATTGCCCTGGTGCAGGAGCAAGCCGGCAAACCCGGTCCGCTCGAACTGGCAGACCCCGGGGCTATCGGCCTGTGGGGGCACAGCATGGGTGGAGGAGTCTCCACCCGTGTGCTGACCGTAAGCCAGGCAGTCGACGCCGCGGTGCTGTACGCTGCAATGAGCCCGGATGAAAGGCAGAACTTTGAAGCGATCAACCGCTGGTCGTACGGGCAGCGCGGCCTGGATGAGCTGGCCGTGCCGGTGGAGGAGCTGGAAACCATCTCCCCAGCCGGATATCTGGACCAGATCCAGGCGGCGGTAAGCATCCACCACGGGCGCAGCGATGAGCTGGTCCCCCTGCGCTGGTCCATCGACCTGTGCGACCAGCTCAATGCGCTGGGAAAAGAAGTGGAATGCTACTGGTACGAGGGCCAGCCGCATACCTTCTACGGCGCGGGCGATGAGCTTTTTATGCAGCGGGTTATCGATTTTTTCAACCGTGAACTGCGTGAATAAGGATGACCGGCACAGTTGAAGAAAATGAAAGAAACGACGGAGGGTTTTGTGATGGCTGACAGACGTAATGCGGTCTTTATGCTGGGCGCGCTCTTCCTGCTGGTTCTGGCCCTGGCCGGGTGCCAGCCGGTTCAACCTGTGCCCCCGACCCCGGTGCCCGAGCTCTTGTTTACGCAGGCCGCTCAGACCTTCGTTGCTGAAATGACCCAGACCGCAGCGCAGGGCCAGAATGGGGAGGCTGCCACGCCGACGGTACCGCCTTCAGCAGAGACTGAATCGACCGTTGAAACGGATACACCCACAGCCGGGCCCAGCGCCACGACAGCACCCAGTGATACACCCGTTTCGAGCGACACCCCCGTGCCAACGGAAACCCCGCAGGTTACCCCCACGCCAACGCGTGTCCCGAACGCCATCCTCGAAGATGATTTCTCCGATGACGACAAATGGTTCACTGCCGAGGAGGACGAATTCGTCATTGAGTACACTGAGGATGAAGCCTACCGCATCCGGGTGAACCTGTTGAACGCGGCTATCTGGAGCATCCGCACGGGCGATTATGAAAACGTACGTCTGGAGGTCGACGCAGCCCGCACAGCAGGCCCGGAGAACGGCTATTACGGGTTGATCTGCCGTCACCAGGACGAAGACCACTACTATGCCTTTTTACTCAACAGCACAGGCGGCTATGGGATTGCCAAGATGAAAGACGGCGTGTTTGAGTTCCTGGTGAATGGAACTGCGGCCGCAGAGGATGTGCATATGGGGACGGCGGTCAACCGGGTCGGTGCTGAATGCATCGGCAGCCGCCTGGCGCTCTACTCCAACGGCAAGCTGCTGGTTGAAACCAACGACAGAGAATATGAGAGCGGGTCTGTCGGCGTTGTGGCAAAGTCACAACTGCAGGAGGGATTTGAGGCGACCTTTGATAATTTCGCGATCATCCAGCCCTAAATGCATTGCCTTTCAGCCCTCAGGTTGAAATCAGGGGGGCGAGATTAACGGGCTGAGCTTCCGTTCTGGTGGGGGAGTCTCTCCAGGCCGGTCTTATCAGCCCAGCAGCACGTTTTCAACCGACAAAATTGAATCATGGTACAAGGAGGACAGATGAAGTACCAGATCCATCGGGCCGTAGTGATCGGCTCGGGAACGATGGGGGCAGCCATCGCTGCGCACCTGGCCAATGCCGGGGTGCCTGTTAAACTGCTGGATATTGTCCCCGACCGGCTGACTCCGGATGAGGAGCAGCAGGGACTGACTCTCGAGGATCCCCAGGTGCGCAACCGCATCGTGCGCCAGGGGCTCGAGCGAGCGCTCAAAGCACGGCCGGCGAACTTCTTCACCCCAGAGCAGGCGGCCCTGATCTCAACGGGCAACATCGAAGACGACCTGGAGGTCGTCCGGGATGCCGACTGGGTAATCGAGGCCGTGGTCGAAAATCTGGCGGTCAAGCGCAGCTTGATGGAGCGCATCGACGCGCTGCGCGGCGGGGAGACGATCATCAGCACCAATACCTCGGGTATTCCGGTGGCTTCGATTGCCGAGGGACGTTCAGAGGGCTTTCGCAAACATTTTCTGGGCACCCACTTTTTCAACCCGCCGCGCTATTTGAAACTGCTGGAAATTATCCCCACCGGGGATACGCTGCCCGATGTGCTGCAGGCGGTGCATCATTTCGGCGAGTATCGGCTGGGGAAGGGCATTGTCATTGCCAAGGACACGCCGAATTTTATTGCCAACCGCCTGGCGTTCGGCACCGGCGCTTTTGCCCTGGACTATATCCTGAAGAATGATTACACCGTGGAGGAAGTCGACGCCGTCACCGGGCCGGTGATGGGGCGGCCAAAGACGGCCACCTTCCGCCTGATGGACCTGGTAGGAATCGACGTCTGGGAGCATGTGGGGCGCAACCTGGCTCCCGCCATTCCTCACGACGAGCACGCCCTGCGCTACCTGAATTCAGAACCGGCCAACCAGCTCATCCGCAGCATGGTGGAAAAGGGCTGGCTGGGCACGAAGAGTAAACAGGGCTTTTACAAAGAGGTCCGTGAGGATGGTAAAAAGTCATTCTGGCCGCTGGATCTGAAGACCCTGGAATATACCGAGCCGCAGAAAGTGCGCTTCGAGTCGGTCGGCAAAGTGAAGGACGAAACCGATCTGGGCAAACGGTTGAAAGGTCTGATCCAGGCGGATGACCGTGCCGGCCGGCTGGCGCGCGCTCTGACGTACCAGGGTTTTGCCTACGCGGCCGAGCGCATCCCCGAGATTGCCGACACTCCGCTGCCCATCGACCGGGCAATGGTATGGGGTTTTGGCCACGAAGCCGGCCCCTTCGAAACCTGGGACATGCTCGGGGTGGCTGAAACGGCTGAGGAGATGAAGGCGGACGGGTTCCCGCCCCCGGAATGGGTGCAGGAAATGCTGGCTGCCGGTTTCGAGACGTTCTACCAGTACGAGGGGGAGCGCAAGGTGGGTGTATATAACCCTGTTCAAAAGGCCTACGAACCTCTGCAGCGCTCTCCAGCCCTGATCATCCTGAAAGAGGAGAAAGCCGCCGGGAAGGTTGTCAGCCGCAACCCGGGGGCTACCCTGATCGACCTGGGCGACGGCGTGGGCGCGGTGGAGTTCCACACCAAAATGAATGCCCTGGACGATGACATTTTCAACATGATCCAGGCCGGTCTGGACTGTGCCGAGAAGGAGTTTGAGGGCCTCGTGATTGGCAGCGATGCGCAGAACTTCTCCGCCGGGGCGAACCTGTTCATGGTGGTGATGGCTGCGCAGAGCGGCATGTGGGACCAGCTCGAGGCAGCCGTGCGTAAGATGCAGGCGATTAATATGCGCATGCGCTACTTTCCGAAGCCGGTGGTGGCTGCACCGGCAGGCCTGGCCCTGGGCGGTGGAGCGGAGGTGCTCATGCACACTGGCCGGGTGGTGGCTTCCGCCGAGCTGTACGCAGGCCTGGTGGAGATCGGGGCCGGGGTGATCCCGGCCGGCGGTGGGACCAAGGAGATGGTGCGCCGCATCCTCAACCCGGCCATGCGCACTAAAAATGCCGACGCTCTGCCGTTCCTGCAGCGCATCTTCGAGCAGATCGGCATGGCAAAGGTGTCCACCAGCGCTGAAGAAGCGCGCCAGATGGGCATCCTCGGCTCCTGCGACCGGGTGGTGATGAACCGCGATCACCTGCTGGCGGAGGCCAAACGGGAGGTGCTGCACCTGGTGGAAAGCGGCTACCACCCGCCGGTGCGCGAGCAGGTGTACGCTGCCGGGCGTGATGCGCTTGCCGCTATGCGTGTAGGCGTATTTATGCTCAAGTCGGCTGGTGAGATCACCGAGTATGAAGCGCAGATCGGCGGCCGCCTGGCCTATGTGATGACCGGCGGCGAGCTGAGCCAGCCGGCCTGGGTGGACGAGCAGTACTTCCTCGACCTGGAGTGTGAGGCGTTCCTCTCGCTGTGTGGGGAGGAGAAGACCCAGCAGCGCATGTGGAACCTGCTCCAGACCGGGAAGCCGCTGCGCAACTGAGAATTGGTCTGCTTCTGGCAGCTTGCATGAATGGAGGGAATTACAGGAATGAACCAGCAGCATTCACCGAATGATGCGCTGATTGTAGCGGTGGCGCGCACACCGGTCGGAAAAGCGAAGCGCGGCAGCCTGGCGACCGCCCGGCCGGAAGATCTGGCGGCGCTGGTCATCCGCACGGTGCTCGAACGGGCCGGAAACATCAGCCCGTCTCAGATTGACGACGTGATCCTGGGCTGCTCCTTCCCGGAAGGAGAGCAGGGGATGAACCTGGCCCGCATTGCTGCCCTGCGCGCCGGGCTGCCCGATTCAGTAGGCGGCGAGACCATCAACCGCTTCTGCTCGTCGGGGCTGCAGAGCATCGCCCACGCCGCCTACATGATCATGGCCGGCCAGGCCGATGCGATCATCGCCGGAGGGGTCGAATCGATGAGCATGGTGCCTATGACAGGCAATAAATTCGCGCCCGACCCCTACCTGGCTGCAGAATGTCCCGAAGTTTTCACGAATATGGGATTGACAGCCGAAAATGTGGCGGTTAAATACGGCATCAGCCGCGAAGATCAGGACGCCTACGCGCTGCGCAGTCACCAGAGGGCGGTTGCGGCGATGCAGGCCGGCAAGTTTGACGTTGAAATTGTGCCGGTGGAGGTCGAGATCGTCGAGCCCGGGTCGAACGGGAAGCCGCAAAAACGCACGATCCGGCTCGAGCAGGATGAGTGCCCCCGGGCGGACACCAGCCTGGAAGCGCTGGCGAAACTGCCGCCTGCCTTCCGCAAAGGCGGCACCGTCACTGCCGGCAACTCATCGCCGCTATCGGACGGCGCGGCAGCGGTGCTGGTGGTGTCGCGCCGGCTGGCGGATGAGCTGGGCCTGAAGCCGCTGCTGCGGTTTATCTCGTTCGCTGTGGCGGGTGTGCCGCCGGAGTTGATGGGCATTGGCCCGGTGGAGGCGGTCCCCAGAGCGTTAAAGAGCGCCGGCCTGAGCCTGAAAGATATTGACCTGATCGAGCTGAACGAGGCCTTTGCTTCGCAGGTGCTGGCCGTTATTCGCGAGCTGGGCCTGGATGATGAGCGGGTCAACGTTAACGGCGGGGCGATTGCCCTCGGGCACCCGCTGGGCTGTTCGGGCGCCAAGCTCACTGCACAGCTGGCCGGCGAGATGCGCCGCCGTGGTTCGCGCTACGGCATGGTGACCATGTGTGTGGGCGGCGGCATGGGGGCTGCCGGGATCTTTGAGAACTTAGCGTGAGGAATGCGAGCCTGGAATGGGCTGCCTATCTGCAGCCCATACCAGGCCGCTGTTAAATTTGAAATTAACAGGGAGATTTGACAACGATGACAACCGAAGAAATCACTGTGAAAGAATTGATGAACCGTATGCCGCGGGCCTTTAAACCCGATGTCGCTCAGGGTGTGGACACGGTGGTGCAGTATCACCTGACGGGAGAAGAAGGTGGAGACTGGATCATCACAATCCGCGACGGGCAGTGCCAGGTGGTTGAAGGGGTGGCCGAGAACCCCAGATTGACCCTGACCGCCGACGCTCAGGATTATAAAGACGTTATTCTGGGCCGCTCCAATGCGATGCAGGCCTTTATGCAGGGGAAGTTAAAGCTGGCCGGTGATCTGAACCTTGCGATGAAGCTCACCAGCTTCTTCAAAATGGGCTGATTCGACCGCTTCCATCCGGCAGACATACACGGCCGGCG
>JAAYXE010000023.1 GCA_012516075.1 Chloroflexota bacterium | reverse complement strand
GTGAAGATCTCGGTGTGCTCATCGTACCTCCAGCCCATGCGGGCGATCCAGTTGACCACCGCCTCCGGAACATAACCGAGCTTCTCCAGATCGGTCACGAAGATCGAATGGCCGTCCTTCATGGCCGCTTCGGCCTCGCGTTTGCTCATTTTGCCTTTGCCGCTGGGCTTGAGGAAGACCGAAAGATGGACCCATTCCGGCTCTTCCCAGCCGAAGGCGCGGATGATGTGGGCATGCAGGGGGAAGGTGGGGATCCATTCGGAGCTGCGGATCACGTGTGTGATTCCCATTAAATGATCGTCAACGATCGCCGCCAGGTGATACAGGGCAAAGCCATCGGATTTGACGATAATATAGTCGTCCAGGTTTTTATTTTCAAAGGTCATTTCTCCGCGCAGGCGGTCGACCACGGTGATGCTGCCCTCATTTGGCATTTTGAAGCGAATTACATGCGGCTCGCCTGCGGCGACGCGCCTGGCTGTTTCATCCGGGTCCAGGCGCCGGCAGGTCTGGTCGTAGCGCGGCGGTTCTTTGCGTTTCTGCTGCTCCTGGCGCATGTGCTCCAGGCGTTCGGGCGTGCAGAAGCAGTAGTAAGCGTGGCCTCTGTCAATCAATTCTTTCGCATACTGCTGGTAGATTTCTTTGCGTTCCGACTGGCGGTAGGGCGCGTGCGGACCGCCAACGTCGATGCCTTCATCCCACTCGATGCCCAGCCAGCGCAGGCCGTGCATCAGCTCGTCTTCCGCGCCGGGGACATAGCGTTTGCGGTCGGTATCTTCCAGGCGCAGGATGAACTGTCCACCGGTCTGACGGGCGAGCAGATAATCGTACAGCGCTGTGCGGGCGCCTCCGAGATGGAGCCGTCCGGTGGGGGAGGGGGCGAAACGTACTCGTGCAGGACGCAAATGATTGGAATGATCGCTCATAAAGTTCGAACTCCCTGTTTAAAACTCCAGTGATTTGTGGCGCAGGATTACACTTTCCACAAGTCCAATCCCAAGCATATTCGACAGCAAAGAACTACCCCCATAACTGATAAACGGCAGGGTGAGCCCGGTGGCCGGCATCAATCTCAGGTTTACGCCGATGTTGACCACCGCCTGGAACATAAGCAGTGTGGCCACGCCGTAACAGATAAACGCTCCATAGGTGTCGCGCGACAGCCGGGCTGCGCGCAGACAGCGCAGCACCACGAACAGCAGCACAAGCATCACCAGCACCGTGCCGACGAAGCCGAACTCCTGGGCCATTGCTGAGAAAATAAAGTCCGACCAGCGAACTTTCAAAAAGCGGAGCTGCACCTGGCTGCCGTGTCCGTAACCCTGTCCGAACCAGCCTCCAGTGCCGATGCTGATCAGGGCCTGTTCGATGTTGTAATCGTCTCCGTGGCGGGCATCCGGATCGGGGAAGAGGAAGGATGTTACGCGGCTGACCTGGTAATCCTTGATCACCTTGCCGATGCCCGGGAATTCTACCGTCATAAAAATCGGGATCAGGATCACTGCTGCGATCAGGCCGATCCCGGCGAAGATCATAAGATGCTTGACCGGCAGCCCGGCCGCCCAGAGCAGGGCAAACCAGATCACCATCATCACGATGGAAGTGCTCAGGTTGGGCTGCAGCACAATCCATATGGTGATCCCCATGGCCGAGATGAAGGAGCGGATCACCGTCCGGACGTCATCCATGCGGTGCTGGTTCTGAGTGAAAAACTGTGCCAGCACCAGGATGAGGACGATTTTGGCAAGCTCGGAAGGCTGTACGTTGACGACAACCAGCGAAAACCAGCGCGAGGAGCCGAAGACCGCGCTCACACCCAGCAGCGCGGCCAGGGCGATGACGGTAACCACGTAGAGGGTGGAGCTGATGGATGCCCAGAAGTGGTAGTCGATGGCGGTGACGATGATGATCGCCACCATGCCGATGCCGGCGAAGATCAACTGCCGGGTGTCGTAGCCTGCCAGCTCGATGTTCCCGCTGATCGCCGAGCGGATCATGGTCACACCGAACAGGATGAGCAGGGCCACCGCACCGAGCAGCCAGAAATCGAAATGGCGCCAGTTAATGTTTATAGAGTCGTTCATCGCAGCATTAATCGTTCACAGAACTAAAATCAAATACCGGTAAAAGGTGTAATTTCACACTTACCACATCAGAAAGAGGATAATCTCAAAGCCAGTCTGGCGCAAGGGTGTCATTTTACCCAGAATCGCCAAGGGGCGGAAAATCCGCCCCTTTGTAAAACCTTGCCATGAGAGCTTATTTCCGCTTTCGCCGGGTCGGGCGGATGGGAATATCGGCGATGAGACGCTGTTCCCGGCCTTCTGTGGCCATTTCGATGCGAACTGCCCCCGGTTCAATTTCAACATGGCGGGAGATGACTTCGATGAGTTCGTCCTTCAGAACCTCGAGCTCTCCGGGAGACAGATCGGTGCGGTCGTGAATCAGGACCAGCTTCATGCGCTCCTTGGCCTGTTGTGCGCTCGTGTTGCGAGTAAACAGGCGCTCCAAGAAGTTGCTCATCAGTCACCTCCAGGGCGAATGAACCGGGCGAGTTTTCCAAAAAAGCCGTCGTTCGAGTTCATTTCCACGAAAGGTACATTTTCGCCCTGCAGCCGCTGTGCAATGTTGCGAAATGCCTGCCCGGCCCGTGAGCGGTTATCCAGTACGACGGGCATGCCGCGATTGGTGTTCATCACCACTGCGTCGTCATCGGGGACCATGCCGATCAGCTCGATCGCCAGCAGTTCGAGCACGTCGTCGGCGGAGAGCATATCTCCCCGGCGCACCATATCGGGTTTGATACGGTTAATCACCAGTCGAGGCGGCCCCTTCTCTTCGGCCTCCACCAGTCCAATAATACGGTCGGCGTCTCGCACGGCGGAAACTTCGGGATTGGTAACGACCAGCACGATATCGGCCGGGGCGATGGCATTGCGAAAGCCGCGCTCGATACCGGCCGGCGAGTCGATCATGATCCAGTCAAACTCCTGGCGCAGTTCATCGGCCAGCCGCAGCATGTCGGAAGGTGAGACGGCATTTTTATCGCGTGTCTGGGCAGCCGGGATGAGATACAGCTCCGGCAGGCGTTTGTCGCGTATCATCGCCTGGCGCATGCGGCAGCGCCCTTCGACAACGTCGACCTGGTCGTAAACGATGCGGTTTTCCAGGCCCAGGACGACATCCAGGTTCCGCAGGCCAATATCTGCATCCACACAAATAACTTTCTTGCCGGCAGCGGCCAGCGCTGCGCCGATGTTGGCGGTGGCGGTCGTCTTGCCTACCCCGCCCTTTCCAGAAGTGACTGTGACAACTTTGCCAGGCATGATTCTTATGCTACCTTTTTTGAGGGTTCCATGGTTCGGCAACAACACGACCGTCCTGGATGAATGCCATCTCAGGCTGTGGCTTGCTGCGCCGTTGAGGTGGGACCGCAATTTTCCCGGCGATACGAAGCTGGGTGGGGAAGAGATCCAGGGCGCAGACGACGGCCTTTTCGTCTCCCTGGGCACCGGCGTGCACCATACCCCGCAGCCGGCCCCAGACCAGCACATCACCGCCGGCAATCACCTCTGCTCCCGGGTTGACGTCCCCCAGGACGATCACCGCACCCGGATGTGAAATGCTGAAGCCCGAGCGCAGTGTGCGTCGGATGAGCAGAGCTGATTCCTCATCCTGGACAGCGGTCTCCGCCCGTGCTCTGGTCAGCGCCGGCCGGTGCGAGGGCAGCTGGGTCGCCAGCCCCAGGGTCTGGGCCGTCTGTACGGTTGTCGGCGAACTGCTGATCACCGCCCACAACGAAAGCTCCCGTTCGGAGATTTCGTTGCGCAGCTTGCTCAATTCAACCGCTTTCAGCTCCTGGCTGCCGACATCCAGCGCCAGGCGTGCACCGCGCAGGAACTCGATCTGGCTGTCTATTTGTTCAAACAGGCTCTGGCGCAGGTCGCGCCACTCTCCTTCCCCAAGCGTTATGAGCAAACCTTCACGGATGCCCTTGATCTGTATATTGGCCGGCATGTACAATCCCAAGCAGTGCAAAGAAAATTGTTAATGCTTCCCAGGATCGATCGCTGAAACAGGTATGGGGTCTATCATGTACCAGTTCTGGCTGCACCGATCGGAAAGATTATAGCATGAAGAGCGGCCTTCACCGGACATGAAAGCCGCTTTTTGCACGAAATTTGTAATTATAACCGGACAGTTAATAAATTATTCTGCGATCTGTGCCGTATCGATGCGCTTGAGTTCGAAGTAAGCCTGCATTACCCGGCGTACAATAGGTCCGGCAACGCTGGCACCCTCACCGCCGTTGTAAACAAAGGCCACCACGGCAATTTCCGGATCGTCGTAAGGGGCGAAGGCCACCGTCCACGCGTGCGTGGGCCAGGCGCCGAACTCACAGCGGTTCTGTGCCAGGGCATACTTGTCACAATACTCGGCAGTGCCGGTCTTGCCGGCGGCCGGGATATTGAGATTCTGGAACCCGATGATCGGGTTAGACAGAGTGCCCTCCGTGACGGCCAGGCGCATGCCCTCTTTCACATAGTCGAACACCCAGGGCTGGACATTGGTATGCGTCTCTTCAATGGAGTCGCCCTCGATGGGCTCACAGCCGCGCAGCGAAGTTTCGCCGTAAAGCTGGATCTTGTAATCTTTAGTGACGTCCCAGCGCACAGTGGGGGTGAACGGTGAGATCTGGCGCACTGCACCTTCCGGATTGGTGGTGTAATTGCCATCCTCGTCGACATAAACCGGCAGGGTGTTGCCTTCACCGTCGACGATTTCCCGGATCAGGGTGGGCTGCATCATCACGCCGTTGTTGGCGATGGTGGCTGCCGAAAGCAGCACCTGGAGCGGGGTGCCGAGCACATAACCCTGACCCACACTGGCAATGTAGGTATCGCCGGATGACCAGGATTCGGCCCGGTTCAGGCGCTTCCATTCGGGGCTGGGGACCAGGCCGTCCTGCTCGTCCGGCAGGCCGATCCCGGGAGCGTCGCCGTAGCCCAGTGCGCGCGCATAGGTGCCCAGGCGGCAGATCCCCAGCCCGCCGCCGGGGACTTCATCTTCATACCCGCCGCCCAGCTTGTAGAAATACACGTTGCTGGAGTTGGCGATGGCATGCACGAAGTCGATCTGGCCGAAGCCGGCATCGTTCCAGTCTACCAGGGGGCGCTGCGTCCCCACGTCGTTCTCGAAGTATTTTTCGGTAATTATGAGCTCGGGCGGCGCATCCAGGATCTGTTCCGGGGTGACAACCCCTTCGTTCAACGCACCAACGGCGGTAACCAGCTTAAAGACCGATCCAACGGGAACCACGTCACCGACGGCATGGTTGAGCAGCGGGTTTGTGGGATCGTTGATCAATTGATCATAATAGTAGGCCGGGATGAAGCGCGCCATACGGTTGTTCTCGTAAGAGGGGTAGGAGATCATGGCCAGGATCTCCCCCGTTTTGGGGTTCATGGCGATCACCACACCGCTGGTGTACTCGATGCGGCCCAGCCAGTCGTTCCATAATTTAATCTCATGCTTGAAGATGGATTCCGCTGCGTTCTGCAGGCGAACATCGATGGTCAGTTCCAGGTTGTTGCCCGGCACCGGGTCACGCGGCTCACGAATATCCTCGCGCACCACCTGTCCAGCGACGTCAATTTCATGTACGCGGATGCCGTTGATGCCGGCGAGGATATCCTGGAACTCAAGCTCCAGACCGGCGTATCCCACTTTATCCCGGTTGGGTACCAGGCCCTGTTCCACATACGCCGATTCCAGCTCCGCCGGGATGGGCCCGAGGAAACCGACGATGGAGGCCGTTAGCGAGCCGGTAGGGTATTCGCGGATGGGCTGGACATCGATCGAGATCCCCGGCCAGTCGATCGACCGCTCTTCGATGATGCGCGCCGTCCTTTCGTCGATATCGCACTTGATTTCCACCGGGGAATAGGGTTTGGACTCCATACCGTAGGTAGCAATCTGGGCGATGCCGTGATCGGAGACACAGGGTACGTAAGGAGTTGTTTCGCTGATCTCACCCCGGTTGACGGGTACATCGATCAGTTCGGAGAGCTGGCGGAAAATCTCCTGAACGGCGCCATCATTTTCCGGCAGCTCTGCCGCCGTGAGGACGACGTTATAGGAAGGGACGTTGCGCGCCAGAACGACGCCGTTGCGGTCGGTGATGATACCGCGCGGAGCAGGTGTGTTGACCTCGGACGTGCTGTTCTCCTGCGCCCGGGCGACATAGAGTTCTGCGTTCAGGATCTGCAGGTTGAACAGACGGACGACATAAACCAGGAAGACCAGAGCAATGATAACGATAAAGGAAATGATCCTCCCGGTCTGCAGGTGGTTATGCAGATGGGGAGAACCGTTTGGATGCGTACCGTTGCCACTGCCAGCATATTTTCCGTTCATAGGTACACCATTATACTTCGAGTTCTTCGGGATACAGCCAGCCTGCCAGATCAGACAGCAGGGCATAGGCCGGCAGGGCGAAGAACATATTTAAAAGAAGGCTGGGCAGGGTGATGATGTTGATAACGGTCCCCAGCGGGATGGACGTGCCGGTGATGCGTACAGCCGTATATGAGATGGCGTGCAGCAGCACGGTAGCGGCGAAGGTGGCCACAAACATGGCCAGAATGGGGACCTGCCACACGAGCCTGCGCAGCTGGCTGCCGATCACAGCCGCCAGTGAATATGCGATCAATGCCACACCGAAGGGCAGCGCCGAGATGTAGGTCACGATCAGGCCAGCGATCACGCCCCAGTGCAGCGCCGTGGTCACTCTTTTCTGCAGTGACCAGGCCACAACAGCCAGCAGCAGCAGATCGGCGGTGCCGCGCAGCAGAGGGAACTGGCTGACCAGCGAGGTCTGCAGCATGCTCAGACCGATCAATATCGGGATGGCGATCAGTATGGCCATGGGTAGAAAAGCAAAGGCTAATCGGTGGGCTGCAGCGGCGAGATGTCCACCGGCTGGAAGTTGGTGATCACCAGGACGATATCGAGCTGTGAAAAATCGACGATGGGCTGCACAGAGGCCTGCTTGAAGATATCGTAATCCCGGCTGCGTACGCCGGTCACCTGGCCAACCACGATGTTCGGTGGATAATTCCCGCCCAGGCCGGAGGTCAGGATCAGCTCGCCGACCTTCACATCCGCATCCTGCGGGATGCGGTCCAGGGAGACTTCTGCGGTGATCTGCCCGACGAGGATCCCGGCTGCCCTGCTGTCCTCCAGTACCACGTTAATACGCGAGGCCGGGTCGGTGATGAGCTGCACGCGTGCGGCCGAAGAGCTGACCGCCGCAATACGCCCCACAAGGCCATGCTGCGTGACCACGGGCATGCCGCGCCGCAGCCCGTCATCGGAGCCGCGGTTGATGAACACATACTGCATAAAGGCGCTGGGGTCGCGCCCGATCACACGGGCGGCCAGATGGCGGTTTTGGGGGTGGTCGTACACAAAATCCAGCAGGGCCGAAAGGACGCGCGTCTCCTCCAGCTGCTGGTTGAGCTCAATGATCTGGGCTTCCAGGCGGGCATTTTCCGCCTCGAGCAGTTCCAGTTCCATCCGCAGGCGGGTGACGTCCTGGGGGGCGGAAAGGGCATTCTGCACAGCCTGATAGCGCGAAGCGATCCAGGTCTGAGCAGACACCAGGGGCTGTAGAATGGTGCCGGTCAGGGGGGCAAGGTAGCCGCTCAGCGCCAGTGCGATCAAGCCGACGACAACCAGTCCCAGGACGATCGTCTGGAGAGAGCGAGTAGAAGATGGAATCATGGAAAACTACAAACTTTCAGGGCGTGAAGTCCGGCCGGTTCAACCTGCGGCGGTGATCAGCCGGCGTTTTCCCCCGATTCATCCTGTGATTCTAAGGGGAACAGACCAGACCTCACGCACTTACATGCCTAGCGTGCCTGAGTTGGCTGGGCATGGCGGGTGCTGCCACGCTCCAGACCGACCAGCATGCGCCGGAAAACAGGGACGTCGTAATTCTCGAGCATAATGCCTGCGCCCCGGGCGACACAGCTCATCGGATCCTCCGCCGTCCACACCCGGATGCGGAGTTCCTCCTGCAGGCGTTTGTCCATTGCCTGCAGCAGCGCTCCGCCGCCGGCCAGCGCAACACCCACTTCCATCAGATCGGCAACGATTTCGGGCGGCGCCTCGTCCAGAGCGTCTTTCACCGTGTCCACGATCGTCTGCACCGAACCGGAGATCGCCTCGCGAATTTCTACGGATGAGACCTCCACTGCCTCGGGCAGGCCGGTGATCAGGTTGCGCCCGCGCAGCAGCATGGTTTTCTCTTCGGGGAGGTGGTACGCAGAGCCGATGTTGATCTTGGCCTGCTCGGCCATGCGCTCACCGATCGCCAGGTTGTATTTGTTGCGCATGTACTGGATGATGTCCTGGTCCATTTCATCGCTGGCAACGCGCAGCGAGCGCGAAACGACCACACCACCCATAGACATAATTGCCACTTCGGAGGTACCGCCGCCGATGTCCACGATCATACTGCCGTGGATCTCGGCAACCGGCAGTCCGGCGCCCAGCGCCGCAGCCACGGGTTCTTCGATCAGGCCTACTTCACGCGCGCCGGCCGACATGGCGGCGTCGTAAACGGCCCGTTTTTCAACTTCCGTTACGCCCGAAGGGATACCGATCACAACCCGCGGGCGCGGGACGGGGACGATGCTCTGTTCGTGGGCTTTACCGATAAAGTATTCGAGCATTGCCTGGGTGATTTCAAACTCGGAGATCACCCCGTCTCGCAGCGGGCGGATGGCGACGACGTTGGCCGGTGTGCGCCCGACCATCTCTTTGGCTTCTGCGCCGATGGCGAGCGGCTGGCGTGTGCGCTTATCAATCGCCACCCAGGAAGGCTCGTTAATCGTAATACCTTTACCGCGCACATGGACAAGCGTGTTCGCGGTTCCGAGATCAATTCCAATATCTAATGAGAAAAACCCTAAAAGCCAGTTTAGGGGATTGAATGCCAACTTCGGCTCCTTGGTATCAGCAGTGATGGGGCTCGCTGCTCAAGATGGCTTGGTGTGCATTTCATACAGGTAATAGGTTTCATGAAGATACCGCCATGCATTATACCAGAGGAATGAATGTGAAAAATGAAACCATGCTGTGCCAGCTTCACTGCAGACACAGCATGGTTTTCCTCTATATCAGTACCTTCAGGGCCGCATCAGCGCGGAACCTGAACTCAGAACATCAGGTTGTTGATCGCTTCCAGGGTCTCTCTTGGCGGCCTGAGCTTTTCCTCCGGCAGCCGGTTGAGCGGGGTGTCGGTCAGGTTGTAGATGTCCAGCATCGACGGGCGGGTGGGATCGATGTAAATCAGGCCGGTTACCAGCCAGTTGTTGGCGTTGGCCTCCTCCAGCATGCGCATGGCCTGGGCCCGGTCGGTGGGATCGTACGACTGGTCCAGCTTCTTCAGGATGATCTTGGACCCGTCGTGCATGGTGACTTCCGTCACCTCCCCTTCGTCGTAGTCCACCATAATCTCTTCCGCGGGCGGTACATAGGACAGCTCGTGCAGAGCGACCTCATGCTCCTTACCCCAGGCATACGAGTGGACGGCGTCGTCGCGGTTATTGAAGGTTACGCAGGGGCTGATGATATCCAGTAAAGCCACGCCGTTGTGGCTGAGAGCAGCTTTGATCAGTTCTTTGACCTGTTTGGGATCGCCAGCGAAGGAGCGGGCGACAAAGCTGGCGCGGCCCACCAGGGCCTCCCAGGCGATGTCGACCGGCATATAGGGGTTGGTCCCCTGGCCTTTGAGCTGCAGGCCGATTTCGGCGGTGGCGGAGAACTGGCCTTTGGTCAGGCCGTAGACGCCGTTGTTTTCCACAATATATACCATGCGCATATTGCGGCGCAGGATGTGCTTGAACTGGCCCATGCCGATGCTGGCTGTGTCGCCGTCGCCGCTGACTCCCAGTCCTTTGACTGTGTGATCGGCGAATAGGGCTCCGGTGGCCAGCGAGGGCATGCGCCCGTGCAGACCGTTGAAGCCAAAGGAACGGTTCAGGAAGTAGGTGGGGCTTTTGCTGGAGCAGCCGATCCCGGAAAACTTAACCAGATCTTCGGGGACGATATTCAGCTCGTAACAGGCGGAAATAATCTGGCTGGCAATGGAGTTGTGACCGCAGCCCTGGCAGAGCGTGCTCGGGTTGCCGCGGTAATCGGTTTTGCTCAGGCCAGCCAGATTAAGGTGCAGCCTGGGTCCTGCTGTTGTCTGGTTCGTCATGATTGGTTCGCCTCCTTTTCGAGGATCGATGTACGCACACGACTGGCCGTCAGCGGCAGGCCATCGGTGTGGGCGAGAGAAATCAACTGCGTGGCTCGATCGGGAACCTCCAGGGTCAGCAGCTGGTGAAGCTGCCCATCACGGTTCATTTCAACGACGTAAACACGGTCGTGCGAGCGGATAAAGTCAGTGACTTCTTCTGTGAAGGGGATGGCGCGCACGCGCAGGTAATCGCTGGGGATGCCCTGGCGGGCGAGCTGGTCACGGGCCTCCTCAATGGCCGGCCCGGTAGAACCGAAGGCGATGATGCCGATTTTCGCCCCCGGCATGGTGTCGATTACCGGTCTGGGAACGTATTTGCGCGCCTGGTTGAACTTCCTCTTCAGCCGGTCGAGCAGTTTTGTCCAGTTTTGCGGATCTTCGCTGTAGTTCGCGTTTTCGTCGTGGCCTGTGCCGCGGGCGAAATAGGCTGCGGTCGGGTGGCGGTTGCCGGGAACAGTGCGGTAGGGGATGCCGTCGCCGTCCACATCGCGGTAGCGGCCCCAATCACCTTTGAGCTTCTCCAGGTCTTCTTCCCACAGAATCTTCCCCCGGTCCATCGGCCGGTCGGGATACTCAAAGGGGCGTGTCATCCACTGGTTCATGCCGAAATCCAGATCGGACAGCACGAAAACCGGGGCCTGCAGGCGCTCGGCGATATCGAAAGCGCGCCAGCCAAATTCGAAGCATTCGGTCACCGACCCGGGCAGCAGTACGATCTGCTGGGTGTCGCCGTGGCCCAGGAAGTGGGTGAACGTCAGGTCCGACTGGGCGGTGCGGGTGGGCAGGCCGGTGCTCGGTCCCACGCGCTGCACGTCCCAGACGACCACCGGCACCTCGGCGAAATATGCCAGACCGGCATATTCGGTCATCAGGCTCAACCCCGGGCCGGAAGTTGATGTCATGGCCCGCAGGCCGGCCCAGCCGGCGCCACTGGCCATGCCGATAGCCGCGATCTCATCCTCCGCCTGCACCACGGCATAGGTGTTTTTCCCGTTCTCGGGGTCTTTGCGCAGTTTGGGCAGATATTCAACCAGGGATTCTGCCAGGCTGGACGCCGGGGTGATCGGATACCAGGAGGCAAAAGTTACCCCACCGTAAATGGCGCCCAGCGCGGCGGCTGTGTTCCCGTCTGCCATGATGTAACCCTCTGTGAGGTTCATGGGTACCACGCGGTAAGGATCTTTTTTCTCCAGATTTTCAGCCGCCCACTGGTGAGCCGCCTGGACGACACCGAAGTTGAGATCGATCGGTTTGGTTTTGCCTTTGAAGTGGAAATCAAGCGCCTGGTAGATCTTATCCAGGTCGATCTGGAGAAGCTGCGCCAGCACCCCGACATAAACCATATTGGCGACGTAGCTGCGCAGGTTGGAAGGGGCGCCGGATTCCATGGACAGTTTTTTCACGGGCATCGGGTAGGTGATAATATCTTCTCGCTGCACCGGGATCTTCATATCGTCGGGATACAGGAATACACCTCCCGGAGAGACACTGTTCAGGTCTTTCTGGAAGGTGTTCGGATTCATGCCGACAACGATTTCCTGTTCCTCACGGCGTGCCAGGTAGCCATCCTTGCTCACCCGGATGGTGTACCAGGTGGGCAGCCCCTGGATGTTGGACGGGAACAGGTTTTTGCCCGATACAGGGATGCCCATCTTGAACAGCGCGCGCAGAATCGTCAGATTGGATGTCTGGCTTCCCGATCCATTCACCGTGCCCACAGTAATCGAGAAATCATTCACCCCATATTCGAATTCGGTTTGCGCTTTTACTTGAGCAACCGGTTGTAGTGTAGACATGGATTCTCCTTGCTATCGAATTGCAGAACGGTTTTCATTCCGAACGACATTCGGAAAGCAGTGGTGGGTCTCATTGCTGCGGAGTTTGGAATGGTTAACCAGTGATCAGAGGCTGCCTCCATGCGAATTGTGATTCGGAGAAAGGTCATTTGCAGGCTGGTCGGGTCGTAAGGGTCCGTGAAGCAGCAGATCTTTATGCTCCACCAGCGCCTCATAACCCGCCTGGTAATCTCCGCGGCAGATCGCGTCAACGATCTGCTGGTGATACTCCCAGACATGCTCTAAATACTTGTAGTCTGCGTACATATTCAGCCCGACGGCTTCGTAAGCCTTCCAGTAAGCCTCAAGAATGCCCTGGACAAAGACATTATCCAGGCGGCCGTAAATGGTTAAATGCAGTTCACGATGCTCTGTGTGGGGGATCTGAACCGGGTGGGTACGCAGTTTTTCCCAGGCGCGGGCCATCAAGGACTGCAGCGCTTCGTGGTCTTCCGGCGTGAGACGCTGGACCGCTTCATACCAGTATGCAGCTTCCAGTTTGTTGCGCATATCGGCGAATTTCAGGAACTGGCTGCGGTCCAGGGCAATGGAATATGACAGACTTTCATGAACAGCCGGGAAGAACGAATAGGGCACGCGGCGGATCCCGGTGCGCGGACGCACCTCGATAAAGCCCATCGTGCGAGCGACTTCCATCTGCTCACGCAGGCTGGAAATGCTTACACCGAGTTCTTTGCTGAGCTGGGCCAGAGGAGGGATACGGTCCGGATCGCTGTTGTTATTCCTCGAGCCCACCAGATAACACAGGAATTCTGAGGACAGGCGCATACACCTCCAGAATTGAGTAACCGGAGAAAATCATTTGATTAATCTGATTAATATGTTCGTATGCGGATTGTATCACCGGACATCATGAAAGTCAAGCGAATTCGCTACAATACCATGACGATTTTTTCGTGGGCGTTGAGGTCGCTGTATATGGCGTCCAGCTGTCTGCGGCTGGTGGCGGTGAAGCGCACCGTTACCGCCAGGTATTTACCCCCACTACTGGGACGGTTGGAGACGGCGGATAAGCTCAGGTCCGGGACGTGGCGCTGGACGATGCTGAAGACGAGCATCTGGAAATCATCCTGATCATGCCCGAAGGCGCGGATGGCGAAAGGGGTGGGGAACTGCAGGATTTCGGAAGAACGGGGTTTCATTGACCACCGCCTTCCATTGGGCGTTCACCAGCCAGGAGTTGAACAGCCGCTGCGGTCATGACAGCTGCCGCCTGGGGCATAGCCTGCTCGTCAAAATCGAACCTGGGCTGGTGGTGGCCGGCGTCCAGGCCTCTGGCAGAGTTGGATGATCCGATAAAGAAATAACAGCCGGGGATATCCTGCATCATAAAGGCCATATCCTCTGACCCCATGGTGCGGTAAGCGCGGTCAATCTGGTGCTCCGGCAGCACCTGACTCGCGACACGCTGTACATGCGCGGCCAGATCCGGGTCGTTGATCACCGCCGGGGTAATGACCTGCAGGTCAATTTCCGCCTGACAGCCGTGCGATTGGGCCGTGCCCTGCACGATCTCGTAAAAGCGGCGGATCACGCCCTCACGCACCTGCGGGTCAAAGGTGCGGATGGTTCCGCTGAGTTCCACCTGGGAGGGGATAATGTTGAAGGTCTCGCCGCCGTGGATGGAAGTAACGCTAATCACCGCGGACTCCAGGGGCGACACGGAGCGCGCGACGATCGACTGCAGGCTGGCGACCACCTGAGAACTGGCCAGGATCGTGTCGACTGCCAGGTGGGGGATCGCTCCGTGACCTCCGCGGCCGTTGATGCGGATCTTGAAAATATCTGCGGCGGCCATCACACCTCCAGGAGCAATGCTGATCATTCCCAGAGGGAACTCGTTCCACAGGTGCAGAGCGAGGGAGAAATCGGGCCGGGGATCCTGCAGTACGCCGGCCGCGACCATGCTCTCGGCGCCGCCCAGGCCTTCCTCGGCGGGCTGGAAAACCAGCTTGACCGCGCCGCAGAGTTCCTTGCGGTGGGCGTGCAGCAGACGAGCCACCGTCAGGCCGATGGCCGTATGACCGTCGTGCCCGCAGGCATGCATAACGCCGGGATTCTGCGAGGCGTATTCTGCTCCGGTCTCTTCCTGGATGGGCAGTGCGTCCATATCGAAGCGCAGCAGCACAACCGGCCCCGGCCGTTGCCCTTCGAGCATGGCCACCACACCGGTCTTTCCGACGCCGGTGGTCACCTCCAGGCCGAGATCCTGCAGTTCACGGGCGACGATCGAAGCCGTGCGGAATTCCTGAAAGCCCAGCTCGGGGTGCTGGTGGAAGTCACGCCGCAGCTTCTGCGTATAGTCGAATAATTCTTGCGCTTCCTTCAGGTAGTCTGTCATTCCTGCCCCCAGTTTTTCATACTAGCCCAGGATCAGGCGCCGGAATGCCTCTTCATAACGCGGGTTTTCCGGCGTGGCGCCTTCCGCCAGGCGGCTGCGCATACGCTCGATAAACGCCTGCGGGTCTCCAACCTGGCTCTTGTGTTCGAGCAGGGCGCGAATCTTCGTATCCCAGCAGTCGGTTACATCCAGGCGCACGTTGGGACTGGTCGTTCCGGACACCCAGACCTCACGCGTAATATGGGGTTCCAGGCGTTCGTCCCGCCAGAGCTCGACGAAATTGAGATGATCGCGGGCTGCCGGATAAACAGCATCCAGTGCAGCCTGACCGGCAGCGCGGTGATCGGGGTGATTCAGGCGGTTGTCGCCGATGTAGAGCGTCTGCGGGTCGCAGGTTACCAGAATGTCTGGCTTTCGCTGGCGGATGACACGCGTGATATCGCGCCGCAGGTTGAGGTCGGGGACCAGATACCCATCGGGATAGTCGAGGAACATGACGTTGTGGACCCCCAGCACAGCGGCGGCATTCCGCTGCTCTTCGTGCCGGATGGCGCATAAGTTCTCAGAGGTCATGCTGCGGTCGGAAGAGCCTTTATCGCCGCAGGTGAGCAGGCAGTACTCCACCAGGTGACCCGCGCGGGTCCAGCGGGCGATGGTGGCGCCGCAGAAGAATTCGGGGTCATCCGGATGGGCCAGCACGACCAGAATGCGCTGTGGTCCCGGCCATTCTTCCGGAGGGGTGGGTTTGATCTGGGTTTCTACGCCCTGCAGTTCGGCTTCCACCGGTAGGGAGGCGAGCTCCTGTGCAGTGGGTTCGCTCGTGTCTTCAGGAGATTTCTTGTACGCAGATGAACTCATCAGGTAATCCTTATTATGGTCTTCTCTGCCGGCTGCAGTCCGGCAGAGTCCTATTATAGCGATATTATGATACCGGATGCGGTCAGGCAGCAAAAACCCCTGTCGGTTAAGACAGGGGATTGGGTATCGACTGGAGGCGGGGGAGATCAGGGCTTCTTCCTGCGCCGTCCCCGTTTGCCCGAACGCCTGGATTCAGGCCTGGGCCTGGTTTCATCAGGACTCCGGCCGGCCTCATCACCGGCGGTCTTATCCGGCGCTTCAGCAGAGGCCTGACTTGCGGAAGCGCCGGAGGCCTTCCCGCAGTCACATTCACCATTCTCGTGTTTATCACAGGGCGCCTGGGCCTTCTGGCGCAGGGCTTCGAGCTCGTCCCAGGGCTGTATATCTTCCTTCAGAAACTCCTGACGGGTTCCTGAGTCCAGTTCCACCAGCACGGCCTGCTTCAACGGGTAGACATCCACCACCTTGCCCTCGCCCTCCGGTGTGACCACGCGTTTGTTGCGTTTGGGCAGTTCCTTACGAGCCTCGACGTACTGTTCGTACTCGTACACCAGGCAGCAGCGCAGCCTCCCGCACATGCCGGTGATCTCCGAAGGGGTCAGCGAGATGCCCTGTTCCTTGGCCATCTTGATGGAGATTGGGCTGAATTCGGTCAGGAACATCGAGCAGCAGCGGTTTTCCAGTCCGCAGGCGCCCATTCCGCCGATAATTTTGGCCACGTCGCGCGGGCCGATCTGGCGCATTTCAACGCGCGAGCGCGGGTAAGTGCGCTGCATGGCGTTGCGCAAATTGCGCAGGTCTACTTTCCCTTCAGTTTCGGTGCTGTAGAGGAATGAAAGGCGGGCACCGTCAAAAGTGAACTCAGCAGCGACGATTTTCACACCTTCAATCCTGAGCTCGGCCGCTTTGGCGCGGCAGTTGATCATCGCCTCGAGCTCTTTTTTGTGCCAGAGCTGGCGGATGGCGAGATCGCGCGGTGTGGCCCGGCGGTAGATCGGCTTCCACGTCCCTTCGGGCGGTGGAACCGGGTCATCTACGATCTGCACGACCTCGCCAATCTGGCGTCCGCGGCTGGTTTCAACCACCGCAAAATCGCCCACGCGCAGGTCATCGCAGCCGGAAGCGTCGAAGTGATAGACTTTGCCGACTTTTTGAAAGCGAATACCGACAATGAATGGTTGCATCGATTGCTACAGGATCAGCCGATCACGTTGATAGGCACAAAGCTGCTGCCCTGCTGAACGGCGGCAACACTGGCCTTCGCAGCGATATTCTCGCCGATGCTCCGCAGCGCTCTGGCGACTGCCGAGTCGGGCTGGGAGACCACCACCGGCTTGCCACTGTCACCACCAGCGCGTACCGCCGGGTCCATCGGGATGGCGCCGATAAAGGGCACGCCGGACTCTTCTGCCAGCTTCTGACCGCCGCCGGAGCCGAAAATATCCATGCGGGTGCCGTCCGGAAGCTCCAGATAGCTCATATTCTCAACCACACCGAAGATGCTCACGTTCAACTGGCGGAACATCTCCAGTCCGCGGCGGGCGTCTTCCAGGGAGACCTGCTGCGGCAGGGTGACGATGACCGCGCCGCTGAGCGGCATGGATTGGGCCAGGCTCAGGGCGGCATCGCCTGTTCCGGGGGGCAGGTCGATAATCAGATAATCCAGTTCGCCCCAGGCGACATCGGTGAGGAACTGGCGGATGGCGGAATGCAGCATCGGGCCGCGCCAGATCAGCGGCTGGTTCGGTTTCACCAGGAAACCGATGGACATCATCTCCACGCCGTAGCTTTTCGCGGGGACCAGCTTGCCGTCCACCGGGTTGGGCAGCCGCTCAACACCCATCATGGTGGGCACGTTGGGGCCGTAAATGTCGGCATCCAGCAGCCCCACCCGGGCGCCGCTCTGTGCCAGCACCACTGCCAGGTTCACCGAGACGGTGCTCTTGCCGACGCCGCCCTTACCGGAGGCGATGGCAATGGCGTTGCGGATGGGGAGCTGCAGCAGGCCGCGCGCGCGCCCGTCGCTGGGCACATTGGCGTCCAGTTTGACTTCCACCGACGAGACTCCCGGGACAGCGGCGACCGCCTCACGCGCCTCGCGCTCGATGCGGTTTTTCAGCGGGCAGGCCGGCGTGGTGAGCATGATGGTAAACGAGACCCGGTCGCCTTCAATTTTCAGGTCCCGGATCATATTCAGGGTAACCAGATCCTTGTGCAGTTCTGGCTCTTGAACCTTGCTCAGGGCAGCCAGTACGGCTTCCTGAGTAACCTGAGATTTCTTAAACATCGAATTCCTTTCGCTACCGCTTTACGATGCAGGGGATGGGCAATATCCCCGATCCCTAATTGTAACTGACATTACCGGCAGTGACGGTCATTCGTATCACGCTTTTCCGGCTTTGCGCGCCGCTTTCGCCGCTTCGGCTTCAGCGCGGAGCGCTTCCTCACGGGCGTAGTTCACCGGCCGGATCCCGGCGTAATAAGAGACCGGTTTGGAGAGCTTCTCCTTATCGTAGATGTTGTGCGTGTGGCGGTCCTCGACGGCGAGTTCGTAATCGTGGTCCATCTTGATGGCGTCAAACGGGCAGTATTCTGCACAGAAACCACAGTTCATGCAGATGTCCACGTCGATATAGAACTCTTTCGGCTCCGGAATGGGCCTGCCGGTTTCGGGATCGTTGGTGCGCACGATCCATATACACTGGGGAGGGCAGACTTTCGCGCAGATTCCGCAGGAGGTGCAGCGGTCATGCTTGTTGCCTTCCTCGTCGACTTCGTAGAGCAGGAAAGGAATGAAGCGAAACTCTTCCGGAACGGGGAGCTTCTCCTCCGGGTACTGCACGGTGAACACGCCCTCTACATCGGCGCTCATGCGGTGCTCGATCCCTTCCCTGGTATAGTAACGCTTCCCCAGCCAGCGAATATCATCCAGATACGTTCCGATAAAACGCTTGAGGGTCACTCCCAACCCTTTGACAATTCCTAATCCATCCATGCTGGTACTCCCTGTTGCGGTGCGCCGGGCCCGGCGGTGCACTGCCCTGCCGTGGAGGGAACGCCTCTGCCGCGGCCCGGTCGATTAGCGGTCAGTCTCTCCGAGGACGATGTCGATCGATCCCAGGACGGCGACGACATCGGCGATTTTGTTGCCCAGACACATGGCTTCCATCGGCGTGAGATTAATGAACGATGGGGCGCGCACATGATAGCGCCAGGGGTTCGGTTTGCCCGTAGAGACCACGTAGAAACCAAGCTCACCCTTCGGTCCTTCCACGCGCCCGTAGGCTTCACCGGCCGGCACGCGCACCTGGTACTGGGGTTTCCCTTCCTGAATAGGCCCTTCGGGCATATCGCGCAGGGCCTGGTGCAGAATGCGCAGACTCTGGCGGATTTCGTCCACGCGGATCAGGAAGCGGTCGTAAATATCGCCGTGATAGCGGACGGCCACATCGAAATCGAAGCGGTCGTAAATGCTGTAGGGATCGGCGCGGCGGACATCGTACGGCACGCCCGAGGCGCGCAGCACAGGGCCGGCCGCGGAGTAGGCGATCGCCTGTTCGGCGGTGAGTACACCGACGCCCTCGCTGCGCGAGCGCACAATTTCATTGTGGACCAGATACTGCTCCAGCTCGTCGATTTTGCGCGGCAGGCGGTCGTTCACCAGGCGGTCGATCTTTTCATAAATGCCCTCGGGAAGATCGCGCGCCACACCGCCGAAGCGGAAGTAGTTGCACATCATGCGCGAGCCGGAGACGGCCTCGAAAATGTCGAGGATAAGCTCTCGTTCGTGGATGGCGTACAGCGACGGGGTGAAATAGGCCCCCAGGTCGTTGAGGAACATGCCAATGGCGAAGATGTGATTGCTGATACGGGTGAGCTCTGCCATGATGACGCGCAGATACTCGGCGCGCTCGGGAGGTTTGATGCCCATCAGCTTCTCAACGGCCAGCGCATAGCCGAAATTGTTGCTCATGGAGCTGAGATAATCCAGCCGGTCGGTAAAGGGCATGTTCTGCAGGAAGGTGTTGCGCTCGCCGATTTTCTCGTGGTTGCGGTGCAGATAGCCCATTACCGGTTTCAATGCCCGGATGGTCTCTCCCTCCAGCGCGACCACAGCGCGGAAAACACCGTGAGTGGAGGGGTGCTGCGGTCCCAGGTTGACCACCAGGGTATCGCTGGCCAGGCCGTCACCGTTCGAAGGCTGGGTGAAGCGGGCCAGGCTTGCGTACAGGGCAGCATCGGCATCCGGAACCCAGGTCTCAGGATCGAAGCCGGCCGGGTAATCCACGTTCTTGTGGAAAGGATGCGTATCCTCCCTGCGCGAGACATGCCCGTCTGGCCAGCGGCTCTTGAAGGGCTTGGATTCTTCCTCGAAGTAGGGCTCACGCCAGTCTTTGCGCAGTGGATGGCCATCAAAGCCTTCCCACATCAGGATGCGGCGCAGATCCGGATGTCCCTCAAAGCGAATGCCCAGCAGGTCCCAGGCTTCGCGCTCCTGGAAATCTGCGCCCGGGTAGAGTGGGACGAGCGAAGGAACAACGGCGTTATCGCGCGGCGTCTGAGTCTTGATCACCAGGCCGGGTCCGCCGGTGGTCTTATACAGGTGGTAAACCACCTCCATATGCTCGGGGAAGTAGTCGACACCGGTTACAGAAGACAGGTAATCATAGCCCTGCTCATCGCGCAGGAAGCGGACGACTTCCAGTAAATTCTCAGGTTTGACGATGTACCCTTCGTATCCCTTGCGGGTATCCGGGGTGACCGCTTCAGGGAAGCGCTCCGCCAGGTCAAGATCTACAATCGTTTGCACATCGCTCATGAGACCACTCCAACTCAAGCTTCTTCAACAGCCGGCTCAGACTCAGCGCTCTCCTGCTTCGCCAGCTTTTCCTGCGCATACTGTTTAATGCGGTCGTATTCACGCGGGTCCATCAGGTCGGGACCCAGCACGGGGATGGGGATCGCATCGATGGCCTCTTTGCGGTACCAGCGCACCGACTTGATCGACTCCCGGTCGATCTTCTTCTGCAGGGTGATCAGCCCGTGCAGCAG
>JAAYXE010000194.1 GCA_012516075.1 Chloroflexota bacterium | reverse complement strand
GTCGGGGCTGTTGATCGGGGTTGGCCCGGCGCTGCTGCCGGCAGCTTTTACCCTCGCTATGCTGGGGGCCTATAACCTGCTGGCCGGCCAGCAGGTTGGAATGGGGGTTTACAACCTGCACCTGAGCAGCCTGCCGGGGATCGCGGCCGTGGTATGGCTGCTCGCACTGCTGGCTGGCATGACGCTGGCCGGCTTCAGGTCAGCCGGTTTTCACAAGAACCGGTGAGACCGTCAGCTGATTCTGAACGGGTCCATGGACGAACTGTAAAGAAAAAGTCCTGCATGGACAGAAACAGCAGTTCAGTCGCCCATCATCTACTGGCGACATCTGTCTGCTGAGCATCCTTTTTTCGGAGGACAGGTGTGGGAGAGCGTCCGGCCGGATATGGCCGTCGGGTCAATCCTGGGCTCGTGTCTCGTCTAACCAGCTCAGCAGCCCCAATCCGGCGGCGCGACCGGTCGCAAAGCAGCCGGTGAGCAAATAGCCCCCGGTTGGCGCCTCCCAGTCCAGCATTTCTCCGGCGCAGAAGACTCCCGGCAAATTCTTGAGCATAAAGCGCTCGTCCAGCGCTTCAAAACGCACCCCTCCGGCGCTGCTGATGGCTTCTTCGATCGGCCGGGGGGAAAGAATGGGAACCGGCAGGTTTTTAATCCACCTGGCTGCAAGTTTTGGATCGCGGAGGTCCTGCCGGGGGGCAAATTCTCGCAGCAGACCCGCTTTCACACCCTTCAGGCGGATGGTTTTTTCCAGCACACTGGAGAGGGAGCGGCTGCTGTGCAGCAGTTGAAGGCGGGCTTTAAGCTCGCGCTCGCTATATCCTGGCACAAGATCGAGATATATTGAGGCCTGTCCCCTCGCTTCGAGTGTGTCGCGCAGAGGAGCTGCTACCGCATAAATCAGACTCCCTTCAATGCCGGTTTCGGTAATCACAAACTCACCCTGGCGGTGAAACGGCGGCTGCTCCGGAGCTGTGAACGAAAGGATGACATTTTTTACGGGATGGCCGGCAAAACGGGAGCGAAAATGCTCACTCCAGGCGACATTAAAACCGCAGTTGGCCGGGCGAAGAGGGGCCACCTCTACGCCACGCTCCTCGAGCAGGCGCACCCACTCCCCGGTAGAACCCAGCTCGGGCCGGCTGCCGCCGCCCAGAGCAAGGACAACCGCTTTCGCCGCTACGTTTCGTTCACCCTGGGGCGTGTCGAAGCGGAGTTCGCCCTGCGTGTTCCAGCCCAGCCAGCGATGGCGAAAGTGGAAAGTGACTCCGCTGGCCATGAGCTGCTGCAGCCAGGCGCGCAGAAGTGGGGCAGCCTTCAAACCGACGGGAAACACCCGCCCTGAACTTCCTACAAATGTCTCAAACCCCAGCTGTTCAGCCCACTGCCGCATCTCCTGGGGACCAAAGGTGCGCAGCAGCGGCTCGAGCTGCGGGCGGCGGCCGCCATACCTTGAGAGAAAGGCTTCGAGTGGTTCAGAATGTGTAAGGTTTAATCCGCCCTTACCGGCGACCAGGAACTTGCGCCCCGCAGACGGTTTCGCTTCAAAGACCTCCACCGGGAAGCCGCGGCAAGCAATCACACCGGCAGCCATTAAACCAGCCGGCCCCGCACCGATCACAGCCACCGGTTTATTCTGAGTTAGATTTTCCAGATGATTTTTCACGCTGATTCTTATTTTGTTGTGGCAATAGGCGTTTGGCGGGTTTTCCAGCTTTTCTTCTTTGTGGAAAAGCTGGTCATCCGCTGACTTTCAGGTGATTGCTAAAGACAGACTGCACCGATTCTACACGGTCTGGGCTATCGTCAACGGTTTTTCCGGAACACATCACGCAGGTAACTGTGAAATCCGGGGTGAAAATGGGAGCCCCAAGAAGCTATGGATAAAGGGCGTGTGCACTGATCGCAGCGGCCACCATACATGAGTACGCTGCCCGGATCGGAGAAAAAGCGGGTAATAATCAACAGCGCTCAACGTGAATCACTCTCGCTGAGCGCTGTTTTTGACCGATCTATTTCTTTCTTTTCTGGGTTTCAGCCTCTCGCCTGCGGCTCGTATAGCCCCGGGCGGAAGCAGCGGAAGATCGGCTCCTGCCACCGCTGGTTCAAAATGAGGTCCAGCGGCAGTTCAGCAGTGATCACCCCTTCCGCATCTTCTGGGGCGCAGGCGATCACCTCCCCGCGAGGATTCACCACCTGACTGCCCCCGCAGTAGGTCACGTCGCCTTCCGGGCCGACGTGGTTGACGGCCACCACAAAACACTGATTGTCCTGAGCGCGGGCCCGGGTGCGCAGGTCCTGCAGGTAAGAAAAACCAACCGGGACCGCGGATGGATTGAAAAACAACTGGGCGCCGCGCAGTGCCAGAGTGGTGAAAATCTGCGGGAAGGCGTGTTCAAAACAGATGGCAATCCCGATCGTGAGCCCATTCAGAGAGAACACCGGCAGTTCATTCCCCGAGGTGAAGAAGCGGTGCTCATCCGGGTAGAGGTGGGATTTGCGATAGCGGCCGACCAGCTCACCGCGGCGATTGATAACCACAGTCGTATCATAGATCAAGCCGGTCACATCAGGATCGCGCTCCACCAACCCGGCGATGATTGCCAGGTTGAACTGTCGTGCCAGACCCGCCAGTCGTGTGGTAGTCGGCCCGTCAGGAATGGGTTCAGCGAGGTCGAGCAGGTTGTTTCCCAGCAGTGCCAGGTTGTAGCCTGTGCTAAACAGCTCCGGCAGGCAGGCGACGTCGGCCCGGCCGTCCGCTCCTGACAGGAGGGCTTCGGCTCGTTCCAGGTTCGCTGCCGGATCACCGAGTTTTGCATTCATCTGAACTGCAGCCACGCAGACTTTGTTCACCATCGCGACTCCTCTAAGGATTGCCAAAGTGGACCAGCAAAGTTACGATTTTCTTTGCTGGTACTACAATGGAAAGGCTGCCGTCCGGCTCCAGAGGCAAAGTATTGCAGGGCGTTTCGTCCAGACGAGCCAATTCCACCCGGGTGGGTGAACTGTCGAAAACCAGCCGCCCGAGATTGGGCCGGACGTCAGGGTTGTAGACTCGTACGACCAGGGTCCGGTCATCTGAACCTGGCATGTAGCACCTTTTTACTGCGCTGAGCACGATATTCTTTCCGCTGATCCGCAGCATACTCCGGCAGGGAGGCAGGTGACCGTTGAGCCGCGCCTGACGGGTTTCCACTCCACCAAGCGTGCGCGGCTTCGGCGGCACGGCATGTTCATGCGCTTCACGCAATACCTCCGCATCGGCCCAATCTCCGCTGTGTGGCAAGACCGCCAGACGGAAAACATGTCTGCCCGGCACCTGGCCCAGCGGAGTGGACATATGCGGCCCGCCTCCGCCGCGGATCGTCTGCAGCTCATCCTCCCCACCGAGATATCCAAACGCTCTGAGAAGGGTGATCTTCACCTCGCCGCGCTCATCGTCTCCCACTTCAAATTCCGGCGTGCCAGTGCTGAGCACCGCAAGACCATGCTTCCCATCGCTCACATCGACAAAGGTCGTCTGGGGGAACTGGCGCGGCGGATCCTCGATCCAGCGCTGCGGCGGGACCGGCCTGGGACGGGTAGGGTGCGGCGTTACATCAAACGGTGTATCGCTGTACGAGTTCTCAACCCGTATGCCGGCAGGGAAGACGATGCGCAGGCGGTGGTCGCACGCCCGGTTCTCAAAAGTCACCTCCAGCTCTAATCTGTGCCAGCCCGCTCCCAGTGAGACCATTACCCGCAGGTGGCATGGAGTCGTATCAGCCCGGCGCGCGCGGCGATCATCGGTAAGCCCTACCGGCAGATCCAGCGTGTAATCGATAATGCATCGCTGTATCGCCGGTCCGTCCGACAGGCGGCTGATGCGCGGTGCAGCGCCAAGCGTGTTGATCACCTGGTCGAATGCCGGGTAAGAGTAGCTGTAACTGTCGCCGGCTTCGCCGCCATCTTCGAAGAAAGCCAGGTCGTTATAAATCCGCCCGGTCTCTTTATGCAGCAGGCGGCGCGTCCCGTTCGGTTGGATCTCCGCCCGCAGGAACTCGTTCTCCAGCACGTTTGCCGGCCGGGATTGTATCTCGTACTTATTGGGCAGCGGCTCTGGCCGGACGGCGAACAGCCGCCAGCCCAGAGCCGGCAGATCCGGCGGAATAAAAGAGACTCGCAAGCGGTAAGCGCGTTCCAGCGCCAGCGGGCCGTGCCTCAGGTTGCGCGTAACGTATCCATCACCAGCCGCCTCGATCTGTACCGGAAGGATCTCGCCGCTTTCCACATCGCGCAGGCGCAGGCCGCGGAAAGCGCCGGCCTGCGCTGTGAAGGGATTCCATAAATAGGCCGAGTGCCGGGTGAAAATCCTGGAATGATGCTCTGAATAACTTTCCTCTACCGATCCAGGCTCAGGCAGGGGTGATAGGACGGAGAGTGGCAGGTCAACGTCGATGGTCACTGTGCCCCGGCGGCCCCAGCCCAGACCGTTGAAGACCAGCAGTCCCACTTCGCCCTCTTCCACGCCAGACACATTCATCCGAACCGCCAGCCAGTCAAAGGCTTCTTCGGCCAGAGTGTCGGCAACCTCCTGTGCCCACTGGAAGCGAGTCACCATCTGCTCGTGGACCGGATCCACGCTCGTCCCGCATATACAGTCATGTGTGTGGTTCTGCAGCAGCCACTGCCAGGCGCGCTCCAGCAGAGCATGGGGATAAGGCCGTCCGTACAGCGCCAGCAGTGCCGAAAACGGCTCTGCCCAGCGTTCCAGGGCAGTTTGAGCAGCTGCATTCTGCTGTTTGAGGTGGATGCGCGCCGAGAGCACATTGGGCAAGATAAAGCCCCCGCCGATCTCCGCACGGCTGGTGTCGCGCTGCTCACCGCACGTGGTGGCTAGCTTCCCGGCATCGATTTCATTAAGCACAGCCTGGCTGTACTGTTCGATATCCGAGAGGATGTATTCAGCGATCGTGGATCGCTGGTTCGCCAGCTCAATCAGACGGGGCAGGTCGGCGCGCGGCTCCAGATGGTCGGTGCCTGCCATTACCAGAATATGGCGGGTTGCTGCTCTCTGGGCTTCGGTGCGTACGATGGCCTCCAGCTCCTGCACGGCAGCTTCCGCATCCGGATACAGCGCGCATGCGCTCGAGTAACCGCTGTACTCCGGCAGCTTGTGGAGCAGCACACGAGAGCCGTCTGGCGCCTCCCACCACAGTTCGCTTTGATATTCGTCGCCCGATAGGCCTCGCCACCAGCAGGTTGTCTCCAGACCAAAACCTCGAAGGATCTGAGGAAGCTGAGCGATATGGCCAAATGTGTCGGGGATATAGCCCAGATTCATGCAGCGCCCGAAATCGCTGGCAATGCGGCGGCCGATGAGCAGGTTGCGAACCAAGGCTTCCCCGCTTACCAGGAACTCATCGGGCAGCAGGTACCAGGGGCCGACCAGCAGCTGCCGCCCGGCTACCAGCGCCCGCAGGCGGGCCTCATTTTCGGGGCGAATCTCCAGGTAATCGAGGAGAGGTATAACCTGCCCATCCAGGGTGAACGCGTGAAAGCCCGGCTGTTCTTCCAGTAAACCAAGCAGGCGGTCGATCAGCCGCACCAGGCGCATACGAAATACCTGGAATGTGTTGTACCATTCGCGGTCCCAATGCGTGTGGGCCACGACGTGAGCGGTGAAGGGTTTGTTGTTCATTCAGGTACATTCTCTAGCTCGATCTCCAGCTTCCCTTCCCATTTCAAATCCGGATCAGGGATCGGGATGGAACGGATCAAGAGCTGGGTATAGGGATGGGTTGGGTTATCGATCACCGCCTGTGAGTCGCCCGACTCGACAACTTCGCCGCGGTTCAGGATATAAATTTCATCGCTGTACTGGTAGGCGGTGGATAGATCGTGGGTTATGTAGAGGAAGGAGATGCCGAACTCCTCCTTCAACTTGAGCATTATGGAGAGGATCGCAGCACGCAGCGAAGCATCCACCATGGAAACAGGTTCATCGGCGATGATCAGCCGGGGTTTGAGCAGGAAGGCGCGCGCTACCATAATGCGCTGGCGCTGACCGCCGCTTAACTGGTGAGGATATTTCCCCAGGACTTCGTCGGCATCCAGCCCCACTACTCTCAAGGCGTCGGCAATCAGCGGCCGGGCCGCGGCGCGGTCAGGAGCCAGACGAAAGCGAGAAACCAGCACGTTAAAGACATGATCTACCTTATAGACCGGGTTGTACACTTCATATGGATCCTGAAAGATCGCCTGCACCTCGCGCCGGAAAACCAGGGCTTCTCGACGCGATATCCTGTGCAAATCCACACCTTTGTAAAGGATTTGGCCCGAGGTAGGCTCCAGCAGACCTAACGCTAGCCGGGCGGCAGTCGTTTTACCGCTGCCGCTCTCGCCGGCCAGGGCGACGATGCGGGGTTTATTCATGGGGAGTGTCAGCGAGAAATCCTTCAGTGCGACCTTTCCCGCTTTCTGCAGGAATCCTCCGCCATAAATTTTGCTCACACTGCGCATCTCCAGTAAAGGCGTATCCGGTAATGATTCCATGGTCTCTATCCTGCTGAACCCAGTGCAATACTTTCACTCAAAGCCACAAAATGCTCAGGCTCGACTTCCTGCATGCCCGGCTCGTCTTGTGGGCCAGCCTGCTGAATCTCCTCCCAGGCCGCCGCAGGCGGCGGCTGGTGCTTTTGCTTGATGGATGGAATGGAAGAGATCAGCAGTCGAGTGTAAGGGTGAACCGGATTCTTGAAAATCGCCCGAACTGGACCAACTTCAACGAACTGCCCCTTATACATCACCCCAATGCGATCAGCCATTTGAGCCTGCAGCCCCATATCGTGGCCGATCAGGATCAGACCGGCATTCAGGCGCTTCTGTACATCTTTCAGGGTTTCAGCGACCAGGCGCTGTACAACAACATCGAGAGCGCTGGTAGGCTCATCAGCGATGATTAATTGAGGGCGCAGCGCGATCGCCATCGCGATGCAGACACGCTGCTTCATCCCCCCGCTCAGTTCATGAGGGTACAGGTTATACACGTCAGGCGACAGGCCGACCGTGTGCAGGAGATCAATGATGCGCTCGCGCAGCACTTTTCCGGGCAGCCGCCCTTCATGGGTCAGGATGGCGTCGCCGATCTGGTCTTTCACCCGCATGACCGGATTCAGGGAGTTCATGGCGCCCTGGGGGATAAGCGAGATCCGGTTCCAGCGCAGGCTGCGCAGCTCTTCCTCGGAACAGCGCTGCAGGTCCGTATCTCCCAGGATGATCTCACCGCCTTCCACTCTGGCAGGGGGCCTGATCAGGCGCAGGATCGCCATGTCAGTTGTGGTCTTGCCGCTGCCCGACTCACCCACCAGACCGAAGGTCTCACCCGCCCTGACGTAAAAGCTCACCCCGCGCACCGCCATAAAGCGGCCTCTGGGCGTGGCATAGGATACATATAGATTTTTTACCTGCAGGATATGGGAATTCTCGGTCACTCTGCCGCCCCTTTCAGCCGTGGATTTGCAATTTCGTCCATCGCCATACTGATTAAGAACAGTCCGATAAACAGCAGCATGAGGAACACGGTTGGAGGCCCCCACCACCACCACATGCCCCGAACGATGGCGGCATATTCAAAAGCATACTGCAGGATCAATCCCAGGGTAGGCGTGAGAATCGGGCCCAGCCCGAGCAGTTGAAGCCCTACGGAAGCCAGAATCGCACCCGATACGGCCGACACGAAGCTCGCCATGATGAAGGGCAGCAGGTTGGGCAGAATCTCCAGAAACAGGATTTCCAGGTCGTTACGGCCGGAAAGCCGGGACATGGACACAAAACCGCTCTCACGCAGGGTCAGCGTCTGAGCGCGTATGGTGCGCGTGGGCCACGGCCATGCAAACAGGGCAACGATCACGGCCATGAGCTCAACGGTGGTAGTGCGCAAAAATGAAGCCAGTACGACCAGCACTGCCAGGGCCGGAATGGTCAGGGTAATATCGGCAGCGCTGCGGATGATGGTATCAACCGGACCGCGGTAGTATCCGGAAATCAGGCCGAGGATGACCCCTACCAGAATGCCGATACCGCCCGCCAGGAAGCCTACCCGAAGGGTGGGGCGAGTCCCGTAAACCATCATCGCCAGAACATCCCGGCCGGTGCTGTCTGTGCCGAGAGGGTGCCTGGCGGACGGCGGGGCAGAATATTCGCCTGCCCCCAGCCGGGTGCCCTCCTCTGAAACTACGAGCGGCCCAACCAGCCCGAAGAGCAGCAGCCCGAGCAGGATTGCCACGCCAGTCACCAGCTTCCAGTCGCGGAAGAAGGCTCTGAACCGCCATCTGACCGACTGCGTTGGAACAACACGCACCACGGTGCTGCTGGCCATGGCTCTACCTCCTCTGATAGGTGATGCGCGGATCCAGGAGCGGGTAGACCAGGTCGAGGATCAGGATGGCAATACCAACCGACAGGACCAGGAAGAAGGTTATCCCCTGGATCAGGGTGTAATCCGCGTTCTGGATGGCGCGATAAAGCAGGAAACCAACGCCGGGGTAGGAGAAGATCACCTCGACCAGCACCGCGCCGGAGACGATCGAACCCAGGGAAATCGCAAGGCCGGTAATCTGAGGCAGGATCGCGTTGCGCAGGGCATAGCGCAGGAAAATCCGCCGCTGTTTCAGGCCCTTGGCCTCAGCCAGGGTGAGGTAATCCGCCCCGATCACGCCCACCATCATCGCCCGCATCCCCAGCATCCAGCCGCCCACCGCGGAGAGCACGATGGACAGAGCCGGGAGGACGGAGTGGTGAGCCACATCCAGGACCATCGAGAGGCTCAACTCATTTGCAGAACCGATGCGTGTGGTCCCGCCAACGGGGAAAAGGTTGAAGCGGAATGCGAGCAGATAAAGCAGGATGATGGCAAGTAGATAATAAGGGATTGCCGCCAGTACGGTCAGTAAGGGCAGTAAGGTGCGCGCGGCTGCAGGAGTCGAGCGCCAGACCAGCAGGGCTCCCAGAAGCGTACCGATCGAAAAGGCGAGCAGAGTGGCAATGATAAGCAGGCCGATCGTCCAGGGGAGCGCACGCATAATGATTGTGGTTACAGGCGTGGGAAAGTTGGAGAGAGAAAGGCCAAGGTCGAACCGCGCCAGGGCTGCCAGGTACTTCAGGTATTGAATGGTTACCGGTTCATCCAGGCCAAACTGCTGGCGGTAGCTTTCAATTATCTGGGCGCTTCCGGCAACACTGGCGCCTTGCTGGGACATTCGCCCGAGCATCGCCGCCACCGGATCGCCAGGCGCCAGGCGAGGGATGATGAAATTAATCGAGGCGGCCACCCATACAATCAGCAGGAAGGTCACCAACCTGCGCAAAAGGTAGACAAGGTTCATGCGCGTCGAAACCTTTCAGGATGATCTGGCGGGGCTCCAGAGGTGACCCTGGAGCCCCAGAGACCCGGAATGAAATTAGCGAGAAGCCGTTTGTGAAGCCGGTTGGAGCTCAATCAGGAACTGGTGTGTGGTCATCCACCAGTTCGGTGGGTGAATGTAGTTGTTCTGGGAGGTCGGCCAGTTCGTCCAATAGGTAGATGTGTAAGGCACAATGCGCACCTGCTGGTACAGACCAAAGGCAGGCAGCTCGCGCAGGAAGATCTCCAATGCCTGGGTGAAGAGCTCATCGATATGGGGATCGCCTGGCTCAAGCTGTGCGACCTGGTCTACGATGGCGCTGTACTCTTCGTTCACCCAGCGGCCGGCGCCCTTGTCATAATCTGTTCGTTCACCTACGGGAACAGCACGGTTCGCATGGAAGGCGTTCAGGGTGGTGTACGGGTCGGTCACGCTGCCGCACAACCAGGCCTGGCGGGCTTCAAAGTCGCCCAGCGAGGCGGCATCCTGGTATGCACTCACGGAGAGGAGCTTCGGCGTGACCTGGATGCCTACAGCAGCCAGATATTCGGTGAACAGGGAAGCGCTGATGCCCCATGCCACTCCGCCTTCCGAAGGTGTCTGGCCCATGATCTCCCGCGTGAGCGGCTGTCCGTCCGGACCGACGAAGAAGCCTCCTGCGCCGCGAGTGTAGCCCTTGCTCTCGATGATCTCGATCGCTTTCTCAGGGTTATACTCCATCACCGGATACTGCTCAAAAAGGGCCTGGTTCTTCTCGAGCAAACTGCTCAAGGCTCCATAGGTCGAGAAGAGGAACTGGGCGGTAAGCCCTGAGCCTTCATTGGTCAGGTCGGCGAGCTTTTCCTTGTCAATGGCGTAAGACACTGCCCAGCGCATCTCCGGATCGTCCCAGGGTTGGACGGTGGTGTTGAATTCGAAGTAGAACGGGCAGGGATCGATCCAGGCGTAAGGAGGCTCCGGGAGCCAGGCGATCACGTTGGGGTTTCGGGCCTGGGCAACACGGTATGCTCCCAGGCCAAGGGCAGGCAGTCCATCTACCTGGTTCTCAGACAGCATTGCCGCCCTGCGGTCCTCAGTGCCTTGCTCGATAAAGATTAGCTTTTCAGGCGCCGGCAGCGCATGGAAGCCGGTTTTGGCTGCCCACCAGTCATCCCGGCGTTCGTAGGAAAACTCGGTCGAGCTTGCCTGGGTTAACCGGTAAGGACCGGTGGCGACAGGCCATCCCTTCTCGAGGTCCAAGTTCTTGAAGGTCGTGGGGTCCTGGTCTTTCCAGATATGCTCTGGCATCACAATAATACTGCCCCAGACCTGAACGGACAGGAAGTCGAGGACAAAGCGCGGGTGCGGGGCGGTCAGGGTAATGCGGACGGTGCTGTCATCGACAACCTCGGCGGCCTCCACCCACTGCTCCATGGCCGGGCCATTGATCAGCGTTGGATTGTCCTTGAGCATGTTAATGGTGAAGGCTACATCCCTGGCGGTAAATGGTTGACCGTCGCTCCATTCCACGCCCGGGCGAATCTTAATGGCTAGCTCGGTGTAATCGTCATTGAAAGAGTAGCTTTCAGCCTGCCAGGGCTGAATTTCGCCTGTTTCGTAATTGAGGTAAAAGAGGGATTCGAATACGGCCTGGTGCAGGCCGGCGGAGATCATTGGCCAGCGGGCGGGGATGAAGGGATTGGCAATATCGGGAGAGGCTACCTGCCCACCTTCAAAACCTAAGATCAAGGTGCGGGCGCGCTCCGGGTCGACGGGTTCGGGGGTGGGCATCTCCGGCTCCACCGTGATGATAATGGTCTCCGGTGTGCCGGCGACGATGCGGGTAACTTCAACGGTACGTGGTGTGGATTCGATAACCTGAGGGGTTGTGGCAGGTCTGCAAGAGGTGAAGAGTAGTGCGATGAGCAGAAGCCCTAAACCAAGAACAGAAATCTTTTTTTTCACGGTTCTCCTCCACCGAGGGTCCGAACGGATCAGGTGGAATCAACGAAGCAGAAGTGGGGGTGTGTTCGAATTATCAGGC
>JAAYXE010000193.1 GCA_012516075.1 Chloroflexota bacterium | reverse complement strand
TCTCTTAATAAATATTTTAAGAAGGAAAACATCAAGGTATCTTTTTGGTTCTCTATATATCCCTCTGGCGTTGATCTATAATCCATGGACGGCTCCTATTCTGGGAAAATTAATTACTGCAGTTCAAATCTGGAGATTAAGTTGGTCTTTTCCATATGCTTTAATCATTGGGTATGTGCTTTTCCAATTATTTCACTCCTTCCCAATACGACAGTATCGTGTAAATTTACAAGAGAAAACAGATGCGGTAATAACTCGCAATTCTCAATTTGATTGGGCTTTGGGTTTCGGCACTTCACTTATGGCGGTAACTTTGTTTGTGTTTTTAATACCTAGAATCAAGAGTGGCATTGAATATATAGATGTGCGAAAGGGGTATTATTTGGTGTCTCCCTCAGAAATCGAAGTAGGAGAATTTTTCCGATTCGATGATGAGGAAAAGAGAACGGTATTAACCAACGAAATTACAGCCAGGTCTCTCCCAGGGATTACTTCTAATATTAATCTTGTTCGTTATCGACAAGGGTGGCCTTATGACCCAGAGCTAGACAGAAACATGAATCATCTGTTTAGGAAAGCAGAAATTATTGATCAAGCGATAGTTGATTTTATAGGCAGTTATAATGTCGATTATTTAGTTCTAGAAAATTACTTGCCTATCCAGCGCTACTTCGAAAACTTGCCCTCCATCTCGTACATGGTTTTTAAAAATGCGGACTACAGTATTTTTAAAATTAATCCTGATCTAAACAACTCGTTAGTAGTTTCGGGCGATTTGCACTATTTAAACGGTGATCTTTGGAGAGCTGAAAAATATTATCAAGATGCATTATCAAAGAATCCAGAGGATCCTCTGGCATACCTTGGCCTGGGAAGGGTAAGAATTAAGCAAGGGGATTTTTCAGGTTCTATAGAATATTTTCGAAATGCAATAAATATGGCCGGTGAAGACGAAGTAATGGTTAAGCTGGTTTCAGAAGAATTGCGTATTCAGGATGAATATACAACGAATTACGTAAACAACCCTTATGGTTATCGTACACCAAATTTATATAATACAGTTTATGATTTCCTGGAACAACTTCCTAATGCTATAAAATCAACCGTTAATAATCCATCTTATATTCACCAAGCCGTTTTCCTGAATAGATCTGTACCTTTTGGAGTATTGTTCCAGCATGCTCCTTCAGAGGTAACTTACAAATTAACCGTTCCCTCAAATTCAATTCTTACATTTTCCCCAGTAATAGCCCCAGATGTATGGCAATACGGCAAGGGGGATGGAGTTCAATTCAGGGTTTACCTTACTACTGAAGAGATGAAGCAGTATACTGTTTTTGACTCCTATCTTGATCCCAAAAACATTGTCAGCCAACGAGAAATCTTTACTAAGTATTTTGACATTTCCCGTTGGGAAGGACAAACTGTTGAAATTACTTTTTCTACAGGCTGTGGGCCGAACGATGACTGCAGTTATGATTGGGCAGGCTGGGGCGAGCCGCGCATCACGCAGCCGGTGTACTACGATTTTCTGGAAGATTTTGCCTCTGCGCTTACCAGCGCATCCAACGGCGAAAATGGGCACGTCGACGTCCTGGAGCAGACGATCAACTACGACACGCGCCGCATTCTGTACCAGCACCCCACCAGCCGGGTGACTTATTCTGTATCCCTGCCGGAGCGTGCCGTGCTGCAGTTTGGACTGGGCATGGCGCCCGAGGTGTGGACGGCGGAAAACAGCGACGGGGCGGTATACAATATTTACGTGCGCGATCCGGAGGAACCGTTTGTAACGCAGCGTGTCTACCACCGCATGATTGACCCGCAGAACAATCCGGACGACCGCCGCTGGTTCAACGAACGCGTGGATTTGAGCGCGTTCGGCGGAAAAGAGGTTGAGATCATTTTCGAGGCGCTGCCCGGGCCGGCGGACAACTATGACTTTGACTGGGGCGGCTGGAGCAGCCCGGTCATAATCGATGAAACCGGTCCCGGCTCGAGAGCAGCATATGCGACGGAATCCGCCACCATTACACCCTGACCGCACCGCCGCCGTGATGATCTCCAGGCCATCCATTTACCAGACTGCCCTCGCGCTGCTCCTGATCGCATCCGTAACACTGCTCTCGTTCTCCCCGCTGCTGCGGCCCTGGGCGCTGCGCGCCTGGCCGGCGGTCTTCGCCGGCGGGCTGCTGGCGGTGCTGCTCCATGCCCTGCGCCGGGGCGGCGGGGGAGCAGCGGTGCGCTCGCCCTTCGGGCAGAGGCTGCCTGCCCTGCTGGCGCTACTCGCCCTGCTGGCGGCGGGGTTCACCCAGGTCCTGGCGGCCAGCGGCCTGCCTTCCGGCCTGCTGCCGCTGCACTCCCTGCCTGGGCGCGAACCACTCTACCTGCTGATTGGCTTTACGGCAGCCGGCGGGTTGACCTGGCTGCACCTGGGGGAGAAGACCCGTGCCCCGGGCGCTGCGGCGCTGGCGGCGGCCGGGCTGTACGCCTCGGTGATCTTCTTCCGCGTGGGGGCGGTGCCCGAGGTGGGCTACGCTTTCAGCCTGCTGGCCGGCTTCGCCCTGCTGGCGCTGCTCTCCCTGCCCGGCGCTGCCCTTTTTGTTTCGCGGGTGGAGGCCGCCTTCTGGAAGTGGGCCCTGGCTTTTGCCGCCGCGCAGGTCATCGCCCTGGCGCTCTCCCCCGTGCCCGGCCAGAGCCTGGTCTACGTCCTCACGCTGCTGGCGGCCCTGGGCATGTCCGGTCTGCTCTCCGTTTACCTCAAAAATACGCCGTATTGGCGGCCTGCGGCCTGGGTCGTGCTGGTCCTGGGGGCCGGCCTGCCCGTGCTGCTGGCCGCGATCAAGGCAGCCGCAGTGCTGGTCGACTTCGGCCCGGCGGCTGCGCTGGCTTACCGCCTGCACCCCTCCGAGATGGGCGGGGCCAACCTGATCGCCCGCTCGCTGCTGGTCACGGCGCCGCTGGGCGCGGCGCTGTTCTTCACCGTTCGGCCCGACCGCCGCGGACTGAAGGCCGCGCTGCTCGGGCTGCAGGTGCTCATCCTGGCCGTGATCGTGTACGCCCGCTCGTTCGAGGGCTTTTTCGCCTGGCTGGCGGCCCTGGGCGTCTTCGGCATCCTGGCCGCCTGGGAGACCATCCGGGCTGCTGCGCGGCGCCTCCTGTCCACGCCGGGGCAGCGTCTGGGGCTGGCCGGCGCGGGCGTGCTGCTGCTGGCCGCCGGCCTGTATGCCGCCGTGCAGGTGGGCTACGAGATCAACCCCTACTCGTTCAGCGGGCGCTTCCATCACTGGGTGGGGGCCATCGATGCCTGGCAGCAGCACCCGCTCTTCGGCGGCGGACAGGACAATGAATACCTGTATACGAAGTACGCCGGCAGACTGACGATGGTGGGCAGTGCGCAGCAGTTCGTCGACGATCCGCTGTACGTCATCCGCTACCGCTTTGGCCTGCTGATGGTGCACGCCCACAATCTGCTGCTGGAGACGGCGGCGTTCAGCGGGCTGGCCGGGCTGGTTACCCTGGTGGGCCTGCTGGCGGCGCTGCTGTGGGCCGGGCTGCGCGCCTGGCGGGGGGGCGGCCCGGGGCTGAAGCTGCTGGCGGCGGCCTGCCTGGCCGGCATCGCCGGTGAGCTGGCCTGGGGCCTGCTGGACGTGATCCGCGAAGCGGCGCCCTTCTTCAGCTTCCCAATTTGGGCGCTGGTGGGGATGCTGCTGGCTGCCGGAGCGCGTCCGCAGGAGGAAGCCGTGCGCACCGTTAACCTGGAACTGAGGCCGTGGGCACAGCGGCTGGCTGTGGCAGCGGCGCTGGTGCTTGTGCTGCTGCCGGCCCTGTTCGCCGGGCGCTACGGGGCGGGCTTCCTGGCCTTCCAGGAGCAGCGCTGGGAAGATGCCGGGCGCGCTTTCCGCCAGGCGGCAGCGCTCAACCCGCTCTCCGCCCAGTCATACTGGATGCTCTCGCGGGTCGAGCTGGAGCTGGGGCGGTGGGACGCGGCTGCGGCCAGCCTGGAGCGCGCCGCGGCGCTCAAGCGCGGCTATTCCCCCTACCTGGCCCAGGCCGGCTGGCTGGCCTGGCTGCGCGGCGACCTGCAGGCCGCAGAGCGTTATTTTCAGGCGGCCGTGGATGCCGATCCGCTGGAGAGCTGGACCTACGGTCTGAACGCCAATCTGGGGCTGCTGCGGGTGCACCAGGGCCGGCCGGAGGAGGCGCGGACCTTTTTCGCCCGCTCGCTGGAGCTGCACCCCGACCTGGCTGCAGCGCCCTACTGGGTGAAAGCTTCCCGGGAGGACGGCAGCCTGCATGTTGTGCTGGCCGGCGATTACAGCCCGCAGGGCAACCTCGCAGAGCTGCAGCGCCGCATCTACGCTCACCTGGGTATGGCGGGGATCACTGCCCAGCACCTCAACCCCGACGCCGGGGCGGGCGAGCCCCTGACGCTGGAGAGCGTGCTCGACAGCCTGCACGCGGCCTACCGGTCTGCGCTGGACGGCGGCAGCCCGCACGCGCACCTGATCCTGGCTGCGGAGGCCGAAGCTGCCCGGCTGGCCGGGCTGTATGAACGCGCAGAGGCGGCCTACCGCGAGTACCAGGCCCTGCGGCCGGAGAGCGCCTTCGGCTACCGCGACCTGGCCCTGGTCTACACCGCGCAGGGCCGCCTGGAAGAAGCCCAGGCCTGGCTGGAGCAGGCGGTGCAGGTCAGCCCGCGCAATATCGTCAATCTGCGCCTGCTGTCCGATGCCCGCCTGGCCCGCCGGGATGTGGAAGGCGCCTGGCAGGCTCTGGAGCAGGCTGCGGCGCTGGCTGCGGGCAATGCCTTTCAACTGCGCTTTTTCGACGCGGATCTGATGAACGCGCTGGCTGCGTTCTACCATGCCAGCGGGCAGGCGGACCTGGAGCGGGAGATCCTCAGGCGCCTGGCGATCACCCGCGGCATGCCCGAGCAGTACCTGGCGCTGGCGGAGGTCGACCGGGCGCAGCAGCGCGGCGATCTGGCCCTGGAGAGCTGCTGGCAGGCGTATGACCTGCTGGTGCAGCGCTGGGTCCGGCCGTACGACCCCCGTCTGTGGGCTGCGGCGGAATGTGCCGCCGTAGCGGAGCAGCCGCTGGAGCAGGTGGGCCGCCGCGCGGGCAGCGGCTTCACCGGGCTGCTTTTCCAGGGTCACACTGCCCGGCTGAGGGGCCAGCCGGAGGCGGCGGAGGCTGCTTACCGCCAGGCGGCTGCGCTGCGCGACGACGAAGGCGCCCCTTACTATCACCTGGGCGAGCTTTACCGGTCACAGGGACGGGTGGAAGAAGCCGTTGAGGCGCTGAACCGGGCCGCGCAGCTAGACGAGCGCGAACCGCTTCCCCTGCTCTCCCTGGGCCAGCTCTACGCTGGGGGCGGGGACCTGCAGGCTGCGCGCCAGGCTTATCAGGATGCGGTGAGGCGCGCCCCGGGGTCCCTCGATGCGCGCCTGGCCCTGGCGAACACGTACCTGCGCAGTGGGGAAGCCGCGCAGGCCGCCCCGCATCTGGCCGCGGCTGCGCTCCTTGACGCTGCTGGGCCCTCATCCCCCCACATCGACCTGGTGGCGGGCCTGGCCGGGGCTGCGCTCTCCGACACTGCGGCGCAGGGCTTTATAGAGGGCAGCCAGTGCACCATCAACGGCCAGCGCCTGCTGTCGATATTCATGCACCCCGAATCCTGGGCGCGCTACGAGCTGCGCCTGCCGGATCTCGACGCCGGTGAGCAGCTCTGGCTGACGTTCCAGGTTGGCCTGCTGCCCGGGAGCTGGGACCAAGACGGCGATGGGGTGAATTTCAGCGCCGCGATCGCCGGCGAGCAGGGGGAGCAGGCGCTGTATTCCTCATACCTGGACCCCGGGAGCGATCCATCGCAACGCGGCTGGCAGCCGGCGGCGCTGGATCTGAGCGCCTATGCCGGCCAGCAGGTGACCCTGACGCTGCAGACGGACGGCGGGCCGGCCGGGGATCTGCAGTTCGACTGGGCCTGCTGGGGCAGCCCGCGCATCGTGGTGCAGCGCCCGGCGCAGAGGGTGGACACCATGGAGAACGGTGCCGGCAGGCGTTAATGGATAGCAGACAGGCCGGAGGTTCTGCAGACGGAGCGCTTCTGCTAGCAGTAGAACATGATGCCCGTCAGCCGGGCTCCTTCGATCCGGCAGCCAGGCGGTCTTCGACCGGGTTAACCGGGCTGAAAACAACCGTGCCACCATGTTCCCTGGCGCACGGCACAGCCCTGAGCGTATCCCCTGATCTCTGTATAAAAAAACTGCCTCTGTGAGAGGGGAACCTCTCAGCTCACTTTGTCGATAAACTTTCTGCCCTGAACATTATCCGGGTTTTCCTGGGCGCTGCCGCGGCCGCAGCCCGGGTAGAGCACCAGCCGGCTGCTGGGGATCAGCGCAGCCATTTCGTGCTGCTTTCTATAACTGTCGTAAGCGGGCGGAAAGCGCCTGCCACAGCGGACAGCGGTCGTACACCGCGCTGAACAGTACGGCGGCGCCCAGCAGGTACCACATGGGGTGCTGTTCCGTCGCCCAGGCGAACAGGGCGATGCCCAGGCCGGCAGCGAGGCGCAGCAGCCGTCCGGCGAGGGTGAGCACCGGCCGGGGGAGCGGTGTTCCGTTCAGCGCCGCCTCGAACAGCCGGGCCAGGGAGGAATTCGACTGCGCGCCGGTGAGCCGCATCATCTCCTGCCCGTCCCGGTACACCAGCAGGGTGGGGATGCCGTAAACACGCAGTGCCTGCACCAGTTCACGGTTCTCGTCGGCGTTGATCTTGAGCACCTCCACCCGGCCGGTGTATTCGCGGGCTAATTTCTGCAGAGAAGGTTCGATCATGCGGCACGGTCCGCACCAGGGCGCCCACACGTCGACCACGACCGGATGGGGCCGGGCGGAGAGCTGCTGCAAAAAGGTATCTAAATTCACATGTACTCCAGATGTGCGTGATGATGACGCGCTGCTCCGGCCGGCCGGAGCAGCGCGCGGTGAGGGGGGTTACCGCACTTCTTTTCCCAGAAATGGACCGCCGAAGAGCGGTGCGAACAGGCAGAAGTTGAACAGCCCGGCTGTGAGCGGCACGAGGCCGGCGGCGGCGAGGATAACGCCGGCCGTGCCCTGCAGGACCAGTAAGCCTACCAGAATGAGAGCGATGCCGGCCAGGATGCGCGCCAGCCGTCCGGCGGTTGAGGACATGAAGCGTGCGAATGCCATAATTGAATAACCTCCATCCATTCCTGATTGGCGTTTCACCCGTTTCGCAGAACGGGCTTCTATCCTTTAGATGGAATCCGGGTGAAAAGGTTGCAGAGGAAACTCAATCACGCTGCTTTGAAAACCTGTGCAACGTTTTGGGGCTGTTTGCATCTAAGCAGAAGATCACTTGAGAAGGAAAAAGGGAAAAGACATGGACCTGACACTGGACCTGGGATCGATGGCGATCTCAATGAACGATGACGAGCATTACGATGTGATTGTTATCGGGGGTGGGCCGGCCGGCGCGACTGCGGCCATCTACACCGCCCGGGCAGATTTAAAAACGCTGGTGATCGATAAAGGGCTTACGGCAGGCGCTCTGGGGATCACCGCGAAAATTGTCAACTATCCGGGGGTTGTGGGGGTAGTCAGCGGCGCGGAGCTGCTGGAACGGATGCGCAGCCAGGCGGAATCTTTCGGGGCGCGCTTTGTGCAGGATAGGGTGCAGGCGGTAGATCTGCTGCCGGAGGTGAAAACAATCTATGCCAGCGGCGGCACGTACACGGCCAGGGCGGTGATCATTGCCACCGGGTCGATGGGGCGCGGCCAGCGCGTGCGGGGCGAAGACCGCCTGCTTGGCCGCGGCGTCTCTTACTGCGCCACCTGCGATGCGGCCTTCTTCCGCGGCCAGGATGTGGCTGTGGTGGGGAACAGCGACGAAGCCGTGGAGGAAGCGCTTTTTCTGACGAAATTTGTCCGCCATCTGCACCTGTTTTCGCCTGCGCTCGAGTTAAAGGTACCGCCCGCGCTGGAGGAGGAGATCCGCGCCAGACCGAACGTGACCCTGTATATGGGCACTTCACTGCGCGAGGTGATCGGCAGCGAGAAGGTGGAAGCCGTGCGCGTGGCCCGGCGCGGGCAGCCGGAGGAGGTGATCCCGGTCAGCGGGGCGTTTATTTACCTGCAGGGCGGCAGACCGGTTACAGATTTCCTGGAAGGGCAGCTGTCCATCAGTGAAAAAGGCTGCCTGCTGGTGGACCGCGAATATCAGACGACTGTCCCCGGTGTGTATGCTGTGGGCGATGTGCTCTGTGACCACGTCAAGCAGGCTGTGGTGGCGGCCGCCGAAGGGGCGGTGGCCGGCATGGCGGTGGAAAAGCATCTCCACAACCGCAAGCAGCTCGCGGTGGACTGGTCGAAGTAAACCCTCTCCTCTCAGGTGGATCCGCCCGGAGGTGATCCCATGATCCCTCCGGGCGGTTCGCGTTTCTCCTCCGCTTCAGGCACTGCGATCAGCGGAGCGCTGACTCGCACCTGCTTCCCAATTGGTGCGTAAAAATATCTCTGCAATACAGTGAAATTACTATAATCCCGATATTTAATATCACAATCATCAACTACAGGAAAGGAGATGCCTGCCAGAATACCAGAAGACCGAACTACATTTACGCAAGACTGAAAACAATGCAGCACTGACGATTTCAACCGATTCAACCAGAGGAGTTTGAAATGAAAGTTCGCCGAATTGCTTTCAGCCTGTTAGTCCTTCTTGCTCTAATTCTGTCTGCATGTGCGCAGCCCGGCCAGACTCCCACTGAGGAGTCGCAGCCAGAAGAACCGGCGGCGACTCAGGCCCCGGAAGCACAGGAGCCCTCCGGAGATGGCCCTGTTGAGATCACCTTCTGGCATGCCATGAGCGGCAGCCGTGAGGAAGTCGTCAACGGTATCGCCGAGCGTTTCAACCAGTCCCAATCGCAGTACCGCGTTCTCCCCGAATACACCGGCAGCTATGCCGAGACACTGACGAAAGCCCTGGCTGCCTACCGCACCGGCACGGCGCCTGTGATTGTCCAGGTGTACGAGGTCGGCACACGCACGATGCTGGATTCAAACGCTATTGTCCCCGTTTATACGCTCAACCAGGGCGAGGTCGATTGGGCGGATATCGTGCAGCCGATTCTGAAGTATTACTCCATCGACGGCAACCTGTACTGCATGCCTTTCAACAGCTCCACGGCGATGCTGTACTACAACAAAGACATGTTCGAAGCCGCCGGGCTGGATCCGGATCAGCCCCCCACCACCTGGGCAGAACTGGAAGAGTACAGCCTGCAGATCATGGAAGCCGGCGCGGCGCCGGGCGGTTTCTCCATGGGCTGGCCAGCCTGGATCATGGAGCAGATGTACGCTACCCACAATCAGCTCTTTGCGGATCAGGATAACGGCCGCAGCGGGCTGGCCACTGAGGTGTACCTGAACTCCGACTTCGGTGTGATGGTGCTCACCGAGTGGCAGCGTATGGCTGAAGAGGGCGTGCTGGTTTACGGCGGGCGCGAGTATGCCGCCAACGATCCGTTCCTGGCCCAGCAGTTCCCCTTCCTGTTCCAGTCTACCTCCTCGCTGGGCGGCATCCTCAATGCGGCCGAGTTCGAGGTCGGCACGGCCTTCCTGCCCCGCTTTGAGGGCGATTTCGAACAGGGCAACAGCGTGGTCGGAGGCGGCTGTCTGTGGCTGATGAACCAGGCCAGCCCCGAACAACAGACCGGTGCCTGGGAGTTCTTCAAATACCTGAACTCCGTTGATGAGACCATCACCTGGCATAAGGAGACCGGCTACTTCCCGGCCACCAACACCGCCTACGAACGGCTTAAGGCCGAAGGCTGGTTCGATGACGAGCCCAATCACGCCACCGCCTTTGACCAGATCCTGAGTGGAGCCGATACGCCGGCTGCCAATGGGGTGCTCCTGGGTGACTTCGTCCAGATTCGCGATATTGTCGGCGCGGCCATCGAGGAAGCTGTCGTCAACGGCGTCGATCCGAAGCAGGCACTGGATGAGGCCACCGCTCAGGCCAACCAGGTCCTCCAGGACTACGCCGAACTCAACCAGTAAGCCGGTTTAGGTTATTGTCTGGGGTGCGGAATGTCTGTCCCGGCAGCGTTCCGCACCTCAGACCTTCAATGGATACATGAACACTCGCTTCCCCAACCGCTACCTTCCGTATTTCCTTATCGGACCCATGATTCTGGTGGTCCTCCTCTTTTTTATCGTCCCCAGCGCTCAGAGCCTGTACCTGAGCTTCTTCCGGGTTAACACGCTGGGAACACGCAGCATATTCGTCGGTTTTAATAACTTTGTCCGGCTGGTGACCAGCCGCGACTATCTCAATTCTATGCTGGTGAGCCTGCAGTTTGCCCTGATGGTGGTCTTCAGCGGGCTGAGCCTGTCCCTGTTCGTGGCGGTGGTGGCCAACCAGCGCCTGCGCGGCTTCGCTTTTTATCGCGCCATGCTGATCTGGCCCTACGCGCTCTCCCCGGCGATTGCCGGGCTGGTCTGGGGACTGATGATGAACCCGAACTTTGGCCTGGGGGCGCTGCTTCTCCGCCGCCTGGTGGGGATCAATTTCAATTACCTGACCAGCAGCCTCGCCGCGATCGTCTTTCTGGCGCTTGCCGCCACCTGGAAGATGTTCGGCTACAACATTGTCTTCTTCCTGGCCGGTTTGCAGGGGCTGCCCACCGAACTGCTCGAAGCGGCTTCGCTGGATGGCGCAGGAAGCTGGCAGAAGTTCTGGAAGGTGACCTTCCCGCTGCTTTCGCCGACGACTTTCTTCCTGTTTATTATGAATACGCTGTACGCCTTCTTTGAGATTTTCGGCCTGGTCCACATCACCACCCAGGGAGGACCCGGGCAGGCCACGAATTTCCTGGTGTACAATCTCTATCAGGACGGGTTTATCAGCCTGGACACCGGCTTTGCCTCCGCCCAATCCATTGTCCTGCTGATGATCGTCGCCTCGCTCACCTTCTTACAGTTTCGCTTCGTCGGTCAGAGAGTTCACTACCTATGAAATCAGAAACTGCCGTCCAACTGCCTGCGCGTACACAGCAGAACACGGCTGCCTGGCTCCGGAACCGGGTGCTGCTGCCGTTGATCTCCCACGCTGTGATGATCGTCGTGGTGATCTTTATCCTGTTCCCCATGCTGTACGCGCTGCTGCTTGCCTCGCAGACTCCCAGCGAATATTACAATCTCAAGCTGCTGCCAGGCACGGCGCTGTTCGACAATATCGCCTATGCCTGGAACCGGATCAACATGGGGCGCCTGCTGGCCAACACCACATTTGTGGCGGTCACCGTGGCCATTGGGAAGATCGTCCTCAGCGTGATCGGCGCTTTTGCATTTGTCTACTTTGATTTCCGCGGCAAGAACCTGTTCTTTGTTCTGATCCTGCTCACCCACATGCTGCCGCTGCCGGTGCGCATTGTACCTACCTACACGCTGATGGATTCGCTGGGGTGGATCAATTCATTCCAGGCGCTCACCATTCCGTTCCTTGCCAGCGCCACAGGCATCCTGCTCTTTCGCCAGCTTTACCAGACCATCCCGCCGGGGCTGGCGGACGCAGCGCGCATCGACGGGGCCAGCCCGCTGCAGTTCCTTTTACACATAGTGGTCCCGCTCTCGGCCACGAACATCGCCGCCCTCTTCTTAATCGAATTCATCTATATGTGGAACCAGTACCTGTGGCCTCTGGTGATCGCCAATTCCGATTCCGTCCGCATGGTGCAGATCGGTCTGCGTCAGCTTGTCGCCACCGATGCCGCCGTGGAATGGCACTATGTGATGAGCGGTGTGCTGATCGCAGCCATTCCGCCCCTGCTGCTTCTGCTCCTGCTGCAGAAAAACCTGATCCAGGGGATTTCGTTGTATGAGGAAAAGTGAGTTTGAATCGTCAACTCTGATTGATATAATCAACCCGGCCCCTGATGGCGCCGGGTTTACAAAATCTATTCGTTTATATTGAGAAGGGAGGAAATCGATGGAATTTACACTTGAGACAACACTGGGAGAAGTACTGGCTCATCCACAGGCAAAGCAGGTGTTGGATAAGCACCTCCCCGGGGTGGCGGCCAATCCCATGGTGCAGATGGCTCAGGGTCTGTCGCTGAATGCAATTCTCTCGCTGCCGCAGGCGGCTCAGCTGGGCCTGACGCGCGAGAAGGTGGAGGGGATCCTGGCGGAAATTAACCAGCGGATTTAGCGCCGGGTAGATCACCGGCCGGATCATGCAGTATTCAGGTTTCGGGGCGCCGCTGCCAGCGTTCCGGGATGCGCCGTCCCTGCAGGTCTGCCCGCGCTGCACGCCGGTAAGACGGGGAATCCGGGCTGTGACCGGCGTACGGGATAATAAGAAGCTGCTCCGCAAAGGCTGCGGAGCAGCTTCCTGTTCAGTCATTCTCAGCGTTGAATATCCCTGGCGACGCTGGCGATTTCTACCGCCGTTCGCACCAGCTGGTTGCTGTATCCCCATTCGTTGTCGTACCAGCTCATGATTTTTACCAGATCGCCATCGATCACCTGTGTCAGTTCCAGGTCGATGATGCCGGCGTGGGGGTCTTTAATAATATCCGAGGAGACCAGAGGGTCATCGCTCACGCCGAGAACGCCCTTATAGCGCTCGCTCTGTGCTTCTTCTCTGAAAATCTGGTTGATCTCCTCGACCGTAGTCGGGCGCGCGGCCAGAAAGACGATATCCGCGATGGAACCGACGGGCACTGGCGCGCGGATGGCCACACCATCGAACCGGCCTGCCAGCTCCGGCAGGGCTTTGGTGGTGGCAATGGCCGCGCCGGTGGAGGTGGGCACAAGGTTTGCCGCGGCAGCACGACCCCGGCGCAGTTTTTTGGCGGGCGAATCGACCAGCTTCTGCGAGGAGGTGTATCCGTGCACGGTGGTCATCAGGGCCTTTTTTACCCCGATGCGGCGGTTCATGATCTCCATCGCCGGGGTGATAGCGTTGGTCGTACAGCTTGCGCAGGAAACAATCCGGGCCGGTTCGCCGTTGCGGTTGACGCCGTGGACCACAGTCCCGATTTCGTCCCCCTTTGCCGGGGCAGAAAGGATCACGTATTTGGCGCCGGCCTCAATATGCTTCTTCACGTCCTCGGCCTGGGTGAAAACGCCTGTACTTTCAATGGCGATATCCACCCCCAGTTCCTCCCACGGAAGCTGTGCGGGATCTTTGATGTTGTAAACGGGATAATCTTTCCCGTCCACAATAATGCTGCTGTCGGTGCTTTCGACAGATTTTTCATAACGATGGTAGACCGTGTCGTATTTCAGCAAATACGCCAGGGTGTCGGGCGGCACGATGTCGTTTACGGCGACGATCTCCAGCCCCGGTGTGTCGAGCGTGATTTTGAAGACTGCTCTGCCGATGCGGCCCAATCCGTTGATCGCTACTCTCGCCATGATTATCCTCCTGTGGCTGATTCTGAAATAACCAATACAAACCCGGTTAACAGGTTCCGGATGTCAGGTGGGGACCGGGAGCCTGGCCTGGGCTGTCAGTCCCGGAATCCTCTGAACGAGGAAAATGGGCCCGGTGAACCCGGCGGCAGTCTTTTGACTTCGTAATGCTTTGCTGGGTGATGAGGCTGGCGCGCTGCGGTGAGATTCCTGTCCCGGCAGCCCTGGTTCCAGGAAAAATCCTGTTCCCCCTGATTGTTTCTGGCATTCATTATACGCCAGTCGCCCGTTTCTTACACGGCTGTTCGTCACAGGTACTAAGGGATTCTCCCCGTATCGCCTGTGGGCATCTCCCCATTGCCCGGAACCGGAATATCCCCTAACCTCACAGGAGTAATGGAAAGATCAATTTTGAAAGGAGAGGAACGATGCCATACCGGAACATCCGCGAATTACCCGATAGTGTTAAAAACAACCTGCCGAAACACGGCCAGGAAATTTACATGGAGGCATACAACAGCGCGTGGGAGCAGTACGATGAACCGCACGAGCGCCGGGGTGATGCTTCGCGCGAGGAAACGGCGCACAGGGTGGCCTGGGCTGCCGTTAAGAAGAAGTATGAAAAAGATGAGCGCAGCGGAGATTGGAAAGCCAGGGATGACTGATCAGGGCAGTTTTCCTGGAGATGGATTCTTTTGTAGACGCCAGTCTGCGGCTGTGTCGGTGTCCCTGTTGCAGGGATAACGCTCGAGTGACTGCCCAGCAGAGACGGTCGCTGCCGGAGGATCCATCAGCCCTTCTGGGTAGCCCCAGGCCAGCTGGTCCAGCATGGTTCCATCTGCGTCCGACAGGATGAGGCCGTCCCCATTGTTGTCCAGATAAAACCCGGCCAGCGAACCCTGCACCACGATCAGGGTGGGGACCTGTGGCAAGGATTCCAGGATCTCCAGGTCGGCTTTGCTTTCATAGGTCATGTTGAATAAGCTGGCCTTGCCGGCAATCACGAGCACTCCTCCGGGTTCCAGAACCGTGCCTTCGGGAAAGCGGAAGCGGACGCCGCCGACCCCCGCGCCTATGCGGGTGTTTTCGATCAGATACCCGCTCAGATCGACTTCCTGGTCGCCGGGGTTGTAGATCTCGATCCACTCCGCATCCGGTTCCGAGCGTGTGCTGCTGTACAACACCTCGCTGAGGAGCAGCTCCGGAAGCGGTGGGGTCGGCGTTGCTGTGGGAGATGGGGTTAATGTGGGGGTTTTAGTTGCTGTGCCCTCAGGGCCAGGTGTATCTTTTGATTCTGGATCCTCCTTTGTTGATTTCGGCTCCGGGGTTTTGGTCGGTGAGTGGGTTGGCGTGCGCGTCGGAGTGCGTGTTGGAGTGGGTGTTGGTGTGCTGAAAACAACGTTCCCGGGATTTGGAAAGCTCTGGTCAACCCAGTCGTCCCGGATATCCCGGTCGATATCGACCGGGAACCGTTCTATGGAGTGACCTTCGGGCACTGTGAAGACCGGCAGATCAAACCCGGCATAGGAATCCCCCCACGAAACGACATCGATGATATTGTCCATTGGGTCCAGCAGCAGGACTTCATCGCCCGTATTTACCAGATTCATATTGCCCACGGCCCACCGGGTGTATTTCTGCAGGTCTGGCACCTGGGGACTGGTGCTGCGGATTTCATAATCCGGAAGGAATCCGTACTGGTTTTTGAAAACAGCCGCGTTGTAAGCCACGATGATGATCTGGCGCGGGTCGATGCGGCTCTGGGCGGGGAAATGGTACATGCCTTCTCTTTGACCGGGCTCTTCCTCGTCTCCGATTTTATGGCCGGTAAGATCGTACGGCAGTTCGCCGGTGTTTATCAGTTCAATCCATTCCCCATCCGGTTCAGCACCGCTGGGATCATACAGTACTTCGCTGATCACAACCCGTCCGGGAAGCGGTGTTGGAGTGGGGGGCGGCCAGCCGCGCAGGACCGAGGGAACGTATACCCGGATGAGAGGTAAGGCAAGGGCAGTGGAGAGGAACAGCAGGGGGAGGGCGAGTAACAGCAGGATGAGGCCCAGAAATCTGGACCCTTTCTTCGATGCGCTGGGTGGCATACGGACCTCCGGGATGAGATCAGGATGAGCTTTGCAATATCCCGGTCACACCATTATTTCCCACCTGTATCCATTTTTACCCGCACACAAAAGTATTTTACATTAATTACATTTAATTGACAACAACTGCTGCTGCATCATACCTGCCTATCTGATCCGAAGGGTTTGGTACAACATATGAAAAAATGTTATAATAAGATTACAGGATTTTGATCAGCGGAGAGGGTCTCCGGCTGATTTTCTGCTATCGGGGTATCTCTTATTGTGATGACGTTATCTGTCAGTCGTATTACCCATCTTCATCTGGCAGGGCTGCTTAAGCTGAAGGAGGAGCGGCTCTTGATGAACATAGCAGACCGCAAAATCCTTAAAAGGTGAAGGTAACTCTACGCTCAGTTCTGGTCTACCAGCTTCCGTGAGAGATTACCTTCACGGAAGTTTTCTTTTCTAGAGCAGGATCTGATGATAGTCAGGATCAGGAGACCGTATGAACCAACCTACCATTTACATCACCAAGTCGGATGCCGAAAAGCTGCGCCAGCTGATTCAGAAAGCCAATTATTCAGAATACCGCGGCAGTCCGTATTTAAAGCAGCTCGCTGGTGAGTTGGAGAAAGCCCAGATCGTAGAACCGAAGGAGGTTCCGCCGGACGTCATCACATTGAACTCCAAAGTGCGCCTGGTGGATGAGGATCTGGGCGAGGAAATGATATATACCCTGGTGTTTCCAGAAGAAGCGGATGTGACGCAGGGGAAAATTTCCGTCCTGGCTCCCATTGGGACAGCAATGCTTGGCTACCGGGTAGGGGATGTTTTTCAATGGGATACGCCGGGTGGTAAGTGCACCATGCGGGTTAAGGAAATCATTTACCAGCCGGAAGCCGCCGGCGATTACCAGTAAACCAGAACGGCCAGAGCGGTTTGGATTATTAAACGGCAGAGCCCCTTCACAGCAGGGGCTCTGTTTTTTTATACTGCGGAAGGGATCCTTACCAGGAGGAGCGCAGCCGGTATTCCTCCGGAACGGGAATACCGCCCTCCCATACCACATAACGGAAATCGTCCGGAGAAGTGTTCCCCTCGGAATTGATCAGCAGAACATGAGAATCCGGTCCAAGCCCCAGCTTTTCACACAGCTCCCGGGCGCCGGCGTACTGCTTGATGTACATGAGCGCACCCAGTGTAACAGCGCCAGACTCGCCTGAAATCACCACCGGGTCGCCGCGCAGCGGGACGCCGTACACACGCATCCCTTTTGCGGCTACATAATCCGGGCAAACGGCAAAATAATCGGCACAATCTTTGAGCAGCTCCCACGCAATAGGATTGGGTTCCCCACAGGCGAGCCCGGCCATGATGGTGTCCAGGCTGCCTTCAACAATATGGGGTTCCCCATCGCCGGCGAGGGCCGAACGGTACAGACACGCAGCCCGGGTCGGCTCCACCACGATCGATTTCGGCCGCTCTTCACCGAACATGCTGTAGTAAAACCCGACGGTGGCCGCAGCCAGCGAACCCACCCCTGCCTGGACGAGGATATGGGTGGGCCGGCTCAGGCCCTGTGCGGCGAACTGCTCCTGGGCTTCGCTCAGCATGGTAGTATACCCCTGCATTACCCACCGGGGGATATCCTCATATCCTTCCCAGGCCGTATCTGAAACTACTTCCCAACCGTTGCGCTGTGCATCCTGGTACACCTGCCGAACGGCATCGTCATAGTTGCCATCCACAATGACGACTTTTGCCCCGTTGCTTTCGATCGCCCGGATGCGTGCCTGAGAGGTCAATTTGTGTACGTAGATCACCGAGTTGAAGCCCATTTGAGATGCAGACCAGGCGATGCCGCGGCCGTGATTTCCGTCGGTCGCAGCAGCAAAGGTGATGTCGCCCAGCTTCTCCCGCAGCGGTCCGCGTGTGAGCTCCTCAAAACTGAGTTCCTGGTCTTCCAAGCCTAACCGGCGCTTCAACAGGCGGTAGATCGCATAGGAGCCGCCTAAAACCTTAAATGACGACAGGTTCAGGCGGGCAGATTCGTCTTTCACCCAGATACCTCCCAGACCCAGCTTGTCGGCCAGGTTGGTGAGCCCTTTGAGCGGGCTCATACGATAACCAGGGATCTGCCGGTGGAACTGGCGAATTTTTCGGGGCAGGTCCTGCGGAAAGAGTTCCGCCGCCACCGCAGCGCCGCGGGCACTGTCTTTGTGTGTGTTTTCGAACCACTCGATTGGTTTTTCATTCATTGTATTAACAACTCCAGGAAACACCTTGTTCTCTCAGTCTCAGGCATCGAAGGCGAGACAGCCGCAATTATTCCCTTCGACCTGTTGTTTGTACCTTTGTGCGGCTGGACCCTGGCGTTCGCTGCGCCTTCCATTGAGTCGGATTGCTCGAGAATGGTCTAATTTTACCTGAAGGTCTCTTTCGCGGTCATTGGAAGATCCCAGGGCATACTGTAAGTTTGTGCGCTGGAAGCATAAAGCGTATCACGAGACGCGCCCCAGGAACAGCAAAGACTCCGGTCTTACCAGAGTCTTTGCTGTTATAACGATCTGAAGATATCTCAGGCCTGCAGCTCGCCCAGGATGGTTTGTGCAGCCCGCAGCGATAATGCCGCTATCGTAAGGGTGGGATTGGCTGTGCCGGCGGTCGGAAACGTGCCGCTGCCGAGCAGATATAAATTCGGGTGGTCGTGGGCGCGCAGGTTTGCATCCACCACAGATGTGCGGGGGTTGTTTCCCATGCGGTATGTCCCGATGATATGGCCGGCGCCGAAGGGTATCTGACTGTGCTCCGTATACGTAGCGTCCATCGCGGCGAAGATAAGATCGCTGACCCGGCGGGCTTCCGCCATTCCCCGGATGGTAAATTCATCCAATCGATAGGTAATTTTCGGGCGCGGGATACCGATGGCGTCGAGCTGGTCGAACGCCGGGACAATGCGGTTCTCAGGGTCGGGCATCTGCTCGATCAGGTTGGCGAAGCGGAACTGGTGGGCCACACGGCGGTTCATTTCTTCACGCAGTGCCCTGCCGCGCAGACCTTCACCCAGCAGTATCCCGGTCATTTCCAGAGGCGTATAACCCGGGAAGCTCCAGCCCTCCTCGCCAATGGCGATGCGAAAGGCGGAATGGGTGCGGCGGTGCTCCCCGTCACGGTAGTTCTCAATCCCTGCGTTCTCCAGCGGCGAGCGATAAGGGAACAGGGGCTCACGGGCCAGCGCCCAGCTGAGCTGCACCGGGTGATCCATCAAATTGCGCCCCACCTGATCGCTGGAATTGGCCACTCCGTTGGGGAGTGCATCCGTGCGTGAAATCAGCAGCAGTTTGGGGGTTTCCATGGCGTTGCCCGCCAGGGCATACATCCTGCCCACAGCTCGCTCCTCGGTGCCATCGGGACGCTTGAAGCGGATTCCCGTCACCATCCCGTCCGGGCCTACTTCGACAAAATGAGCGACGGCGTTCTCCAGGATCTGTGCTCCGAGCTGTTCTGCTTTCGCGGCGTGGACCGAGGCGTCATATTTGGCAGCGATGGGACAGATGGGCACACAGGTGGCGTTCCCGCAGCAGGGCGGCCGTCCGTCGTAGGTTTGTGAGTTGCGTGCCTGCGGTGTGAGTTCGACCTTTAATCCCAGGGGTTCAACCGCAAGAGCAAGCTGCCTGTCCAGATAGGTGAGCGGCAGCGGCGGCAGCGGATAGGGACCGCTGCGCGGCGAGCCCAGATCCTGGTGGCTGTCACCGGCGACGCCCAGGGCTTCTTCTGCCTGCAGATACCAGGGCTCCAGATCGTCATAGGTAATCGGCCAGTCTTCCCCCACACCGTAGAGGCTGCGGATGCGAAAATCGTTCGGCAGGTGGCGCAGGCATGTCCCTAACCAGTGCCAGGTGGTGCCGCCCACGCGCCGTTCATACGTGCTGCCAAAGGTGTCGGGCCCATCCTGAATGTAATACCCATCCCGCAGAGAGAGCACGGTGGGCCGCGGGGCATGGGGAACATCCGGGTAAGGCGATTCGGGCACTTTGGCGACGGCGCTGCGGTAATTCTCCACAGCTTCCGCCCGGTTGACACGCGGCCCGGCTTCTAATACAAGCACGCTGACCCCGGCCTGGGCCAGTTTCCAGGCGACCAGCAGGCCGGCGACGCCGGCGCCTACGATGACCATGTCTGCGCGGTATTCTGCCACTTTCGGCGCTCCTTCTTACGAACTGAAATCCCCGCTGGGCCGCTCGGCCCAGAAGCCGAAAGACCCGCAGATGGTGGGCGGCTTAGTGAAATTAATCGCCTTCCATGCCAGTGCGTCAACAAATGTTGCTACCCGCTGTTCTTCACCCTGGTTGTAAATACCGGTGTACCACATGGAAATGATATAGTCGGCCAGTTCTCTGGCCGACTCCTGGTCGAAGATGCCGGCGGCCTGCAGGTCTTCAATACCCGCAGGCGGATTCTGTGACTGTACCCCCGCCTGTTCGATCAGACCCTGCAGCTGGCCGCTGAACCCGGGATCCTGTTGAATGCTGCCTAAATAGACCTGGCCGAGGACGGGATCCAGGTTTTCAAAACCGGTCAGAAGGGAGGAAAGGCTCAGGAAAGCGGCCAGTTCCTGCGGGTCAGGGGCGGCTCCGGAATCGCCTGTCTGCGGCAGATCTGCCGGCATGGGGCTGGGA
>JAAYXE010000192.1 GCA_012516075.1 Chloroflexota bacterium | reverse complement strand
GGTTGGGTGGGCGTCCAAAACACGTGCACGTGGATGATGCTCGCCGCGCTTTCGAGCCACGACCATCACCCTGACCCTCCCCCGCTCACTTGGCTTCGCTCCGTTCGCAGGGGAGGGAAATTGTCATCCGCAGCACAGCCAGGCACCCGGAGCGGCGGTCAAAGAACGACCGCTCGATCGAAGAGTGCCTGGCCGGGTCTCACTGGCCGCTCCTGCCAGATCATTAATCTATACGCATCCCGCGCAGCCGCAGGCTGTTGCTGACCACGAAAATACTGCTGAAGGCCATGGCCGCGGCGGCCAGCATGGGGTTCAGCGCCCCGGCCGCAGCCGCAGGGATCAGGATAATGTTGTAAATAAACGCCCAGAACAGGTTCTGCTTGATGGTCTTCAACGTGGCCCGCGACAGGCTGATGGCGCGCGGCACGCCGCGCAGGTCGCCGCTGATCAGCACCACCGGCGCCGCAGCCATAGCGACGTCCGTGCCGGTGCCAATGGCGATGCCCACCTCGGCCTGGGCCAGCGCCGGGGCGTCGTTGATGCCGTCGCCTACCATGGCCACCACCTGGCCCATCTCCTGCAGGCGCTTCACCTCGGCAGCCTTGTCGCCGGGGAGCACCTCGGCACGCACCATGTCCACGCCCACCTGGCGGGCGATCGCCTCGGCGGTCTGCTGGTTATCGCCGGTGAGCATGACCACTTGCAGGCCCATCTCGTGCAGCCGGCGGATGGCGTCCAGCGAACCGTCTTTGACCGTATCGGCCACGGCGATCACGCCGCGCACGGCGCCGTCCACCGCCACCAGCATGGCCGTTTTGGCCTCATTCTGCAGGCGCTCCACTTCGCCCGCCAGTTCGCCCAGTTCGATGCCGCGCGCAGCCATCATGCGCTGGTTACCCACCAGCACCTGGCGGCCGTCCACCTGGGCTTCCACGCCGTGGCCGGCTTCGGCTTTGAACCCCAGCGGATCGCTGAGAGTCAGGCCGCGCTCACCGGCCTCGGCCAGGATGGCCTCACCCAGCGGGTGCTCGCTGCCCTTCTCCACCGAGGCGGCCAGGCGCAGCAGCTCCAGCGCGGGGTCGGTCTCCAGCACCGCCGCCCCTCCGGCGGCCGCAGCAGCCGGCTCCCGGGCGGACTGCGCCAGCACGATGTCGGTCACTGCGGGCTGGCCGCGCGTGATCGTGCCGGTCTTGTCCAGCACCACCGTGTCCACCTTGCCGGCACGCTCCAGGGCCTCGCCCGATTTGAGCAGCACGCCCAGCTCGGCGCCTTTGCCGGTGCCCACCATCACGGCCGTCGGCGTCGCCAGGCCCATGGCGCACGGGCAGGCGATCACCAGCACCGCCACCATGTTGATCAGAGCGCGCGTGAACAGACCGGTCTGCGCCTCGGCCGGCAGCGGGATGATGAAATACCAGACCAGGAAAGTGATCAGGGCGATGGCGATCACCGCCGGGACAAAGACGGCCGAAACCCGGTCGGCCAGCGCCTGGATCGGCGCACGGCTGCCCTGGGCTTCTTCCACCAGGCGGATGATCTGCGCCAGGGCCGTCTCGCGCCCGATTTTGGTGGCCTCGAACTTGAGCAGGCCGTGCCGGTTGAGGGTCGCGCCGATCACCGGGTCGCCGGGGCCCTTCTCAACCGGCAGGGACTCGCCCGTGAGCATCGATTCGTCCACCGCTGAGCGGCCTTCGATCACCACCCCGTCCACGGGGATCTTCTCGCCCGGGCGCACGATGACCACGTCGCCCACGCGCACGTCTTCGGCGGGGATTTCGCTCTCCACGCCGTCGCGGAGCACGCGCGCCGTGCTCGGGCGCAGGCTCATCAGCTTCTTCAGGGCTTCGCTGGTGCGGCCTTTGGCGCGCGCTTCCAGGAATTTGCCCAGCTTGATCAGCGTGATGATCACCGCGGCAGTCTCAAAGTAGACATGCCCGTGGATCAACCCGAGGACGATGGGGATGGAGTAGAAATACGCCGCCGACGAGCCCATGGCGATCAGCACGTCCATGTTCGCCGAGCGGTTGCGCAGGGCTTTGTAGGCCCCCACGTAGTACTGCCAGCCCACGTAGAACTGCACCGGTGTGGCCAGGGCGAACATCAACCAGTTCACCCAGGGCTCGTGCGACCACATGGGCAGCAGGCCCAGGTCGCGCGCCATCGAAAACACGAACAGCGGCACAGTGAAGATCAGGCCAACGATCAGATAATGGCGCTGCTGGGCGATCTCGGCCTCGCGCGCTTTGCGTTCGGCGTCCTCGCCCTCGCCGCCGGTCTCGACGGCCTCAAAGCCGGCCGCGGCGATCACCCGGCGCAGGTCGCCCTGGCTGACCAGGGTGGGGATGTAGCGCACGCGTGCGCTCTCGGCGGCGAAGTTCACCTGCGCCTCGATCACACCCTCGACCTGGAGCAGCGCCTTCTCCAGGCGCTGGGCGTCGCTGGCGTCGCTCATGCGGTGCACCACCAGGCTGGCCTCGCCAGCGGCGATGTCGTATCCTGCGCGGCGGATGCGGGCCACCAGGTCGTCCAGCCCGGTGCGCTGCGGGTCGAACTCGACCGTGGCGCGCTCGGACGACAGGTTCACCAGCGCGCTCTGCACGCCGTCCACCTTTTTCAGGTTGCGTTCAATGGTGGCGACGCAGTTGGCGCAGGTCATCCCCGTCACCGGCAGTGTAATTTGTCTGGAATCAACCATGCAAGCCTCCCGTCCAGCCGGCCCGGGCGGCAGTAGAGTTTACCAGGTTCATTTTGTATCAACCGGGCGGCTGGAGGATTTTGATCAAACCATGAAAATCAATCCTGCGGAGCAGGCCGGGTATTTTTTGCGCCGCCGGCAGCAGGTGCTGCCGGCGGTTTTATATCAATAATGAATGAGGGTTAGTTGGGCGAATGGACGGCGGCAGCCGGGTAGTTGATCTCCGCCAGCAGTTCCTTAATTTTCTCTTCGGTAGCCGGCGCATCGAACACGACCGTGGCCGTTTTTGCAGCTGCGTCGGCAGTGACCGATTGCACGCCTTCCAGCTCTCCGACTTCGGTCTGAATGGTGTGAACGCAGTGATGGCAGCTGATGTTGGGGATATCGAAGATGAGGGTTTTCATGGGGGTTGCTCTCCTGTTCAGGTTTTTGTGGCTGCTGCAAATACATCCGTGATCTCGCGCAGTACCCGTTCGCGCTCGTCCGGATCTTCGCCGCGTACGGCGGTGATCAGGCAGGAGTTGAGGTGCTCGTTGAGGACCAGCGTGCTGACCTTGCTCAACGCCGCCTGCACGGCCTGGATCTGGCGGATGACGTCGATGCAGTAGGCGCCGTCTTCCACCATGCGTTCGATGCCGCGGATATGCCCCTCAACAGTTTTCAAGCGGCGCAGGGCTTCTTCATGTTTCATGCTTCACAACTCCTTCCTGATACCCCCCCCCAGGGGGGATGGGGTAAGGATATTATAGTGGAAGTGGGTACACTTTGTCAAGTGCCTTACTGTGCTTTCAAGACGGGACGCGTGGGAACACGTTTTTTCCTCCCCTGCGAGCGAGCATCAGCGAGCAAAGCGGGTAGGGCAAGGGTGGGGGTTGACAAAGAAAGGGAACACCAGCCGGCCTGCGGCCCATTTATGGAGAATGATGGTTCGTTCCCGTTTGAGCGACCGGTGTGACCACACCTGGCCCCCAGCGCTCTGGAGCCGCGCCCGGTTTCATGGTAATAATTACCCCCAGTGCTTCAATTCAACCGCCAGAAGGAGTGGGATATGATCAGCACGGTCGAAGAATATGTCAACCAGTTCGATGGGATCAAAAAACAGCGCCTGGAAACCCTGATCGAGTTCATGCGCACCAATTTCCCTGAAGCCCGGGAAACCATCTCCTACCAGATGCCCATGTTCAAACTCAACGGCAGCTACGTCGCCTTCTCCGCCGCTAAAAACCACTACCCTTTCCACCCCCTCGACTTCGCCCTGATCGAGGAGCTGAAAACCCAGCTGCCGCGCGCAAAATTCGGCAAGGGCAGCGCCAAAGTGCCCTACGACGACGAAGAGGCGCTGCCGGTGCTGTTTGAATACTGCCGCAAAGTGGTGGAAAGAAGCAGAGCCCGGGAGCCGCAGAAACCGGCCCGGGGGAAGCACGCCGCCGGCTAAGGCGCCGGCCCGCGCAGCAGGCGCTCGATCTCGTCCTGGAACTCCTCCACCGCAACGACGCCGCGCCACTGCTTGATGATCTCCCCTTCAGCATCGAGCAGGTAAAACAGGGGCTCGATCCCGCCGGGCGGGATGCGGTACCCCAGCGCCTCGCGGAACTCGCGCACGCGCGGGTCGTCCAGGTCCAGGTAAACGAAGTTCATCCGGCTGCTGTATTCCTGTTCCAGCCCGTACATGAGGGGGATCATCGCCCGGCAGTGGTAGCACCAGAAGGTGAAGAACTCGACGAGCTGCACGCGCCCGGAAGCCAGCTCCACTTCATCGGGATCGGTGGCCAGCAGGCGCAGGTCCACGGTGATCTGCGGGACGGTCGGCCGCGGGCGTGTGGGCGTGACCGTGGGCTGCGCGGTGGGGATCACACCGGGCGGCGAGGGCGTGAGCGGGTTGGGCGTGGGCAGCAGGGAGGGCTGCGTTGTGACGGCCGGGCCGGGGTACGCGCCCGTTGACGAAGTGGGGAACGGCGAGGGCGGCGCCGCCGGCCCCGGGTATGCGCCGCCGGTTGGGGTCGGGAACGCTTCCGGCCCTGGATACGCC
>JAAYXE010000191.1 GCA_012516075.1 Chloroflexota bacterium | reverse complement strand
TGTCAACGCCCGTCGCCTCGTCGATTTCAACCCAGGCTCCGTGCGGCAGGGTCACTACACCCGGCATGATGCGTGAGGTAACGAAAACCGGACGAATCACCGTGCCGTGTTTGCTGGTTATCTGGACGATATCTCCATGCTTGATGCCCCGCGCCTCAGCGTCGATGGGGTTCATGAAGAACTCGTGAGGGAAGGCCCGGCGCAGCTGCTGAATGTTATCGAACACGGAATGCGAGCGCCGTGGGTAGTGAATGTTGTAGTTTTGCAGCGGGAATTCACCTTTAATCTTGTTCTTCCAATCTGCAAAAGTTGCCTCATAGCCTTCCTGGGCCGGGTTGTAGGCCGGGTAGGGCTTGATGGTCGACCAGCCGCGAGATTCGACAACGTCTGCCAGCTTCTTGCAGTAGATTTCGATCTTGCCGCTGTCGGTTGGCAGCGGATTCGCCTCCGGGTCTTCGCGGAAGTCCATCAGCGCGACGTACTCGTAGTTGTCTCCCGGGTAGCGCGGAACCTGGTAGTAGCCGCGCTTCTTCAGCTCTTTCAACGGGATGCGGCCCTGCTGAGGCTGCCCTTCTACACCCATTTCCTTGATGTCTTCTTCCGTGATCGTCACCAGCGGCTCGTATTCGGACTTCGAGTAGGGGACATCTCCCTTGAGAATGGCCGCTCCGGCGATATGGTTGAAGATCTGCTGCTTCAATGGGATCGGGTTAATCACATCCGGGTCAAGCCCCAGGCGCTTACCGATTTCTGCCGCGATCCAGATATCGTCCTTTGCCTCGTAGAGCGGTTCAGTAATCTGGCTGGCCCACACAAAACCGATCTCGCGGTTGGCAGCTGTAATCGTGCCGTAGCGCTCCCATTCCGTGGTAACGGGCAGGACGATGTCGGCATACTTGGAATTCGTGGTCAGGATCTGGGAGTGCGAGACGACGAATTCCACTTTGCGGTGGGCTTCGATGCCGCGCGTCATGCCGTCGCGCGTCTGGAGGGTTGCTCCGCCGCCGTGATAGATCAACTGGATGTTGATATCGCGCAGGTCATCCTTACCCGCCAGGTATTTCCCGGTCACGACCGCGTCCCACATCTGGGTGTCGTTGAGGCGGATGCCAGGGACTTTCGGCAGAACGGTCCATACATCGACGTTTTCGCCCTCGAGCGGGTTCATGCCGACGCTTGGCACCCCGCTGCTGCCCGGTTTGATGATCGGCGGACCGCAGCGCAGGCCGCTCCAGTTCTGGTGGTAGTAGCTGTCGCCGGTGAAGCTGCCGGGGCGCCCGATATGACCGGTCATAGCGCCGAATGTTAAGAACATCTGGGGCCACGAGTCAGCGTTCATGACGCGGGCGGTAGCGCTGGCCATACACAGAGCGACATTACGAGTACGGGCAATCTCGATTGCCAGGGAGCGGATGCGATCAGGATCAACGCCGCAGATCTCCGATGCCCATTCAGGGGTCTTGGGTACCCCGTCGTATGTGCCTAAAACATAGTCCTTGAAATTGTCCTTTGGATCTGCGCCTTCAGGCATGTGATCGGCATCGAACCCGATGGTGCAGCGGTTGAGGAAGTCCCAGTCGATCAGCGGATTGTTGACGGGATCATCTTCAGTGATCAGGGTGTAGGCCATGCCCAGAACCATGGCGTGATCGGTTGCGGGGCGAATGGGGATCCACTCGTCGGCCAACCCCTGAGCCGTGTCCGTGTAGAAGGGATCGATGAAGATAACACGGGCACCCTGTTTTTTGTTCTGCAGGTAGTTGTAGACCGGGTTTCCGCCGCTGCTCGAGGCGCCGTTTGCACCCCAGTGGACGAAGAGGTCCACATTGCGGTGGTCCATGCGGTCGTTGATCATCACGCTGTTGTATGCACCGAAGCCCAGGCAGCTGGTCTTGCTGGAGTGCAGCGTGCCGCCAGAAGTGGTGCCATAAGTGGAAACATAGCCACCGTACAGGGTCAGGGTGCGCTGGATTTCAGCACCGCCGGGGCAGAGGATGGCTTCGTTGCCATACTTCTCTTTGATGCGCTTGATTTCGGAAGCAACGATATCGAGTGCCTCGTCCCAGGAGATGCGCACCCATTCATCCTGACCGCGCAGCTCTTTCCGGCCGCCGCCGGGCTCCCAGTGCTTGCGCTTCATCGGGTACTTCAGGCGATCAGCGCCGAAGACCTGCTTGCGCTGCGAGCGGCCGCGAGCACAACCGCGCTGCTGGGGGAAATCCGGGCTGTCTTCGTGGGTGTCGTCAGATTTCTGGCGCAGCACCACACCGTCTTTTACCAGCGCATAGTTCGGGCAGCGACCACCGCAGTTATGCCAGCAGGCTGCTGAAATCCATTCGCCTTCGCTTTCGTCTTCCTGAGCGGCGGCTTCCATGGATTTCAAACCATAGCTCAAGCCCCCGGCCAGAGCTGCGGTACCGCCCAGGGCAGCGCTCCACTTCAAAAAGCTCCGCCGGGTGAGTACGGTCTCATTCAATGCTCTGGCGAGGAAATTTTTTTCACTCATGGATTCTTCCTCCAACTTCGTTTCGATAGCTCTAGCGGCCCCCCTCCGGGTCTGGCCTGCAGCTATGCAGGCAAAATCGGGTTCTGGTATTGCACTTTCAATAATCTGTCAGATATGCACTCTCCGCTTTGAGGATTGGGATTTGAAGCTATTTTTGCATTTGAAGCATATCCCAACCCCTATTGGGGTGCATCCTGCTGTGGAGTACTCTTTAATCACCCGGTAGGGTGATTTGTCGAAGCCGGATAAAAAAGGCGCGGGCAAAAAGCCCCGCGCCTCGTCTGAGTACCCCATGAACCAGGTTCACTGGTCCTCCGGTGCAACCAGACCACGCTTGAGGGCATAGGTAGCGGCCTGCGTGCGGTTTTCGAGCTGCAGCTTGACCAGGATGTTTTTCAGGTGGCTCTTGACAGTGTTTACCGAGATCGTGAGCGCTTCGGCGATCTCCGGGTTGCTTGCCCCGCTGGCGACCAGGCGCAGGACGAGCAGCTCACGCTCGGTGAGGGCCTCCTCGCCCCTTTCCTCATCGGTGCGCCGGCGGGCAACCCCTTTCAGGATCCGGGTGGCCATGGAGCGCGTCATGGCGATCTCACCCTGAACGACGCCTTTGAGCAGGTCAAAGAGCTCGTCGGCATCCAGGCTTTTCAGCAGGTAACCGGATACGCCGAGCTGCACGGCTTCGTACAGGTGTTCATCGCGTTCAGAAGATGTCAGCATCACAACAGCGATCGCCGGAAAGCGCTGGCGGATCTCTCTGGCCGCCTGCAGGCCATCGCCCGGGGGCATGTAAATGTCCATCAAGATAACATCGGGACGGAGCTTTTCGGCCAGCGCAATGGCTTCATCCCCCGTCTCGGCCTCACCGACCACTT
>JAAYXE010000190.1 GCA_012516075.1 Chloroflexota bacterium | reverse complement strand
GGGGTGGGGGGCGAACAGCTACGTACATGGGCACCCCCACACGGAGCGGAATGGTTCCCATGCCCTGGAGCGAGATAAATATTTCTTTACTGGCTCCCACGGCTCCCGTGGGAGCCGGGAAGGCACTGCTCTGCGGGGCTCGCTGTTAATTCCGGCAGTCCGGATCGCTGCCCGGGGCAGGGATATTTTAACTCTTCGGTGTACGGGCGCGGAGCGCCCGGGTTTAGCGGTAGAGGATCATGGACTTTCAATGGTAGGTTTTAATTTCATCATGGATACCAGAAATCCAGAGCGACAGCAGAAGATTGACTACCCGGCACCCAGACGCCCTTCGACCGGGCTCGCTAAGCAGACGCTCTGGGTGCCTGGGTGCGGAAGTATCTGCCCGCAGGCCGCTTCGACTAAGCATGCATGCATGCCCGGGCCTAACGCCCCCAGGCATGCGAAGCATGCCGCTCCGCGCGCCTGCAGGGGACGTTCAGCGAGCAAGCGATTGCACCGCCGCGAGGCATCCGGAGCGGTATGCAAGCATACTCAGCGGGCCAGCGCCAGCGAGCCAGCGCAGTCGAAGGGCGCCTGGCGGCTGGTTGATTCGCCCGCAGGCCGCTTCGACTAAGCATGCATGCATGCCGCTCCGCGCGCCTGCAGGGGACGTTCAGCGAGCAGGCAGTTGCACCGCCGCCAGGCATCCTGAGTGGAGCGAGCGCCAGCGAGCCAGCGCAGTCGAAGGGCGGCTGGTTGATTCGCCCGCAGGCCGCTTCGACTAAGCATGCATGCCCGGGCCTAACGCCCCCAGGCATGCGAAGCATGCCGCTCCGCGCGCCTGCGGGGGATCGGAGTGAATTTCTTGATCCCGCATCATAAACCCACCTCTTTGAGAGGGCCTGGGTGGGCGTCGATTAGATGCGACATGTGGGCGCTCCCACGCGGGCGGCCTGGTTCCCATGCTCAGGAGCGAGATTACAGACTTCCGCTTGCAGGCGCGCTGAGCGGAGGGGCCGACAGGCCCCGCAGTCGAAGCGGCCTGCAAGCAGAAGTTCGTGCCGCCAGGTCCTCTGGAAAACCGGACTACGGGGAGGAGCCGCAGCATTCATCCGCGCCTGTCTGCGTAATCAGCGTACATCCGCGTCCCCATCCTCTACTCCAGCGCCAGGGCGGCAGCCTCGTCCAGGCTCAGCGCCCGGCCCTGCCGGCGCAGCGCTTCCTGATCGTCCGCCGCCAGGCCCTGCAGGGCGGGCGCCAGGTTGGCGGTGAGCTTCTCCTGCTCGGCCGGCGAGAGGGGAGCGCCGATGCGCTCGCGCAGCGCGGCGGCCGCCTCCACCAGGCGCAGCGCGCGCCCGGGATCCCCCCGCAGGGCGGCCAGGACGCCGATATCCTCCAGAACATAGGCAAGCTGCCAGCCGTCGCCCAGTTCGCGGTTGAGCAGCAGGCTCTCGCGGTACAGGGCCGCGGCGCGGGGATAATCGCCCAGAGCGCGCACCACATTGCCCAGGTTGTTGAGCGAGTTGGCGATGTAATAGCGCGCCCCGACCTCGCGCATCAGCGCCAGGGCCTCCTCCAGGCGCAGGCGCGCCTCTTCCAGGTCGCCCTGGTCGAGGACCACATTGCCCAGGTTGTTCAGCGACACCGCGATGGCCCAGCGGTCGCCGAGCTTGCGGCGCAGCGCCAGGCTCTCTTCGTGGAGCTGCCGGGCGCGGGGGTAGTCGCCCTGGAAGCGGGCCACGATGCCCAGGTTGCTCAGCAGCGCAGCGGTCTGAAACTCGTCCTGCAGCCGGCGGCGGATCTCCAGGCTGCGCAGGTAGCGCTCGCTGGCAGCCGCATAATCGCCCTGCTGGGCGGCGAGCGTCCCGAGATAATGGTACACCTGCCCGGCGCCCTCTTCGTCGCCAAGCTGGTTGAACAGCTCGAGCGCCTGTTCGAAGCGCTGCGCGGCGGCCTCAAAGCGCCCCTGCTTGCGGTCGAGCTCACCGGCCGCCGCCAGGCAGCGGGCGGTGGCTGCCTGATCGCCCAGCGAGCCGGCGGTTTCCAGCCCCCGGCCGTAAATCTCAGCCGCCTGTGCCCATTCACCCACCAGTTCGTACACCCGGCCGAGCCGCAGCAGCACCGGCACCTGTTCGTCCGGCGGCAGCAGCGGCAGCAGGTCTTCGTAGTAGCGGATGGCGGAGGCGTTCGCATAGCGCGCCTGGGCCGCCTCGCCGGCCAGGCGCAGGTAATGGCGCTGCTTTTCCTGCTCATAACTGCGGCTGTAATGAAAGGCCAGCAGGTCCAGATACTGGTCGAGCGCAGCCGGGAACGTCGTTTCGATAAATGTCCCGATGCGGGCGTGCAGCACGGCGCGCGTCTCGAACGGCAGGCTCTCGTAGGCCACTTCCTGGGTGATGATGTGCTTGAAGAAATACGTCAGCTCGGCCTCGTTATCGGGCAGGACCAGCTCGGAGCGCGCCAGGCTGTGCAGGGAGACCTGCACCACATCCCGGGTTCCCAGCTCGGGGTAAGCGCCCCACAGCAGGCTGGCGCGGAACAGGCGGCCGATCACGCTGGCCAGTTTGAGCGTGATCTGCTCGCGCTGGTTGAGCTGGTCGATGCGGCTTAGGATCAGGCTGTGCAGGCTGTCGGGCAGCTCCACCTGCTGCAGGGTCTGCAGGTCGCCGGGGTCGAGGCCGCGATCGCGCAGGTAGTTGACCAGCTCTTCCAGGTAGAACGGGTTGCCCTCGGCGTGCTCCGTGATCTGCGCGATCAGTTCGGGCGAGCACGTGCCGTGGAAGAGGGTCTCCATTTTGAGTTCGATCAGGCGCTGCGCTTCTTCGGAGTTGAACGGCGAGAGGGTGATTTCCTTGAAATGGGGCAGGTCTGCGATGGGCGCCACCGGTGAGGGGCGCGAGGGCGGCAGGCGGTAGCCGAGCAGCACCACCAGCGGCAGCCCGGCAGCGAGGCGCACCAGCTCGACCAGCAGGTCCTGCGAGAGCGGGTCCAGCCAGTGGCACTCCTCGAGCACCAGCAGCAGCGGCCCGGCCTGGGCCCGCAGGCGCAGGCAGTCGACCACCAGGGATTCGCGGGCGGTCTTGCGCAGTTTGGGGTCCAGCGACCGCGTCAGCTCGTTGTCGGGCAGGGGCTGGTTGAGCACGTCACCGAGCAGCGGCAGACGGGCGACCAGGTCCGGGTCCAGCGCAGCCAGGCGCTCGTGCAGCGCGGCGGCGAGCTGCTCTGCGCTCCAGCCGGGCTGCAGGTCGAACAGCCCCCAGACAATGCCCTGCCAGACGAGGTAGCTGCTGTCGGTGCCGTACGACTGGCATTCGCCGCCCAGCACGGTAAAGCCCTGCGCCGCCGCCCGGGCGGAGAGTTCGGCGATCAGGCGCGATTTGCCGATGCCGGCCTCCCCGCAGACGCCCAGGACCTGCCCGCGGCCGGCCTTCGCCAGCGCCAGGCGCTCCAGGCCCAGGGCCAGTTCGGCGGCGCGCCCTACCAGCGGCAGGGAGTCGACCGCATGCTGCAGGCGGGCTGCGGGGATCTCCTGCAGGCTCTCCAGGCGGAAGACGGGCACGGGCTCGCTCACCCCCTTGACCTGCAGGGGCGGCAGCGCCTGCCAGACGGCGAATTCCCCGGTGGCCTGCACGACCTCCTGGCTGGCGTAGATCTCGCCCGGCTGCGCAGCCTGCATCAGGCGCGCCGCCAGGTTGGTCTGGTCGCCCAGCACGCCGTAGGTACGGCGCAGGGGCGAGCCGTAGGCGCCGGTGCGCATGCGGCCCCAGGTCAGGCCGATCTGCACCGGCTGCAGCCCGGGGATGCCGGCGGCGATGCGGCGCAGGTCCACGGCTGCTGCGGCGGCGCGCAGGGGGTCATCCTCGTGCGCCAGCGGGGCGCCGAAGACCGCGTACAGGTAGCTGCCCTTATCTCCGATGGTCAGCTGGATGAGCGTGCCATCGTAGCGGGCGATGACCTCCTGCACCTGGCGGATGAAATCGTCGAGCTGCCTGCGCGAGCCGGTGGCTTCGTAATCCAGGCCGCTGAAGCGCAGGAAGAGCGCCGCGGCGGGGCGCAGCTCGGCCAGGAAGTCGCCCTGGCCGTCGACCAGGCGCCGGTAAACGGCGCCCGGCAGCCAGGGGCGGATCTGTTCGGGCGTGATGGCGCCCTGCTGCAGCGGCGGCCAGGGAGCGGGGGGGACCTCGACACGCAGGCCATCCAGTACGGCACAGCGCATCTCGCTCTGCGAGTCGGTCCGCCATTCAGCGATGCGCGCCTGATCGCCCAGCTCGGCAGCTGCCGCCGGGTCGATCAGCACCTCGCCTTTCCCGGTCAGGTGATCGGCGGCGGCCAGACGGTCGAGCAGAGCGCCGGCCATTACGTCGATGTAGCCGTGCTCGGGGTCGCCCACCAGGAAGCGGCGCACCTCCCCGCAGGCCAGGCTGGTCTTGAGCGCCAGCGGGCGGCCGGCGCGCAGCAGCAGATCCTGCAGCGCGGCATTCAGGGCCGGCATGGCGGCCTGCATCTCCAGGGCGCAGGCGCTGGCGCGCAGGGCCGTGTCGCCGTCGAACCAGCAGGTGATGGCGTCGCCGCTGAAGCCGATCACGCAGCCCCCGTAGGTGTGCACGCGGGCGATCAGGGCGTCGTACACCTGATTGAGCACGCGCGTGAGCTCCTCGGCGCCGCGGCGGTGGCCGAAGTCGCGCACCAGAGCCTCGGTGAGCGGGGTGAAGCCGGAGATATCAGCGAACAACGCCGTGCCCGCGGGGCGTTCGGGGAGGTCTTCACCCCGCGCCAGCGCCTGTCGCCTGTCTTCCGGAAGATATACCAGTAATGAGTCGAGAAGATCCAATATTAATCCCGTACGGTGGAGTCGTAGAGCCGTCCGTCGTCGACCGGTGTGCTGCCTTTCCCCTGGTCGTGGGGGACGCCCACCAGCACCTCGCCCGTACAGACCCCGCCAGCACCGTCGGATGCCTGAAAGTCGATATGATAAACGCGCCCGTTGCCGCCGCCCTGGCGCTCGGCGCGCACCTGGGCCGTAGACGTGCCCACCCCCTCGCCGTCCGGGCTGTTCTTGCCGGAGCCCACCGGCTCGTCCTGGAAGATTGCGGTGATGGTAATCTGCAGGGCGTCCCCGTCTGGGTCGCTGACATTGAGCACCTGGATGGGGACCATCTTGTTGTTGGCCGGCCAGATCAGGGACATCGACGGGGCAGCCGCAGAGCAGACCGGCGGGCGGTTTCCGCCCAGGTCGATCTCAACAGGGGGCGAGGCGAAGAACCCGCCCACCACCTCAGCGCGCAGCCGGTAGCTGCCCGGCTGCAGCCCGCTGATGACTGCTGCCGTGTTCCCGGCGGCGTCCACGGCGCTGTCGAGCGAAGCGACCTGCGCGCCGGTGGAATCGAAGAGTTCAAAATGCACGACTGCCAGGGTGAGATCACCCGGAGCGCCGTCGTCCTGCTGGGCCACGGTCCCCGCCAGGTTGAGCGTACCGCCGGGCTGCACCTGCAGGTCGCCGCTGTAAGTGAACTGCGCTTCTTCAGGGCTGATTTCCAGCGAGCCTGCGGCATGAGCCGGCTGGTAGCGCGGGTCGTCCAGGTCCAGCGTTCCGGAGGGCAGGGGGATGGTCCCGCTGAAGAAGGCGTCCAGCGCGTAGCTGCCGGCGGGCAGCTCGGGCGGCTCCAGGGCGGCGCGCCCGGCGAAATCGGTGATCGGGGCCTGGGCGTCCTGCCCGCCAGGACCCTGCAGGAGGAAGAACAGCGTCTGCTGGCCCAGCGGGCGGGCGCGGGCCGTAAGGACGGCCAGCAGGTCGGGCGGGTCGCTGTACTGCACGGCGGCCGCCGGGGGATCGAGCGTGATCTGCGTGGACTGTTTGAGCACCGTGAAGTCGGCCTGCGCGTGCGAGGCGGCGAACGCTTCGTCTCCGGCGAAGGAGACCCGCAGAGTCTCATCGCCCGGCAGGCCGATCAGGGGCAGCGCGACCTGCGCGCTGCCGTCCGCGCCGGTGACTCCGCGGCGTGTGACGCCGTCCAGGCTGAAGCGCAGCTCCCGACCAGCCAGGGGTGAGCCGTTTGAGGTCAGGCGGGCGCGCACCACGGCCTGTGTGCCGTACGCCCCGGAGGCGGGCGGGTTGAGCAGCTCCACGGTGGTGGGCTGCAGCCCCGGGTTCGCCGCGCCAGGGTCCACGCCCGGGATGAAGAAGGCGCCGTTGTTGGTGTTGAGCGCCACCAGCCCGACGCCGTTCACCGCCTGGACCATGTAGCGCAGGTCTGCGGCCGGCGTGCCGCCCAATGCCAGATCGCCGGTCCACAGGGTGGAATCCTGCGGGTCCCGGGTCAGGTCGAGGGACTGCCAGACCCCGGAGAGCGGTCCGGACAGGGCGGTGTAGGTGACCCACACCTCCTGCACCCCGGCGGCGGGGTTGGCTGTGACCCGCACCATGAAGCGCAGCGTGCCGCCGCTCTCGCTGGTCTCCACATGGGCGATGGCGGGGGCTGCCGACAGCGCCGGTGTGCTGGGGACCGCCCCGCCGGTGTAGGTGGAGGTACTGCTGCTGTAGAACAGGCGCAGGTTCACGTTATGGAAGGTGCGCTGCACGGAGGTCTGTTCGCTGACGGCCCCGGCGCGGTACTGGGCGGGGGTGAGCGCCAGCGTGGTGGCGCCGCCGGGAACGTTGAGGGCGTCCATGAAGTTCAGGCTCCAGATGCGTATGGGGTAGAACACGGGGGAGAGGAAGGGCGTGTGCACACCGCGGATCTCGCTGACAGCCGCGCCGGTGAGCGGCAGCACACCGGACATGTCGCTGTAGCTGCCGCCGCGGAAGCCCACGCCGCGCAGCACGGTGCCGGGCACGCCCACATTGAAGACTTCCAGGGGCAGCACGGGCTCGGCCGGGCCGGTGAGCACGCCCTGCGGCCCCGAGAGATAGGTCGCGGTGACCGCCGCCCCGCTGGACGGGTCGGTCAGTTCCACGCTGTGCGTGTTGAGGGCAGGGCTGAACTGCACGTCGGCGAACTGCAGGCCCAGGGTCGCACCCGGGTCGGCGGGGTAGCCGTTGAGCGGTGTGGGGACGATGGAAGTGCTCCCCGGAGGGGTCAGGCGCGCGCCGGGCATGTCCACGCTGAGCATGGGCAGGCCGAACAGGGCGGTCTGCAGCAGCACCTTGTGGTGGATGCCGCGCATCTGCGGGGTGCCGGCCAGGTAGTCCTGCTTGGCGGCGGTCAGGGCCTGACCGACGGACACCGGCCCGCTGCCCGTGCGCAGCCGGCGGCTGAACAGCAGGTAGAGGCGCTCGCTGTATTCGACGAAATCGGTGTCGCCGTACTGGTAGCCGGTGCCGGCGATCAGGGTGGCCTGCTTGCGGGCGAAGGCCTGGGCCCAGTCGGGCTCGCGGGTGACGCGCGGGATGCCGTGGGGGTCGACGATGTTGTACCCGGCGTGGCAGCCGGCGCTGAAGATGATGCTGTTGCGCAGGTCGACGCTCGAGGCGGCCACCTCTTCGGCCAGCAGGCGGGTGGTGTAGTCGGCCGCCAGGGCGCTGCTGGCGGAGAAATGCCCGGCCAGGAAGATCAGGTCGTGGCGCTGGCCGAGCAGGGCCTGGCGCAGGTCGTCCGCCGTCCAGGCTGAGGGGTGAGTGGGGGGCAGCTCGCGCGGCAGGATCAGCGTATCGGCGCTCACACCGCTGCCGGATTCCAGCTCCTGCTGGATCTGGCGCGCCCCGTCCTCTAAGAAGTCGTAGCCGGTGACCAGCAGGGAAGAGGGCGCAGGAGCCATCCCGCCGGCCTGCAGGAAGGCCTCGATCATCCCGGCGATCTCCGCCGGCGTCTCCACCAGCCGCCCGACGGCCAGGCCGGGCAGGGGCAGGCTGGTGTTTTTATAAGGCAGCTCCAGGGAGGCGCCGTAGAAATCCTGGTTGAGCACGTAGCCCAGTCGCAGGCTGGCCTGCGAGGAGGTGCGGTCCTGCACCGGGGGCACGTAGTTGCGCTCGCTGGCCAGCAGGGCGTGGTCGGGGTAGCGCTTGAAGGGGATGACCTCGTCGCCGCCGGCGATGACCACATACTCCAGCGGGTTGAGCGCGCGGTAGGCGTCGACGATGTCCTTGATCGCCTCAGCGACCTGGTTCTTGGCCGGCGGGCACTCGGGGCTGGCGTCGGCCTGCTGGTTGGCCGCCCGCACGCGGGCGTCGGTGCCCACGTCCACCACCACCCCGGCGACCTGCGGGTGGGCCGCCAGCTCTGCCAGCCGGGCGGCGAGCAGGTCACGTTCAGCCTGCGAGCCTGTGATGCGGTCGAAGTCGGTGAGGATGATCGTGCGGTAGCCGCCGGCCGGAGGCATGAGAGAAGAGGGTGTGGTGACCGGGTCCAGCCCGGCGCAGGACCCGGCGGCCAGGAGCACCTGCAGGCGGAAGTTGTTCCCCGGGCTGAAGGCGCCGTTGCGGCCGCGCACGCGCACGTAGAACTCCCCGTCCTGGTCCCAGGTGCTGACGCGCAGGCCCTCCGGGGTTGTGCCGTCGAAGGCCGAGACGCCGATCAGGCTGCGCGTCTGGGCGCTGGAGAAGGCGTCGGGAGAGAAGGCATCCGGGCTGAAAGCATCGGGCGAAAACGCGTCGGGAGAGAAGGCATCGGGGGCGAACTCGGCGCCCAGCCGCACCAGGTCCTGCAGCGAGGTGACGCTCTGGTAGGCCTGGGGGATGTCGCCGAACAGGGTCAGGTCGTAGTTGGCGGGCAGGTCGGTCAGGGTGAGGATCACCTGGCTGCCGGGCGTCACACTGAAGCGGTACCAGGCGGACTGGTCGCGGTGGAAGAGGTCCTGCGCGACCGACGCCGTGCGCACCCCGGGCTGCCCGGGCACGGGCGCCAGCTCGAGCCCCCGGGCGGTCACCCAGCTGTCGTTGTCTGCCCGCCGGGTTTCCGGGACCAGGCTGACATCGTCGATGTAGCTGCCGTAGGTGTTGGAGCGGCCCTGGCCGGCGAACGTCAGGCGGGTTTTACTTTTCGTCGCGGTGACGGTGAACTCGTAGTAGGTCCAGGCGGTGTCGCTCAGGCCGGTGCCGCCGGCGGAGATCGGGGCGCCCAGCTGGGCGCCGTCCCACAGCACGGTGAAGGTGTTCTCGGCGGCGGAGAAACCCGGGCGGGGGGAGAAGGCGAAGCGCAGGATGTAGCGCTCCCCGGGCTGCGTGGCGACGTCCTGGTAGACGCTGGATAAGCCGTTCGAGTCCAGCTCGAGCAGCTGCGCCCCGTGAGCGGCGGTGGACATGCCGTTCTGGATCTCGATAGCTTTGCCGGAGGCCAGGCTCCAGCCCGGGATGGATTTGAAGTATTTGAAGGTGCCGGGCGGCACCGCGGGTTCTTCGAAGCTGGGGTTAACCAGCAGGTTGCCGCTGCTCTGCGCGGCGGCGGGCGGGGGGAGGGGCAGTACGATGGCCAGCAGGCACAGCAAAGCGAGTACATACGACAGCTTCGCCAGGATATTGGTACCTTTCATCGAACCCTCCCCTTCTACCGGGCCTGGTTGTCTCTTTAAGTGGAGTTCGGGAACTGCGTAACGATCCCCCAGTGTTGGAAATACCGGTGCTGCTGTGATTGTAACACAGGAGAAAAAGCGGAATCGGAGCAATTGTATCTGATTAGGGGTGGGTTTTGGGCGTGTTGGGGATAGGGGACACGGAGGGAGGGTAGACATCTGATGGCG
>JAAYXE010000022.1 GCA_012516075.1 Chloroflexota bacterium | reverse complement strand
TGGCACCGCTCGGAAGAGCTGCATGAGCAGGAGGACGGCTCGCTGCTGTGGCGCGCCCGGGTGGCCGAGCCGCAGGAGATGATCCCGTGGATCCGGGGTTGGGGGGCCGACGTGGAGGTGCTCGAGCCTGATGCGCTGCGCCAGGCGCTGCAGCGCGAGGTGCGCCGTCTGGCCGGGGTGTATCAGATTGCACCGCTGGAGCCCCAGCCGGTGCGCTATTACGCCCATTCCCGCCCCGGCGAGGATGAAACCCGCTGGCAGCTTCTGAGAGATCACCTCACGGCCACCGCAGACCTGGCTGCGCAGCTGGGGCATGCTGCCGGCGTTTCCAGTCTGGCCCAGGTTGCGGCCCTGCTGCACGACATCGGGAAGTATTCCCAGGCGTTTCAAAACCGGCTGCGCGGTTCGAAGCGCACCGTCGATCACGCCACGGCGGGAGCGCGAGAGATTGTGCGCATTTTCCCGGGCAGCCCCCTGGCCGAACTGCTGTCGTACTGCATTGCCGGCCACCACAGTGGACTCCCGGATTTCGGCGACCTGTCCGACCCGGAGGACGCTTCCACGCTGCTGGCGCGGCGTGAGAAAAAGAAACTCGAAGATTACAGCGCTTACCGTGCCGAAATCGATACCGGCGGCCTGACTCTGCAGCCGCTTACACATCTGCGGCCGCACCCCAAACACTGGAAGTTCACCGCCTCCTTCCTCACGCGCATGGTCTTCTCCACCCTGGTGGACGCCGACTGGCTGGAGACGGAAACCTATATGGAAGGCCGTACGAAGCCGCGTGGGGAGTATCCTGCGCTCGATGCGCTGCTGGAGCGCTTCAACGGCTATATCCAGAGATATGCGCACCCGGAACGGCCAATCGACATCAAGCGCAGCGAGACGCTGCACACCTGCATTGAGAAAGCGGCATTACCGCCCGGGCTGTTTACCCTCACCGTCCCCACCGGCGGGGGGAAGACGCTGGCTTCGATGGCTTTTGCCCTGAACCATGCCGTACGGCACGGCATGCAGCGCATCATCTATGTGATCCCCTACACCAGCATAATCGAGCAGAACGCTGCGGTGTTCAAGGAAGCCCTGGGCGAGGAGTGTGTGCTCGAGCATCACTCGAACTTCGATTGGGAGCAGGTGAAAAATGCTGGCACAGACGACGAGACCAACCAGACCGAAGAAAAGCTGAAGCTCGCCAGCGAAAACTGGGAAATCCCTGTGGTCGTCACCACCAACGTGCAGTTCTTCGAGTCGCTGTTCGCACATAAGAAGAAGCGGGCGCGCAAAGTCCACAACATGGCGAAGAGTGTGATCATCTTCGACGAGGCGCAGATGCTGCCGCGCGAGTATCTCAAGCCCTGCATGCTGGCTGTGTGGGAGCTGGTGCACAACTACGGCGCCTCGGCTGTCTTCTGCACTGCCACACAGCCCAACCTGGATCCCTTTTTCCCGGGCGATACGATGACCGAGCTGGCCGCCAGCCCGCAGGAACTGTACGATTTTTACCGCCGTGTGCGGGTTCGTTCTGCCGGCCCACTGACCGATGAAGACCTGGCCAAACGCCTGAACGCCCACACGCAGGCGCTGTGCGTGGTAAACACCCGCCGTCACGCTCGCGGTCTGTTCGATTTGCTGGAGCCGGAGGGACGTTTTCACCTTTCCACGCTGATGTGCCCGGCTCACCGCCAGCAGACGCTTGCCGAGATCCGCCGCCGGCTGGAGGCGGGGGAGGTGTGCCGGCTGGTCTCCACACAGGTCATCGAAGCGGGGGTGAATCTCGACTTCCCGATAGGGTTCCGGGCGCTGGCCGGGCTGGATTCGATCATCCAGGCTGCAGGGCGCGTCAATCGTGAAGGGAAACTGTCTCTCGGAGAACTGGTGGTTTTTGAGCCCCAGACAGAACTGATCAAACGCCTGCCGCCGGTGATTGCCCAGACCGCCCGCGCCGGAGCGAGCGTGCTGCGGGATCACCATAAAGATCCGACCTCCATCCCGGCGATCCGCGCTTATTTTCAACTGCTCGACACCCTGCAGGACCCGCAGCGCCAGACGGACGTGCGCAGTATCCTGGCCTGCCTGGATAAAGAACACATTGATTTTGCCACGGCCGGCGAAAACTTCCGCCTTATCGATGCACCCACGGTGCCGGTCATCATTCCGTACGATGCACATGCAAAAGCCCTGATCAATGAGCTGCAGTACAGCCATTACCTGATCGGCATCCTGAGAAAACTGCAGCGCTTCACCGTCAACGTTTATGAATGGGATCTCAAAGGACTGCTTTCGAAAGGAGTGCTGGATATCTGCCACGATACCTATTACATCCTCACCCAGCCGGAATATTACGACCGGCACACCGGCCTGCTGCTCCCGGATGCTGCAGCAGGCGAAGCCATCTTTTTTGATTGAAGCATAGAAAGAAAGGAGGTCCACAGCATGGGATACGGCATCACGATCCGTGTCAGCGGCCCTTATGCGCTGTTCACCCGCCCGGAAATGAAGGTGGAGCGTGTAAGCTACGACGTGATCACCCCCTCGGCGGCGCGTGGCATCATCGAAGCCGTTTACTGGAAGCCCGCCATTCGCTGGGTGATCGATAAGATCCACGTGCTGCGCGAGATTGAGTTCACCAATATCCGCCGCAACGAGGTCAGCGACAAGGTGCCGCTGGGAAAGGTGAAGCAGTTGATGAAGGGGTCTACCGAGCCGTTTTTCATCTCCACAACCGACCGGCGCCAGCAGCGCGCCTCTCTGGTGTTGAAGGACGTGGATTATGTCATTCAGGCTCACTTCGAACTGGTACCAGAGAAGGCCGGTCCGGATGAGACGGTTGAAAAGCACTACAGCATTGCCCTGCGCCGCTTCCGCAAGGGCCAGCATCACCACGCTCCCTGCCTGGGCACGCGCGAGTTCGGCGCCCGGGTGGAGCTGATCGAAGACGGCGCAATCCCTATCAGCCCGCTCAAAGGTAAAAGGGACCTGGGATGGATGCTCTATGACCTGGATTTTTCAAACCCGCGCGACATTCAGCCCCTTTTCTTCAAGGCGGAGCTGGTGGACGGCGTGCTGGATCTGTCCGGCGTGAAACTGGCGAGGTGAGCAATGATCCTGCAAGCGCTGGACCGTTACTACCAAATCCTGTTGAAGGACCCTGAATCGGACATTGCTCCGCCGGGGTTCTGCCCCACCGGGGTAAGCTTCGCTCTCAACCTTTCCACTGAGGGTGAACTTCTGGACCTCTATCCACTGGTTGAAAAGGTGCCGCGCGGGAAGAAGACCGCCGATGTGCCCCGCCGGATGGTCGTACCTGAACAGGTCAAGCGGTCGGTGAACATCGCAGCCAACTTCCTGTGTGACAACGCCACCTATGTTCTTGGCCTTGCGGATGAGAATAAGAAATCTAAGGATTCCCGATATGCTGTGAAGCGCTTCGAGGCCTTCCGGGATTACAACTGCCGTCTGCTGCGCGGGGTCGACAGCCCGGCAGCACGGGCGGTGGTCGCCTTTCTGGAACGACACGACCCGCTGAAGGCGCACGAGCACCCTGTGCTGACTGCCCAGCTGGACGATCTGCTCAAAGGCGGGAACCTGGTCTTCATGGTCGAGGGAAAGTTTGCCCTCGAAGATCCGCAGATCATCCAGGCCTGGGAGCGTGAAGCCGGCGAGGCACAGGGGGAGAAAATGCAGTGCCTGGTGACCGGCGAAATCGCCCCGATTGCCCGCCTGCACCCCAGCATCAAGCACGTGCGCGGGGCGCAGCCTACCGGCGCCTCGCTGGTCAGCTTCAACGAGCGGGCGTATGAATCCTATAACCGCACACAAGGGCAGGGGTTGAATGCCCCGGTGAGCGAGCAGGCCACTTTCGCATACACAACCGCCCTCAACTATCTGCTCTCCAGCGATAGCCCCAACCCGCCCATCCTGCTGGGCGACACCACCGTGGTTTACTGGGCGGAGAGCGAGAATCGTGCCTATTCTGATCACTTTTCAGGCATTTTCGGCGCCGGCTACCAGGTGCCCGAAGATGCGATTCAGGAGAAACGCAAGGCAGCCGAAGAGCGATTAAAGAAGATTGCCGCCCGGGTGGAGCGCGGCCGGCCGCTGGATGTTGGGTATCTGCCCGACGACCTCGATCCGGATGTCCGCTTTTACGTCCTGGGGCTGGCGCCGAATGCTTCCCGGCTGTCGGTGCGCTTTTTCATCGCCGAGCCGTTCGGCCGCATCGTCACCCGCATTATGCAGCACTACGCAGACCTGCAGATCGAGAAGGAGTTTGAAAACCAGCCCACGTTTATTCCACTGCACATGATATTGAACGAGACCGTCTCGCAGAAAGCCCGAAATCCCGAACCCGCCCCGCTGCTGGCCGGGTCGGTGATGC
>JAAYXE010000189.1 GCA_012516075.1 Chloroflexota bacterium | reverse complement strand
GTCGGGGTGGGTTCGACCAGGAAAATCCGCACGACACCGACCTGGATGAACTCCAGCACAGCCGCGCGCACACCGGGGATGGCAAAGAGGGCTGCTGCGGCAAGCAGGAACAGGGCCAGCAACCAGGCCGGGCGCAGAGCGGCGCGGTGAGCCGGCCGGGCAGGCAGGCGCTCCTGCTGCCGGCGGACGTTTCCGGCGATATCCGGCGTGGACGGGTAAGGGAAGGCAGGTGCAGCCTGCTGCAGGCGCAGTTCGAGCCAGTTTTCGGAGGCTGAGCCGGGGGTGAGCGGGTTACTGTTCATGTTTCTATTCCTTCTCTTATGCCGGGGAAATCGCGCTCGATCACGGTCCGTAGGCGGCCAATGGCGCGGTGCAGGCGCGATTTAACGGTCCCCGGAGCCACTCCCATCACCTGGGCGGTTTCCTCAACAGAGAATTCCAGAAAAAAGCGCAGATACAAGACCTGCTGGTCGGTCTGGTCCAGGCGGCGGATGGCGGCCCAGAGCTGCTGCGCTTCGCTGTGCTGCAGGCTGTGCTCCTCGGCGCTGTGGTCGTGTGCAGCGGGCGATGTGTCATAGAAGCGGCGCAGCATTGCCCAGTAGCGGCCGAGCGAGCGGCGGCGGTTGCGCGCCAGGTTCGCGGCGATGCTGAGCAGCCAGGGGCGCAGCGGCCTGGCGGAGTCGAATTTATGAAGGTGGCGGTAGGCGCGCAGAAAGGTCTCCTGAGCGGTGTCTTCCGCCTCGGCGCTGTCGCCGAGCAGTAGATAAGCAAAGCGGAAGACCGGCTCCTGGTGAGCACGCACCAGGTTTTCCCAGGCCAGCTGGTCACCGGACCGGGCCTGTTCGATCAGGGCCGTCTCTGTCGCTGCCGCGTCCTCTGAGCGCTCCATGTATCCAATAATACACCGCAGGCGGGTTGGGCGTTCCCTTAAAACGCCTGCAGACACAATTTCACCGTTAAGGAGTTGGGTTAGAATATCGATAAGCTGACCTGAACGGGAGATCCTGCATGACCACTGCCCAAAAACCTGCCTTCATTATTAACAGCGTCGCCCCGGTGCGCATCTGCGATAACGGCGGATGGACGGACACCTGGTTCGCCGGACATGGAGCGGTGTTCAACATCGGCGTGTACCCCTATGCGGAGGTGCAGGTGTCTGTGTTCCGTAATCACGAGCGGGAGAGGCGCATTGTGATCAACGCCGAGAATTACGGAGAGCGCTACCAACTCGACCCACAGCCAGCCGCCGTGAACCGCTGGATCCGGCACCCACTTTTGGAAGCGGCGATCGAGTATATGCGCGTTCCCGAGGATCTGGCCTTCGAGGTCAGCATTTACAGTGAGGCGCCCAGCGGTGCATCGACGGGCACCTCGGCTGCCGTAACGGTGGCGCTGATCGGTGCCCTGGACATGCTCACCCCCGGCCGGCTGACACCGCACGAAGTCGCACTGGCGGCGCAGCGCGTGGAAACCGAGCTGCTCGGGCAGCAGTGCGGCATTCAGGACCAGCTGTGCTCGGCTTACGGCGGGATCAATTACATCGAAATGTTCCGCTACCCGCACGCCAGCGTCTCACAGATCCAGGTGCCCAACCCCATCTGGTGGGAACTGGAGCGGCGCCTGGTGCTGATTTATCTGGGCAAAGGGCATCACTCCTCGCAGGTGCACGAGATGGTCATTCGGTCGCTGGAGAACGCCGGGCCCGACTGCCCGCAGCTTGAAGACCTGCGCCGCACAGCGGCGCGATCGCGCGACGCCGTCTATGGCGGTGATTTTGCCGGCCTGGGCCGGGCGATGATCGACAATACCGAGGCCCAGATGCGGCTGCACCCGAAGCTGGTCAGCGAGGACGCGCAGAAGGTGATCGAGATCGCGCGCCAGCACGGCGCGCTGGGCTGGAAGGTCAACGGCGCCGGTGGGGAAGGGGGCTCGATCACCATCCTGTGCGGCGATAATTCTTCCGCCAAACGGCGTATGATCGCCGAGATCGAGCAGGAGAACCCCCTGTTCAAGAACATACCCATTTATCTCAGCCGCTACGGGCTGCGGGTCTGGAAGCACCAGCCGGAGTGTTGAGCCAGCCGGACCCGCAGGGCGGCGAATATAGATACTGCTGTTGAGAGGGGAGATATGGAGCACGATTCACGTCCGGTCATCGAGATTTACGGGAGCATGGAATGCCCCTATGCCTATCTGGCCACCTACCGCCTGCGCCAGGTCTGGCCTGAGTTCCGCTCGCAGGTCAGGCTGGTCTGGCGGGCGCTTTCGTTAGAATACATCAACCGGCAGAGCTACCCGATGCCCCTGCACCTGGCGGAGCACTCCCTGTTCCAGCAGATCGAGCCGGACCTCCCCTGGAAGCGCTGGTCGAGGGCAGAATGGGAGTGGCCGTCCACACACTGGCCGGGCTTCGAAGCCCTTGCCTGCGCTCAAGCGCAGGGAGATGCGGCGGCCCTGGAGATGAGCTGGGCGCTGCGGTACGCCTACTTTGCCGGGAACCGCAGTGTGTCTCTGCGCCACGAGATCATGGATATTGCTTCACAGCTGGGCGAGCAGGGCGTCCTGGACATGGAGCGTTTTGAACGGGGTTGGGACAGCGGGCGTTATAAACTGCAGGTGCTGGAGGAGAGCCGCCGGGGCTGGCACGAGCTCCGGCTGGAGGGCAGCGCCACCCTGATCCTGCCCGACGGGAGCAGGGTCACCAATCCGTTTGTGGGGGAGATTGATTTCGACGAGCAGAATTTTGTGCTGCGGAGCTACAAACCCTACCCCGGCGACCCGCAGCAAGCCTACCGGGAGATTATATTGAGGTCGCTGGAGAAAGCGAGGGGTTAGTTCTGGCCGGGGATGGCGGCGCACAGTCGCCAGACCGGCTGCATGCTATAATTTTTCACATGGAAGGTACTGTATCGATCGATCTGGAGCGCCAGAAGGAGGCGAAGGAATATGCCCGTATCCGAAGGCGGCTGATGCTGGTGGACCTGCTGCTGGGCGGGGTGTACACGCTGGCGTGGCTGCTCCTGGGCTGGTCGAGCAAGCTGAAGGAAATCCTGCTGGCCTACACGACCAGCCCGTGGCTGCTGGTGCTGGGGTTCGGTTTCGTATTCGGGACGGGCTACCTGCTGCTCGGGCTGCCGCTTTCGTACTACTCGGGGTTTGTGCTGCCGCACCGCTACGGGCTCTCCAACCAGACCCTGCGCGGGTGGATCCTGGATCAGGTAAAGTCCCTGCTCATCGGTGGAATCCTGGGCGCGCTGATGCTGGAGGTGATCTACGCCGTTCTGCGCCTGGCGCCGGATACCTGGTGGCTGTGGGCCGGGCTGATCCTGCTCTTTTTCAGCGTGGTGCTCTCCACGCTGGCCCCGGTGCTGTTGATGCCGGTATTTTATAAGTTTATCCCCCTGGGAGAAGAACATGCCGGACTGGCAGAGCGGCTGACGCGGCTGGCCGAACAGGCCGGCACGCATGTGCGCGGTGTATATAAATTTGACATGAGCCGGCGCACGAAAGCGGCCAACGCCGCGCTGACCGGGCTGGGCAGCACCCGGCGCATCATCCTGGGCGACACGCTGCTGGAAGAGTTCAGCGATGACGAGATCGAGACCATCCTGGCGCATGAACTGGGCCATCACGTGCACCGGGATATCTCCCTGGGCATCCTGGTCTCCACAGTACTTACCCTGGGCGGGCTGTACCTGGCGCATCGTGCCCTGCTGTGGGGGGTGAACGCCTTTGGCTTCGATGGCGTGGCTGACATCGCCGCCCTGCCGCTGTTCGCCCTGGCGCTGGGCCTGTACGGGCTGGTCACCACGCCGCTGGAGAACGCTTTCTCACGCTGGCGCGAGCGCCGGGCGGACGCCTATGCCCTGCAGGCCACCGGGAAGGGTCCGGCTTTCGCCTCGGCCCTGGCGCGCCTGGCCAACCAGAACCTGGCCGACGCCGACCCCGAGCCCTGGGTGGAATGGCTGCTGTACTCACATCCGGCGCTGAGGAAGCGGATCGCGATGGCGGAAGAATTTTCGGCTGGTTCTTCTCCTGCGTAATCCGGACCATCGAGTTACTGGTGATAAAATAGAGGCAAGCAATCCGATTCCCCATTTCCTTCATGATGAAGGGCTGCCTGCCTGATCAATCATTCAAACCGTCCTTCCAGCACTGATCTGAAGGACGGTTTTTTGTTTATCCTGCAGCTGGACGGACCAGCCAGGATTTGTGTAACAGGGGAGCGCATGACACCGCAGGCTTCAACGCATAATCCACTGCTTTCGACAAAACTATTTATACCCCCTGCGCGTCCGGGACGTGCGGCTCGCGCACGTCTGATCGAGCGGATGAATGAGGCCGTCAAGCACCCGCTGACGTTGATCTGCGCGCCGGCTGGCTACGGCAAGACGACGATGCTGTCTGAATGGATCCCGCAGAACGAACACTGCGTAACCTGGGTCTCTTTAGATGAGGGAGATAACGATCCGGTACTCTTCTGGCGCTATTTCATTGCGGCACTGCAGACACTGGACGGTCAGCTGTGTAAGAGCGCTCAGGGAATCCTTGAATCGACTTATTTGCAAAATATCGAGCCGGTGCTGTCTCTGGTGATCAACGAACTGGCCGGTCTCGATTACCGCTTCTCTCTTGTGCTCGATGATTATCACCTGGTCGGGAATCCATTGATCGACAGCAGTCTGACATTCCTGATCGAGCATTTGCCCCATAATGTAACTCTTGTTATCTGCAGCCGCAGGGATCCAGCCTTGCCCCTGGCGCGCTGGCGCGCCCGCCGGACCATGGCCGAAATACGATCGGCGGATTTGCGGTTCACCAGGGAAGAGACGACGCAGTTATTGAATCAGGTGATGAAATTAGATCTATCAGCACCGGAAATTGCTGCCCTGGATGACCGCACAGAAGGGTGGATCGCCGGGCTGCAGCTCGCTGCCCTTTCCATCAAAGATCACCAGGACCGGTCCGAGTTCATCAGCGCTTTTACCGGCAGCCACCGCTTCATCATCGATTACCTGGTCGACGAAGTTTTAGGCCAGCAGGCAGAACCTGTGCGTGAATTCCTGTTATCGACCAGCGTCCTCAAACGTATGTGCGCGCCGCTGTGCAACGCGCTAACCGGGCGTGTGGATGGACAGGCCGCTCTGGAAAGCCTGGAGCAGGATAACCTGTTTGTTGTGCCTTTAGATGATCACCGGGGGTGGTACCGCTACCACCAGTTGTTTGCAGAAGTACTGCAGGCGCGTTTGCTGCAGATCCAGCCAGAAATGTACACTGAGATGAACTGCCGGGCCAGTAAGTGGTTTGAACGCCAGGGGCTGATCGACCAGGCGTTCAGGTATGCGGTGGCCGCGCCGGATCTTGAGCGGGCGGCCAGCCTGGTTGAACGGAACAGTATCAGCATGATCCAGCGGAGTGAAGTATTCCTGATCCGGTCCTGGCTCGAAATATTGCCTGTCGAGTTCGTTCAAACTCGACCCCGGCTGGTCCTGGCCCAGGGTTGGACCCTCGTTCTCACGGGTCAGGGCCATCAACTGGAGCGGTGGCTGGCGGGTTCTTCTGTGAGTGCAGCGATGAGCGCGCCAGGCCTGCCCGATGAGGTTGCAGGAGAACTGGCCTTACTGCGGGCGACGCTGGCGCGCTTCCGGAGAGAACCCGCCCGATCTCTGGAGTTAGCCCATCAGGCCCTGGAGCACCTCTCCGGTGACGAACGGGGTCTTCAGGCTGGAGCCATGTATACCATAGGCGCTGCGCAGTTACAGATGGGGGAAATCCAGGCTGCGAGTAAAGCCTTTGCTGCGGCTGTGGAACTGGGCGAAACAAAAGGCGGCCCTTACATGGCACTGATCTCCCTGCAGGAGCTGAGCGAGATTCTGTATAAGCAGGGTCAGCTCACCCACACCATACAAACCTGCCGCCGCGCTGACCGTATGGCTGTGCGCTGGGGATGGCAGACGATGCCGGCCGCAGGTCTGGCAAGAATCTATGCAGGCCAGGTGTTCTACCAGCGTAATGAGCTGGTCAGAGCAGCCCGTGAGCTCACGGAGGGATTGGATTTACTGCAGGGTTCGATCGAGCAGTTTATTCTGGCCCAGGGCTTTGTGGCTCTGGCAATGGTCCAGCAGGCCAGCGGTGATATCGAAGGAGCATTTGCGACCATCCAGCGCGGGAAGGATTGGTTTACCCGGATGAATGTGGCGGACACCGGGGCCGGCACCTTGCTGGGTTCAGGCGAAATCCGGTTAAGGATATTTCAGGATGATCTAAACGCGGCGATCCATTGGGCCCAGGACAGCACCTGGCTGCCTGAGGATACGGAGCCAGGATACCAGCAGGCTGTGACCCTCGTCCGGATGCGCCTGGCTCTAATCCGGCGCAAGCTGGAAGAGAGTTATGTTCAGGAAGGAACGGCGATCACCAGCAGGCTGCTGGTTCTGGCTGAATCCAGAGGCTGGTGGGGGCAGGTGATTGAGTTATCGCTGCTGAGAGCATTGATTTATCAGGCTCAGGGCGTGATGGCAAAGGCCCTGCTCGATCTTGCGCACGCCCTAACCTTAGCGGGTCCAGAAGGTTATCAGCGCGTTTTTTTAGACGAGGGTGCGCCTGTGCGCCTTTTGCTTCTAGACTATCAGGGCAGCCTGATGAAAAAAATGGGTGCAGAGCCCGATAACGAATCGCTCCGCCTCATGGAATTTACGAATGAGCTGCTGGCTGCATTCTCAGCCGCTCCTTCTCTCGAAATATCCAACCATGGTACGCTCTTCGAGCCCCTCAGTCAGCGCGAGCTGACCATTCTGCGCCTGATCGCCTCCGGCCGGACAAACCAGGAGATCGCCGATTTACTGGTTATTGCGGTCAGCACAGTTAAGTCACATATCAACCATCTGTACGGCAAGCTCGGCGCAGACCGGCGCACCCAGGCGATCGCCATCGCGCGTGAGCTGGGCTTACTGGCAGAATGATCCTTACCCTGAAACGAGATTAATCCACCCCCCGGTTCCACCTTTTGGTTGAGGACACTCCACCTGGCAATCTGGTATTTTGGATCTACCAGATTGTTTTGGTTTAACCGGCAGCAATCATCGGCTGCCAGATGTAGTGGTTTTCTGGTGAGATAAATGGAGGAATTTGTGAACTCTACCAGTATTTTCATCAAGCGTTATCCACAGGCCGTTTTCTGGGCAATTGCCCTGGCGACATCTTTCTCTGGCGCTTATTTAAACTGGCTGTATCCATCTATGTTCTGGGGTTTCCTGGTGTGGGGCTCGTTCCTGGGAGGCGCATTCGTAACTGCAGTGGCCGATGGCCGGGAAGGATTGAAGGCTTATTTCAGCCGCATCGTGCGCTGGCGGGTTGGGATCCGGTGGTACGCCGTCGCTTTCTTCCTCCCGGTGCTGCTCCGGATCGCAGCGTTTGGCATAAATATTCTCACAGGCGCAAAAGTATCACCAGGCTTTCAGTGGCCCGCGTGGGGTGACCTGGTCTTTGAAGCGCTTATCGTCTTTTTCATCGTTGCACTGGGTGAAGAACCCGGCTTCCGCGGCTTTTCGCTGCCTCGACGGTTGGTTTCCCATTCTGCGATCTCGTCGGCTTTGCTCCTTGGGGTGCTGCACGCGATCTGGCACCTGCCTCTCTTCATTCTGGGCGAAGAACCTCTGATCAAGCTCCCACTGATCATCTCATCCTGGGTGATCGTGACCTGGATCTTCAACCATACGGACGGCAGCGTTTTCATCGTCATGCTCCTGCACACAGCCGTCAACTTCTGGGCCGGTTTTTTCAGCCCCTTATTTGAGGGAGCAGACGCGGTCCGCCAGGAGACCTGGCTGACGGTGATGTTTGTAATGACTGCCATTCTTCTGCGCATCGCTGCAGGGCCTGAGTTAGGCCGCAAGCCGGGTACAACCATGCCGGAGATGGTCACTGGCGAGAGAGTAACCGTGAAATAAAGTGTTGATCTGGAAGAAAGGAAAAATCGAATGGACGGTTCGAATGGTGCAGTGATACACAGCAGGGGCTTGAGCAAGGTTTACAAAGGCGTAACAGCCCTGGAAGGCCTCAACCTCCAGGTGCCGCCGAATTCGATCTTCGAATTTTTGGGGCCCAACGGAGCCGGTAAGAGCACCACCATTAAGCTGCTGCTGGGGTTAATCCGGCCCAGTGCGGGTACCGCCAGTGTATTCGGGCAGGATATCCAGCGCAGCAGCCTGGAGATCCGTAAGAGGGTCGGGTATCTGGCCCAGGACCCGCGTTATTACGAGCACATGACTGCCCGTCAGACCCTGCGCTACACCGCGCGGTTCTTCTACCAGGGTCCAGGTGATCTGATCGAGGCACGGGTGGAGGAGATGCTGGAGCTGGTTGGATTGGAAAATAAGGCCGACCGGCAGATTAAAGGTTTCTCCGGGGGTGAGAGGCAGCGCCTGGGCATCGCCCAGGCCCAGGTCAATTACCCCGATCTGATCATCCTGGATGAGCCAGCCGCATCTCTGGATCCAATGGGCCGGCATGATGTGCTGGCCGTGATGGAGCGGCTGCGTAAATACACCACCATCTTTTACTCGACCCATATCCTGGATGACGTTCAGCGGGTGAGCGATCGGGTGGCGATCCTGAACCATGGCCAGCTGGTAGCCGAAGCGCCCATACAGGAACTGTTGGCTGGTAACGGAAGCGCTGTGATGTACCAGGTCGCGATCAAAGGTGAGACCTGGCAGGCTCAAAAGCTCCTTGAAAGTCAGCCCTGGGTTCAGCAGGTTCTCAGCTCTGAGGGGGACTGCTGCACCAGCCTGCAGGTATCTGTGAGCGATGAGGAGGCTGCCGAAGAACACCTGCTGCGCCTGATCCTGGAGGACCGGGGTTTGATGGTTAAGCGCTTTGGTCGCAAGACCTACAATCTGGAAGAGGTATTCATGAACATTATTGATGGGAGGAACGGAAATGACAGCTGATTCTGGAGTAGACCGCAGCGCATTGATAGCAGCCCGCCAGGGGCTCGTGCCGGTGAAAAGAAACGGCCGGTTTGATGGCTTTGAAAACATTCTTCGCAAGGAATTGGGAGACTGGTTCGGAACCCGCCGCTGGATCGTACAGACCATCCTCTGGCTGGTCATCATCAACGGGTTGATGGCATTTATCCTGTTTGCTGTGCCTTCTATTGATCCTTCGGAACAGGTGAGCGCGGAAGAAAACCTCGCCATTGCCCTGGATCTTTACTTCAACTTTGCCATCCTGTTTGGCTCCATTGGGATGATCATCCTGACCCAGGACGAGATCATCCAGGAGAAACAATCCGGCACAGCTGCCTGGCTGCTGTCCAAGCCGGTCTCGCGCAGTGCTTTCATACTGGCTAAGCTGCTCTCCGGCCTGGTGGGCGGACTGGTCTTTATTGCCGGACTTACCGCAGCAGCCGCTTATGTGGAAACCTACCTGGTCTCCCATCAGACTGTGCAGCTTTCATCTTACCTGATGGGCACCGGCGTCGTCCTGCTGGCCCTGGTTTTTTATCTCACCATGGTAATTATGCTGGGGGCGATCTTTGAGCAGCGCGGCGCGTTGTTAGGGATTGCAGTAGGAGTGTTGTTGGGCGGTTTGATCGCATCTCAATTTACACCACTGGTTTCCTATTTTCTGCCAGTGAATATGGCCGATATCGCTCTGGCTGTCGTGCAAAAGCAGCCCCTGCCCCTGGCTGCCGTATCTCAACTGGTCGCAACCGGTGGATGGAGCCTGCTCTTTACCTCGGTGGCGCTGTGGGTCTTTGGACGTGAAGAGTTTTAATGGAAAAACCTGCTTATTATGAAATACGACTGGTGGGTCATCTGGAGAGCGTCTGGGCCGAGTGGTTCGGCGGGCTGTTCGTCACCAACCTTGATAATGGGGAAGCTCTGCTCTCCGGTTACCTGGCGGACCAGGCCGCGCTTCACGGAGTACTCAACCGGATCAGCAGTCTGGGTTTGATCCTGATTTCTGTAAACACCGTCTCCCAGGATGAACCCGGAAAACGAATGGGGTCAGACGATGAATAGAATATTTTTTCCAGAGAGGATTGGAGCCCGATGAACACAATCTCCCCAACAAATTCAGTCACTGCGGAACCGAAAGATGCCGGGCACCGTGGGCACACCAGAATCCTGCACTTCGTCAGAGCCATAGTTATCGGAACCATCCTGCTTACCGCCGCCGGCTTTGCCTACCAGGTTGTTGCCACCAGGATGGACGAGCTAAAGTATCCTGCCCCGGGCCGGATGGTGGATGTGGATGGCTTTGAGATGCATCTTTACTGTACAGGCGATGGCAGTCCAACCGTCGTTCTGGAGCCGGGAGGCGGGAGCAGCTCTCTGGTCTGGTATCTGATACAGCCAGAGATCGCCGCGACCACGCGCGTATGCGCTTACGACCGGGCCGGTATGGGCTGGAGTGATTCAGGTCCTGCCCCGCGAGACGGGAAGCGCATCGCATCTGAACTGCACACGCTGCTGAGCAGGGCTGATATCCCCGGGCCTTATGTTCTGGCAGGCTGGTCCTACGGGGGATTGTTCGCCCGTTCCTTTGCTGTACAGTATCCCGATGATACCGCCGGCCTGGTGCTGCTGGATGCCTCCCACACGGATATCTGGACCCGGACAGCGCTGGGGCAGTCGCGCTATAAAAATGATTCGGTGATTTACACCGGAATGCGCCTGTTCGCCCGGCTGGGCCTGCTGCGACTCTTTCCAACACCCTTTACTGCCCCGCCCGAGAGCCTTCCCAAACAGCAGGTCCCTCAATGGAAAGCTGTGCATAACACCACGACTTCCGTTGATACGACCGAGGCCGAGTCGCGGTCGATTATTGATACCATGGCCCAGCTGCGCCAGGCTGGTGATCTGGGCGATCTCCCGCTAATCGTGGTCACCGCCGGGGAGAACCAGGGAGCAGACGGGCTGTGGGCAGTCTACCAGGACGAACTCGCCGCTTCGCTGTCCACCGACAGCGTCCATATGATTGTTGAAGGTGCGCAGCACCAGCAGCTTGTTTTCGACCCGGAATACAGCCAGGCGAGCAGCAGTGCCATCCTGCAAATGATCGAGAAGGTGCGAGCTGCCGGCACTGAAAAACCATGATGAGAGGTCTGGTATTGAAATGAAATCGACTCTGATGCCGGCCTGCAGCGCGATCCAGTGATAGGACCGGTCATCACCGGGTCGGGCAGGTGGATAGAGCCTTTTTGCATAATAACAGCTGGATCAGGCTGGCGCAGCGATGAAGTTTTTTGCAGTCTCCGACCAGTAAGCTGAACGGCTGCGAATGGAGCGCAAACCATGGAAAAAAGCAAATCTGTGGCGGCCAAACGGCCCGTGGCCTTTGCCCTCGCTGTAACGATCATTTTTATCCTGCTGGTGTTGATTTCATCCTTCGTTGTAAGCACCAGATGGCCCGGGGATACGCCCGGCTGGTACCTCAGCAGCACAACCGGCAGGCTGGTTTCGTTCTTCGTTCTGCTGGTGGCGCTTTTCCGGCTGGGCTGGCTGGGCCCAGCCGGGTTAACCCGGCTGGGAGAGCGGAATACATGGCTGGCACTCCTGCTGCCCCTGGCCTACGGTGCTGCGGTATCCACTTATGCAGCGACGGGAAATATCGCCTTCAGCGTATCTGACCCGGCGCTGGCAGTCCCGGCAGCCCTGTTCCTGATGGCCCACGCATTTCTGGAGGAAGTCGCCTTCAGGGGGATGATCCTGCATGCATTTGTCAGCCGGTCAGGGGGCACGAATCGTGGACTCGTGTGGAGTGTACTGGTTTCCTCGCTCTTTTTTGGAGCGATGCATTTGATCTATCTCGCTGCAGAGCCCCTGCCGGTCGTCCTACTGCGTGTAGTCTTCGCATTCCTCTTCGGAATTTACCTGGGAGCGCTCGTGTTGAACGGGAGGAGCATTTATCCGGCAGCTTTCTTCCACGGAGTGTTGAATGTGGCCGGCTACTTTGGCCTCGCTGGCAGCGGAGCAGAAGAAACAACAGCATCCTGGTTTTTGATGAGCCTGTCGATGCTTCCACTGGCTGTGTTCGGAATTTACCTGCTGCGAGATGTTCGCCACCGGGACGTTCTTCCTGAGGCTGTATAGGAGAGCCTAGAAGATGAATAAAGAGGGACTGCAGCAGGATGGCCCCTCTGTATTGTTCCTGACTGCCACGCTGTCCTGGCCGCTTGCAGTTATTCTGGCTGGGTTTGCGCTCCGGCAGGCGGGTAAGCCCTTTTTCTCCTGCGTTCTGCTCGGGTTATCTTCTATCTTCACCCTGCATGCGTCGCCGCTGGGTCCCCCGGGTATGTTGTTTTTCCTCCTGGCAGCCCTGCGGATTGAAAGGTCCGGGCAGCTGCTGGCGGCAGGCCCGGACGCGGGATTCGAGACCGCAGCCTTCTTGTCGTCAAAAACGGTCAGGTCGTCAGGGAAGAGAAGCCGGATCCGTTGTGCTGTCATGGAATAACAAGCGGGCGAGCCTTACTGCCAGCAGCAGGCTGAGAGCGGGGAAGATGCTGATTAGAAAGCGGAATGCAGGGCCGGGATGGGGACCTGGCTGCTCGCCGCTGACATATCCGAACAGGAAACCCATCAGAAACATGGCCGCGCCCTGCAGGATCCCGGACAGGTGGATCCCAAAACCCAGCAGACTGTAATAAGCTGCTTCACTGCGCTGCCCTGTGCGCTTGAAATGCCTGTCCACCAGACCGGCCCGGATCACATCGAAACAGACCTGGCATCCCCCCCAACCCGCTCCGAAGACCCCAACTGCGATAACGGCGGTGACCAGGTTGGGTACAAGGCCTAACATCAGGCTGCCAGCGATGATGACTGCCAGGGACCTCAGAAACACCGCGGCCGTACCTAAACGGTGGAACAGCTTCACCCACAGCGCCACGCTCCCCAGAGCAGCTGCCAGAGACACTGCGAAGAGGAGCGCTGTGGCGTCCGGATCTGCGCCCAGGGAATATTTGCTGTAGAAGGGAATGGCGAATGGGAACAGGTTGACGGCAAACGCGAAGACCGTCAGGATGAATGCATACAGCCAGAATGCGCGCCCCCTCACTATCTCCCGGAAGGTTGTCCACGGGCCAACGATAACCGGGGTCTGGTAGTCCGGATCTTCTCTGTGCCTGAGCGTGGCAGTTAGTAAGAGGCTGCCAGCCAGCGCCGCGTAGATGAGCGCCATTTTCTGAAAACCAGGCTGGCGGAAAACGATCGGGGTAACCGCCAGCCCGATGGTCAATCCGAGGATCAGTCCTGCCCGGTTATAGGCACCGGCCCGGACACGGTCGGGTAAGGTACGAAACAGCTCTGGAAAGAGCGCATTGTAATTGACTCCTGCGATGGTGATAAAGGTCTCATACAGCAGGGTGATTCCCAGCAGGTACCAGAAAAGCTGGCTTTGCTGGTCCTGGTCTGTGGGTCCGAAAAATATAAGGACGAAGCTAACCGTGAAGAGAGGCACACTCACCAGCAGCCAGGGACGGCGGCGTCCCCATGGCGTCCTTGTGTTGTCGGAAAGGTAACTGAAAAGAGGATCGTTGAATGCATCCCATATGGCGTACAGCGTCCGGACCAGGGCTGCCAGCGAAAAAGCCAGACCCAGGTGATCGATGTAATAGAAATAGGCAAAAGCACCGAAAGTCTCAGCTGCAATCGAAATCCCCAGGGTGCCCAACCCAAAAAAGAATGGAGACGGCTGGGATAACCATCTCCCGGGCACCCCGGATTCCCCTGGGTCACCATCGGGAACGGGGAGCGAACGATCGAGTTCGGAGGCTGGGGTGACAGCCATGGGACCCCCAATTAAAGAAAGAACGACAAGAGCGGGTTTTTATCGCACTGGTGCTGGCCTTCCTGATGCGGCTGATCATAAGAAGCTTCGCATCAGGGCTGGGGCAAATCTCCGCCATTCAACTGCGTCCAGGCGGACCGGCCTCGCTCGCCCTTCTGGCTGTCGTGTTCTTTATCTTCGCAGTTCCCGAAGAGCTGGGTTGGCGTGGTTATGTCTTGCCCAAACTGCTTGAACGGTATTCGCCCCTCGCCGAAAGTCTGATCACCGGTGTGTTGTGGGGATCTCTGCATCTGGCTTTGCATCTGCCGGGTATGATGTCTGCCGGCCTGCATACTTTTCCGACACTGTTTGTACTCACCGGCCTGTCTGTTTTGATCACCTGGCTCTATGTGCACACAGGCGGGAATATCCTGCTGACCAGCATCTTCCACGGCGCGCCAAGTTAATTCCTGATCGTTAACTGCGGGATCCTGCTGGTGTCTGTGGCCTGGTTGATGGCGGACGTGTACCTGGCATTCGCCCTGATCGTCGTCACTGCTGCGGGGCCGGCCCTGGGAGTGAAGCCACTGCTGCATACAGAGCAGCTGACCAGCAGCCCCAGGCATTGAAAAGCACCCCGTTTTTTTTTGCATTCTTCGCTGGTCTGGTGCTAGTGCTCCTGCAGTTCTGGGCGATCCTGTGACCGGATCTGGCCCGGCCGCCGAAGCAGGAGGATGATCCGCGCCATTCCGTTGATGACCCCCAGCACACTGGTGATGGCGAGCCAGGTGAAGATCCCCAGCATTGCTCTATACAGGTTGATGAATCCAAATACGCGGTCGCCAAAGCGAGCGGTCATGGCCGGGATACCCCAGAACAGCATCAGCGCGGGCGTGAAGGTCCACAAAATTCCAGGAAGGTGCTTCCAGACCGGTGTGGTACGCGCCTTCTGGGCCCAGGCGGGCAGCCGCAGCAGGCTGCGCAGCGCCAGAAACCCGCCGGACAGGGTTAGCAGCGCCGTGAAGGCTGCCCACATCCCCACACTAAACCGGCCCGGCTGCGGCTCTCCTCCGGGCAGGAGGGCGATCAATCCGTCACGGATTTGCGGTTGACCAATTGCGTTTGTGGGCAGCGAACTGACGTTGTAGAGCAGGGCAATACCGATGCCCTCCCCGGGCAGCAGCACCACATCTGCCGAATAGTTAGAATACACACCGGCATGTTCGATGATGGGCCTGCCATTATGGGTACTTACAACCCAACCCATGGCGTAGTTTGTGTCTATACCGGCAGGAGGTGTCTGCATTACGGTAATGCTCTCCGGGTCGACCAGCTGCTGTACCTGGTAGCTGCCGCCGTTCAACAGGGTAATCAGGTAGGGAGCCATGTCCTCTGCAGTGGTGATCACCCCGCCGCTGCCGCCGATGTAGCCGCTCCTTTCCGTGAAGGCAATGGGCATTCCAAACGCGACCAGGTGACCGGATGCCAGGCTGCTCGCTTTCTGGTTCCCCTCCTGGAACGTCATCGCGTTCAATGTGTGCTGCATTCCTAACGGCTGAAAAATGTGGGTCTGCAGATAAGCGGAGAACGACTGTCCGCTGACCACCTCCACCACGCGCGCCAGGATGCCGTAATTGGGATTGAAGTAATGATATTCCGTACCCGGAGGGGCAACAGTTCGAGCGATGCGCAGGCTGGTGACTCGCTCTGCGCTTGACTCCGGCTGGGGCTGCTGCAGTTCGGCGTAACCATTCTCAGAGAGGCCGCTGGTCATGTTGAGCAGGTGGCGAACGGTGATCCGGGATGCGGCCGTGGGATCGGCCAGCGTGAATTCCGGCAGATACGTCTGAACCGGGGTGTCAAGGTCGATCTTCCCGGCTTCCACCTGCTGCATGACCGCCATAGCCGTGAAGGATTTGCTGACCGAGGCGATATAAAACTGAGTTTGCGCGCTGACGGGCTGTCCGCTGCCGGCGTTTCCATACCCTTTTACATACAATACCTGATCACCCCGGGTGACTGCCAGAGCCAGACCCGGGATACGCTGCACCGCTATCTGCCGGGTGATGAACCGGTCCACGGCTCCGGCATCGAATGCAGCTTGATGGGATGACCGGTTTTTCGCGGAGAATGCGTAGATCACCAGGGCAAACAGCAGGGAAAAGGAGATCCTTTTCATCTTTCCTGCATACCTCTCATCCCTCCCGATTTATACAGAATAGATCTGTACAGTGAACGGGTCACGCCCGAATTACGATGACCTATTTTCACATGTCCCCCTGTCTATTTAGACATCGCCAGAATGTATACCTTTATCTGCCAGCGCTGGGGAACTGCGCTGGATCCGGACAGACCGGTTGATGTTCGCATACTGCGTAGGAGAGATCATTTACGCCCGCGTGCGGTGCCAACGCCCCGCCGGCTAGATTTGATCCCAAAGCGGGCGGATCTCCACCGAGCCGTACTGTGCGTGGGGGATTCTGGCTGCCCACCGGATGGCTTCATCGAGGTCTTCGCATTCGAGCATAAAGAATCCACCCAGCTGCTCGTGAGTCTCGGCGAAAGGCCCATCGGTGTACAGCGTCCTGCCATCGCGCACGCGCACGGTGGTCGCGTAGGCGGTGGGGGCAAGGCCACTGTTGGCCAGCAGAACCCCCGCGTCACGCGCTTCTTTCAGCAGCGTTTGCCAGTTCTGATATAAGGACTGGGCTTCTTCCGGAGTAATGTTGGCCGATTCCGCCTCGTTTGCATACATCAGAAACATATACTTCATCCGTTTGTCCTCCCTGAGCCATGGAAAGACTCGCAGTACAGCCTTTCCACTGCGAGTCTACCATGACAGTTTCATTTTCCGGCAATCCTGTAAACGATGGCACAGGTGGTGATTTCGGTGCTTAGCTCACGGCCCTCCGGACGAGTTTGCTGATCTCTGCCTCCACGGCAGGGGTCAGCTCCTTCAGCGCAAAGGAGGCCGGCCACATGGCGCCGTCGTCGAGGTTCGCCTGGTCGGTGAAACCGAAGGTTGAATAACGCGATTCGTACTTCTGCGCACTCTGAAAGAAGCAGACGACCTTTCCGTCCCTGGCATAAGCGGGCATCCCATACCAGGTCCTGGGCAGCAGTTCCGGCGCGCTGGTTGTGACGATCTCGTGGATGCGCGCGGCCATGATGCGGTCCGGTTCCGGCATCTCGTCGATTTTCTCGAGCAGCGCTTTTTCTCCGGCGGCTCTGTCGCGGCTGAGGCGCTCCTGCGTCTTTAACTCCCGGGCACGCTCCTTCACCGCCGCGCGTTCTATGTCCGTAAATCCCCTGGATTTCTTATTGATCTCGGAGTTATTCTGCTTCATGATTGGTTCCTTTCTCTAATTCGTCGTTCTATAGTAACGTCGAATGAGAAAGGGCCGGTATGACAGGGGGAAGGGTGCTCTCATCAAACATTTAACTTTCAGACGAATAAAATTTCTGGCCAGCAGCTGCACCAGCCAGCCCTTTTGGTTTGAAACGGGGCTGGTGATATCAGTCATTTATCAGCATCTGGCTAAAAAAGGCGAGTAGATGTTGCATCGTTTCCGAGTGCTGTAAATTTCGTATTCGATTTGCAAATATCAAGTTGTAATACTTTATATATGACATTTATCCAATTGACTCGGGATGCATTAACTGCCTATAATCAATAAGACAAACTTGTAACATATTTATGCCAGAAGCACACGTTGAGCCTGTAACGGAGGGGGCCTGCTTGATCAAAGGACAAATTTCACCAACTGAATATCCATGAATCCCAGGAAGCGATGAGACGATGACGAAGCATGGTCGCTCATCCGTAACGATCGCCTAACAGGACCCGTTCATTGCGGAATCATCATCGTTGAGCTAGTAGCGAAACCGGCCTCAGATCCGGTTTCGTTTTTTTAACCAGCGGTGGGTGTGCTGCAGGTCAAGGCAGCCACCTGCAGGGGATTCACGGGAAAATCACAGCAATTTTGCTGCCAGCATAGGACAACAAGATTATTTCATCGATCATGGGGAAAGAACAATGTCCACACACTTCCTGTCGACAGCCAAATTTGTCATTCAGCGCAGTAATATACTGCGCGTTTTAATAATCCTGACCTTCATCCTTTCACTGGCCGGGGTGCAGCCAGAGCCGCCGGTTCAGGCGGCAGATGACACTGCTGTCTTCGCTGTCATCTCCGACTTCGGCAGGATGGATAGTACACAGGCGGTGGTAGCCGCTATGGTCGACAGCTGGAACCCCGATTTCATTGTCACTGCTGGTGACAACTGGCAGGGTTCGACGATGGGTACACCCGGTTCGACCAATTCCTATGAAAATGCGGTCGGCAATTATTACGGCGCAGGAGGTTTGACAGCCGGGCGCGTCAGCCGCAATTATCTGGACGGTGACTTTTATCCGGTGAAAGGCAACCACGATTACCTGGCCGGGGCCAATCGCTTTGAACAGTATTTCAACACGCTGCCCTACGTCAGCCACAGCGGGACGGCGAGCTTCTACCAGTTCCGGCGAGGGCCTGTGCATTTCTTTATGCTGGACAGCGGCCCATTTCCTGGGGGTGCTCCGGATGTGGCTGCTCAGCAGGCCTGGCTGCAGGGTGAGCTGGCTGCTTCATCAGCCCCCTGGAAGATTGTCGTGTTTCACAAGCCGGCCTACACGGGAGGAATTCACGGCAACGCGACCGATATGCAGTGGGACTTTGATGGCTGGGGCGCGGATTTTGTCATCGCCGGTCACGTACATATTTATGAACGGATACTCCATGATGGAATCCGCTATTTCACCGCCGGGGTCGCTTCTGGAGATGCCCGTTCTGGAACTAAGATTGGGGAAGCCTATTACAGCGGCAGCGGTGCGATGCGTGTAAGCGCCACCGAAACAAGCATAACCTTCGAGTACGTTCCGGCCAGCGGTGGCACACCGGTGGATACCTACACCCATACGCGCTCCTCACCGACTGATCCGACCATCACGTTGAGCCAATCTCAGATAGAGGCTTTCAGCAGCAAACCGGGGGTCCCCTCGGAAGAGCGCAGCTACACCGTCTCTGGTACGAATCTGACCGGAAGCGTGACAATTACCCCACCGGCCGGGTTTGAAATCTCACTGTCGGCAGGGAGCGGGTTCGTAAGCACGCCGCTCATTCTGACACCCGACGGAGGCACCCTGCCGTCAACTACGATATATGTGCGCCTGAACCGGGAAACAGCCGGGTTCTCAAGCGGGACCATCACCCATACCAGCCCTGGTGCGGTTACAAACGGTCTGCTGGTCTATGGAACAGCAGCAGAATCCGCCGGCTGGACAGCCTACAATGACGTGGCCTGGGTATCGGGGCAGCCGGATTTCAATATCACTACCTATACCCTGCCAGACAGCGGTACGCCAACCGGGCGACTGGTGGATTACCATACAGGAACTGAAGTTCCGGCAACGGTGACAATCACTACCTCCGGCAGCCCCTCTGTCCAGACGATGTCAGGTTACAGCGGAGCGGAGAGCAGCAGCGGCACCGATGCGTACAACACCTTTCACGGAATTGCAGATATGGCCGGGGTGGTGAGTTATGGGGACAGCGGCTGGTATGTGGATCTGACCTTCAGCGGTCTTTCTGCAGACCAGACGTACACGTTCGCGACCACAGCAAACCGTAATGATCCAGCATATGAGGACCGGATTACCCGCTTTATCATCTCCGGGGTGGATTCAGCCGTCAATGCCAGCACACCAGGTGTGACGGTGAAGAGCAATGAAGAGGTGGCTTTCAGCACCGGCAGCAACACTGAAAAGGGCTATGTGGCGCGCTGGACAGGCATCAACCCGGGTATAGACGGCACCTTCAGTGTTCGGATTCAGTCAGACACGAGTGATCGGAGGGCTTACGGTCCGAGCGTATTTATGCTGCAGGCGGAGGGGGAGGTTGTCACGCACACGCTGACGGTTACCGGCGACGGTCACGGCACGGTAAACCTGAACCCGGGCGGTGGAATTTATCTATCAGGCACAACCGTTACACTGGTGCCGGTTCCTGACCCAGGCTATGCGTTCAGTCACTGGAGTGGGCAGGATGCAGATGATGTGATCACGTCTGGTGGTGTACATACCATTGTAATGGACACGGATAAAGCCGTAACGGCCAACTTTATCGTATCGGACTGCAGCGATGTTACCCTTGTAGCCACCGCAGATACCTATCTGCGCAGCTCACAACCAACGAGAAACTACGGCGGCAGTACATCGGTCCAGGTCAGCCCACTGTCTATGTCACCACAAAACGCACTGTTCCGGTGGGATCTGAGCAGTGTTCCGGCCGGCGTGACAGTCAGCGCTGCCAGTCTGACCTTCCATGTAACAGACAGCTCAAATTATCCTTTCTTCCTGTACAATATGCGCCGCGCCTGGGTGGAGGGAACCTCAAACGACCAGGCCAGCAGCAGCAGCGCCAACTGGAACACGTATGACGGCAGCAGCACATGGGGCGCCGGCGGCGCCGAGGATACAACGTATGACCGTTACGATACGAACCTGTGGAAAGCGACCACCAGCACCTTCGGCAGCACCGGCAGCCAGACAATTGAACTGAACGCCAGCGGTGTAGCGGTAGTCCAGGGCTGGGTGGACAACCCTGAAACCAATTTCGGTCTCACCGTTCAAAGGGATCTTGAGAACAGCAGCAGCAACGATTATTGGATCGTGGCATCTTCGGAAGCCAGCAACGAATCCCAGCGACCCCGGTTGAACCTGACCTACTGTCAACCTTCCTCTGACCCGCGCATCACCACCTCAACCAGCGCATTACCCGCATTTACCAGCCAGCCTGGAGCGCCTTCGACACTGCAGAGCTACAAGGTGTCGGCTGCGAACCTCAGCGCACCGCTGGTCATCAGCGCCCCGGCCGATTTCGAAATATCTCTATCTGAAAGCGGAGATTTTGGCGATACGATCAGCCTGACCCCAAGCAGTGGAACCATAGCCAGTACGACTATATTTGTGCGTTTCAACCGCGCATCCGAAGGCTCTTCGAATGGGATGATCATCCATGCCAGTGATGGAGCTGCGACTCGAACAGTAGCTGTAAGCGGTACTGCGGCGTTCACACCGCCCTGGACTGCATACAATGACGTATCTGGCACGAGCTCACCTGCCAACACGACCAGCTTCAGCCTCAATACGGTAGATGGAATGCTGCTGGACTTTGACACCGGTGCTTCAACCGGGGCTACAGTGACGGTCGTCACATCCAGTGAGCTGTATGACCTGTCCAGTGAAGGGCAGATGCCGGACGCCGGCACAGACGCTTACGAGACTTTTAACGGCCGGGCGGATATGACCGGTGTCATCATGTCGGCGACAACGAATCCGGTTGATTTCACCATGGATCTGGTCTTCAACGGACTCGACCCGAGCAAAACCTACACATTCGCCACCAGCGTGAACCGGGCGGGTGGTACGGGAGGCAGCCCTCCCTACACCGAGCGGTTTACCCGCTACACCATCATGGATATGGTCTCTGCAACCAATGCCAGCACCGAAGGTGTTGGTGTGCTGAATGAGCACTCTGTCTATTTCTGCACGGGGGAGAACACGACCAGCGGTTACGTGGCGCGCTGGACCAACATCAGGCCCAATGCGCAGGGCAGTTTTACGGTGCGTGCACAGCCACATGACCCGGAGGCGCCGAGGGTGTATGCCTTTGGTATGTTCATGCTACAGGAAGAGGCGAGTGCCGGACAGACGGTTACAGTAACCGTAAACCCGGGACAGGGTAAGGTCTACGGCGAAAGCGACCCCGAACTCACCTACACGGTGGTTCCGAGTGTGCCGCTAACCGGAAAATTAGCGCGCGTTCCCGGCGAGGCGGTTGGATCCTATGCGATCACCCAGGGAAGCCTCTCCGCCGGAGAAGGTTACAACATTACTTTCATCCCGGCTGATTTTACGATCACGCCGCGGCCGGTGACAGTGACCGCAGATTCTCAGAGCAAGGTGTACGGCGATAGTGATCCTGATCTGACCTACCAGGTCACAACCGGCTCGCTGGTCGGAAGCGACTCGCTCAGCGGCGCCCTTGCGCGTGCATCCGGTGAGGATGTGGGTACGTATGCCATCCAGCAGGGCACACTGACCGCAGGGTCTAACTATTTACTGACCTTTGAAGGGGCAGAACTGACCATCACGCCGCGGCCGGTGACAGTGACCGCAAATAATGCAAGCAAAATCTACGGCGACCCCGATCCCGAGCTGACTTACACGTACAGTCCCGAGCTGGCGTTCGAGGATAAATTCAGCGGTGAACTGGAACGTGAGCCTGGAGAAGACGTTGGGACATATGCGATCACTCAGGGCAGCCTGACCCTGAGCAGCAACTATGAAATTACGTTTGTCCCCGGGACTTTTACGATCGCTAAGAAAAGCATCACCATAACCGTCGACCCTGGTCAGAGCAAGGTCTATGGGGATGAGGATCCGGTTTTCTCTTACGCTGTATCTGATCCCTCAGTCAGTCTGACCGGACTTCTAGCGCGGGAGCCTGGGGAGAACGTCGGATCGTACATGATCACACGGGGAAGCCTGTCAGCCGGTGAGGATTATCACATCAATTTTGTGCCGGCCAGTTTCACCATCACACCGCGGCCTGTGACGGTGACCGCGACCAATACGAGCAAGCTGTACGGCGACCCCGATCCCGAGCTGACTTACACGTACAGTCCGGCGCTGGCGTTCGAGGATAAATTCAGCGGCGAGCTGGAACGTGAGCCCGGAGAGGCGGTCGGGACGTACGCAATAACCCGGGGTAACCTGGCCCTGAACGATAACTATGAGATGAACTTCATCCCCGGGACATTTACGATTGTTAAGAAGAATATCACCGTGACCATAGACCCCGGGCAAAGTAAAGTATATGGAGAAGATGATCCGGTCTTCACATACACCGTATCCGATCCATCGGTCAGTCTGACTGGGCGGTTAGGACGTGTGGCTGGGGAACGGGTCGGAACGTACGCGATCACACGGGGCAGCCTCACAGCCGGTGATGGTTACAACGTTGTCCTGGTGCCAGCCGTGTTTACCATCACGCCCAGGGCGGCCTCCGTACGTCCAGATCCTGCCAGCAAGATAGCTGGCGAACCGGACCCCGTTCTTACCGGAACCCTGACCGGATTCCTGCTCCAGGACGGGGTCACGGCATTTTACGTTCGCACCAGCGGTGAAACGGTGGCCGGCAGCCCGTACACGATCAGAGCGATCCTCAGCCCGGCCGAGGTGCTGATCAACTACGATATCACTTACTACACAGCGGAATTTATCATCAAGGCCGCTGAGTACAGGATCATGCTGCCGGTGATCATCCGGTAGGCAGTTCAGAAGAACGAGAAAGCCAGTAAACGCGGCCGGCGTCGCCGGCCGCGTT
>JAAYXE010000188.1 GCA_012516075.1 Chloroflexota bacterium | reverse complement strand
GAGGTTGGAAGCACGCAGCCAGAGCAGCAAGCTGAGGATTACCAGCACTCGCTGCGTGTAGTCAATAACCGCTGCCGAGACCTTATACATGCCCAGCAGGGGCTCGACGCCAAGCAGGATCAGGCTGCCGACGAACAGACCGCCCAGCGCTCCCAGCCCCAGCGAGCGCCCGGCGTACTGGAAGGCCTTGGTCTCCTCTCCGGCGCCGATGCGGTTGCCGACCAGCACGGCGCATGCGTGGGCGATGCCGTTGAACGCCACGATCGCCAGGTTGTCGATCGATGAGGCGATGTTCATCGCCGCGATCGACTCGGTGCTGATGCGGGCATAGACGATGTTATAGGATGTGACCCCCAGCGCCCACAGGACCTCGTTCACGGCGACCGGCGCGATGGGTTTCAAGATGCGTGCTGCGAAAGCGAGGTCGAAGTTGAGGATATCGACTAGCGACACCGCAGCCGGGAGGCGGCGGTATAGGGTGATGCCAACCAGGACTAAAGCCTCCAGCACCCGGGTGATCAGCACGGAGACCGCCGCACCCAGGATGCCCAGCCTGGGCAGTCCGCCAATACCGAAAATCAGCAGGAAGCTCAGCAGCGCGTTGAAGGTCAGCGCGGTTCCACTCACAAACAGGGGCAGGCGCACATCTCCGGTGCTGCGCAGCACTGCAGAAAAGCAGAACGTAACCGGCAGGAAGAGAAAGCTCCAGCCGAATACCCGCAGATAATCGCTGCCCAGGCGGATGACCTGCGGGTCCTGAGAGTAAATTCCCAGAACGAAGGAAGGGAGGAGCACAGACAGCAGGAAAAAGGCCGTCCCACCGGCCATTGCCAGCTTGAGCGCCAGGCCGAGAACCCGGCGGATGTTGGGGACATCTCCCTTCCCCCAGAGCTGGGCGGTGAAGATGGCGGATCCGCTGGTGATGCCGAACAGGTACAGGGTGAGCAGGAAATAAACCTGGTTGGAGAGACCGACCGCGGCGACTGATACTTCACCGAGCTGGCCGATCATCATCACGCTCACCAGATTGAGCGAAGACATGACCAGGTTCTGCAGCGCGATCGGCAGCGCAGTGGAAAACAGGCGCGCGAAGTACTCGCGATCGCGGTAGAAGTTGAGCAGTTTTTCTCTGCGTTCCCGGAAGAGGGCCAGGTTCAAAAAAGGGATCTCCCTGCGAATGGATTAACTCACCCGCTGTAGGATGCGTGCAGAGGTACTACCCTGGATCAGCCCTGCAGGGCTGCAGCGATGGCGGCGATGAAATCGGGGCTGCTGCCGCAGCAGGCGCCGACGATGCGGGCGCCCTGATCGACGTAGGCGACCACCTGGCGGGCAAAATCCTGCGGGCCGGTGTCGTACACTGCCTGGCCATCGACGATCACCGGCAGGCCGGCGTTCGGCTTGGCGATGAGCGGCGCCCCGGGCAGTACGCTGCTCATCTGCTGCAGGACTTCGCTGACCACCTGCAGACCCTCTCCGCAGTTCGCCCCGATCGCGGTCAGTCCTAAAGGCCAGAGCTCCTCGGCCGCCTGCTTTGCACTCACCCCCATCATGGTGCGTCCCCGGCGGCCAAAGCTCATGGAGAGCAGCACGGGCAGACCGGTGACCTGGAGCGCCGCACTGACCGCAGCGCGGGCTTCTTCCAGGTCTGTCATGGTCTCCACCCAGACGGCGTCCACGCCTCCTTCTGCGAGCGCTGCGGCCTGTTCGGAAAACACCTCGAAAGCCGCCTCATAAGTCAGCGGGCCGAAGGGCTCCATCAGTTCGCCGGTCGGGCCGATATCGCCGGCAACAAAGCGTTCCGGTCCGGCTGCCTGGCGGGCCAGCCGCGCGCCGGCCAGGTTGAGTTCACGAACACGCTCCTCCAGCCCGGCCTTTGCCAGCTTCATGCGGTTGCCGCCGAAGGTGTTGGTCAGGATAATCTGCGAGCCGGCCTGCAGGTAGGCACTATGCAGAGAGAGGATTTTCTCGGGCTGCTCGACGTTCCAGATTTCGGGAGGGCTGCCGGCCGGCAGCCCGGCGCTCATCAGCATCGTCCCAGCCGCGCCATCTGCGATCAGCGCGGCTCCTGACGCCAGGATCTGTTTTAGATCGCGGCCTGACTGACCGGTGGTTAATGGGGACGGGTCTGTGGCTGGGTTCTGCATGGCCTGGAGCTCCTTTGCATGCGCGATCCTGTCCGATCGCAGGGAGATTGAATTGTTGAAACGAATAAGAGAGAAAGAATTCGAGTGGTAATCATATTACAGGTTGAACTGCTGCGCAAGCCTTTCCGGAAGGGGTAGGGGAAACCCCCCTGTAAACTGGGGATTTTCCCATCGCGGAATAGGAACATTCCGTATTGTGATCTTTTTTCTGGCGGGTTATATTGCATCTGTACAGCGGGGGGCTGAAACAGAAAGGAAGGATCATGCGCAGCATTCACGCTCTTTACGACCAGTATGAAACCGTCGATCAGGTGGTTGAGGTTCTGCAGGAAAGCGGCATTCCCATGCGCAGCATCGTGCTGAAATCGGGCGATCAATGGGGGTACCCGGCCCTGCACGCCAGCGAGCCGCTGGTGAAGCGTGAGTTGGTCTATCTTCAAGTGCAGATTCCGGATGGGCTGGAAAAGCAGACCCGCGAACTGGTGTGTAACTCCGGCCCCGTGGATGTGCGTGAGGAGGGCAGTAATACTGGCAGGCAGAGTCCCCGGATGGCGGTTGTTCCCGCACGGCAGTCCACGCCCATTCAACCAAAGTAAGGTGTGGAATACGGTGCGGTTAAACAGAAGCCACGCGAACAGCGTGGCTTCTGCAATTTAAGTGTGAAAGGCCAGATGCTATGCGGCCAGAGGCTGGCCCATGATCTGCAGGAAGCGCTCGCGATCCATGGTCTCGGTTTCGAGCAGCTCCTGAGCGATCTGCTCGACCTGATCCCGGTGGGTGGTCAGGATGCGCCTGGCTTCTTCGTAGCAGCTTTCCAGGATCTCATGCACAGCCTGGTCGATGTTTTCACACGTTTTCTGCGACCCCTGGAACGCCAGCAGCGAGCGTTCACCGGAGGCCTGGAAAACGCGCAGCCCGGTGCGAGCGTCCATCCCCAGGCGGGTGACCATATCCTCGGCCAGCCGGGTGGCGACTTCCAGGTCGTTGCTGGCGCCGCTGGTGATGTCCTGGAGGAAGATCTCCTCGGCGGCGCGTCCGCCCATTAACCCGGTGATTTTGGCCAGCATTTTACAGCGCGAGATGAGCATCTGATCGTGATCGGGAACGGCAAGCGTGTAACCGCCGGCCTGCCCGCGCGGGATGATCGAGATTTTGACCACCGGATCCGAAAGTTCGGTGTGGTGGATCACCACCGCGTGCCCGGCCTCATGGTAGGCGACGATGCGTTTTTCGTCGAGGCTCATCACATGGCTTTTACGCTGCACGCCGCCGGCGATCTGTTTTTCCACCGCCTCTTCGAAGTCGGACATTTCGATGCAGGAATGGCCGCAGCGCACGGCGTTAATGGCAGCCTCGTTGACGATGTTAGCCAGGTCCGCGCCGACCAGTCCGGGCGTGGCCCGGGCGACCGCCAGCAGGTCGACCTCTGGCGAAAGCTTTTTCCCCTGCGCGTGGATCTTCAGGATTTCTTCGCGCCCTTTCAGGTCAGGGCGGTTGATGTAGATATTGCGGTCGAAGCGTCCCGGGCGGGTGAGGGCCGGGTCGAGCACGTCCACGCGGTTGGTGGCTGCCAGGACGATGATGCCGTCGGAGGGCGAGAAGCCGTCCATCTCGACCAGAAGCTGGTTCAGGGTCTGGTCCTGTTCCATTTCGGCGCCGCTTTCTGAACGGCGGCGGGCACGGCCGACGGCATCGATCTCATCGATAAAGACGATGCAGGGGGCCTTTTTGCGCGCCTTCTGGAACAGGCTGCGGATGCGGCTGGCGCCCACGCCGACAAAGACCTCGGTAAACTCCGAGCCCGAAGTGGCGAAAAAGGGCACGCCGGCTTCACCGGCGACCGCCTTTGCGATCAGCGTTTTGCCGGTGCCCGGGTCGCCGACCATCAGCACGCCGCGCGGCATCCTGGCGCCCATATCCGCAAAGCGCTCGCCGTCTTTCAGGAAGCTGACCACATCGCGCAGTTCCTGCAGGTGGTCATCCAGTCCGGCGATATCCTTGAAGCGGATATCCGGCACGTCAGCAGCCTGGAACGTCTTGCTGCGGCTGCGGTCGGCCGTGTTGTACCGGTAGGTGAAGAAGACCACCGAACCGATCAGCCCGGCAATGAGCAGCAAACCCAGGGGGCTGGCGGCCGGCGATACGCTGGTCTGCGCCATTTCAAACTGCACGCCGGTAAGCTGGCTTTCGGTGAGGCCCAGCAGGTGAAGCTGTTCGAGCAGAGAAGCATTGGGGTCGCGCTGGGCGATAACGGTCTTGCCATCGGCAGCTGTAATGGTCAGCCGGCCGTTCAACGAATCCACGATGCGTGTTACCCGGCCGCCGGCAATTTCCGCGGCGACTTCGCTCAGTGGGATGACCTGTGGTTTTTCCTGGGAGTTGGGCCAAAGCGCTGCAGTGATGACGATCAGGATCAGGACCGCGCTGCAGGCAATCACTAACAATCTGCGTTCTCTGACAGAGATCTTGCTTTCTGAATGGTTCTCTTTATTCATCTACCGCTACCCTACCTATCTATGAGAGAGGGGCCTCTTCCGGTAACGAAAGGAAATCCCCTCATATGCAGAATGCACAGGAGCGTGCACTTCCGAGACCTTTTCATATGACAATAAATATTCGTGAGGGGTTATTTTATCAGGCCTGAGTGGAAAAGGCGGCGATAATGAGAAAAGTCACAAAAATGTAAGTTATCTGGGATGATCTATCTTCTTTCACACATGGCTCCAGGCCTGCCCATCCCCGGGGTGTTTACAGGCTATAATTTGACCTGACCGGCTGCTGATCTGTTCCCCCGCTGGGGGCGGTTCCTGGAACAGGAGTGCACAGGCCCGGCTCTGGACGGCCCCGGCCGGCGTGCTGTTCGGGGCGGCGAACCTATTTCTCACTTAATCATAAGAAGGCAGGGAAGAAAATGAAAACCGATCCTTATCTGTGCGGGCGTCCGGTGACCATGGGCACGCGTCACATGGCGGCCAGCTCCCATTACCTCGCCAGCCTGGCCGGATATGACGTGCTGGAAGCCGGCGGTTCGGCCGCCGATGCTGTCATAGCCATTAATGCAGTGCTGGCTGTCGTCTACCCTCACATGTCGGGCTTAGGCGGCGATTTCTTCTGCCAGGTCTGGGATCCCAGAGAGGGCCAGGTGCGGGCGCTGAACGCTTCGGGTCGTTCCGCTGCGCGTGCCAGCATCGAACTTTACCGCTCCAGAGGTCACGCCGGGATCATTCCGGTGCGCGGACCGCTGGCTGCTCTGACGGTGCCCGGCGCGATTGACGGCTGGTGGGAGCTGCATCAGCGCTACGGCCGCCTGGACTGGGAGCGCCTGTTTCAGCCTGCCATTCGCTACGCCGGGGAGGGCTTTCCTCTCACACCAAAATTCCAGGCTTCCATCGCAGCGAACAGCGAAGTCCTGAGCCAGTATGAAGCGACCGCTGCTGCCTATCTGCCCGGCGGACGGCCGCCAAAGGCAGGGGCGATCTTCCGGCAGCCCGATCTGGGCCGCTCGCTGCGCCTGATCGCCGCAGGCGGGCGTGAGGTGGTTTACCGCGGAGAGCTGGGTGAAGCCATAGTGCGCGGCCTGCAGCAGGCCGGCGGGCTGCTGACCATGGACGACCTGGCCAGCCACACCTCGGAATGGGTGGATCCGCTGCGCAGCGATTACCGCGGCTATGAGATCAGCGAACTCCCGCCCAATACCCAGGGGATTGCAGTCCTGCTGATCCTGAACCTGCTGGAAGGCTTCGACCTGCAGGCGGTTGGCGAGGGCACCGCAGACTACTACCACCTGATGACGGAGGCCGTCAAGCTGGCCTATGCGGATCGTGACCGCTGGGTCACCGACCCGACCTGCATCGAAATCCCTTACGAGCGGCTGCTTTCAAAGGAGTATGCCCGCCAGCGGCGCGCAGGCATCGATATGCAGCGAGCCGCTCCGGAGAGCCAAATTGCCCCCGGAGACGGCGGGGATACTGCCTATTTCTGCGCGGTCGACAGCGACGGGCTGGCGGTCTCAGCGATCCAGTCGCTCTTCTGGGGATTTGGTTCGGCGTTCATGCCTCCCGGCACCGGCCTTCTGCTGCAGAACCGCGGTTCGTACTTCTCTCTGGACGAGAACCACCCCAACGCACTGGCGCCCCGGAAGCGCACGTTCCACACCATCATACCGGCCATGGCGCTGAAGGACAGCAGGCCGGTGCTGGTCTTTGGTTCGATGGGCGGCGAAGGACAGCCGCAGACCCAGACGGCCCTGGTCACGCGGATCATCGATTTTGGCTGCTCCGTGCAGCAGGCCATCGAGCTGCCGCGCATTCTGTACGGCCGCACATGGGGTCAGCCAACCCAGACGCTGAAGCTGGAAAGCAATATCCCTGGCGAAACTGCGGCCGAGCTGAGCCGCCGGGGGCACGATGTGGAAATTTATCCCCAGTGGTCGCCTTCCATGGGCCATGCCCAGGCGATCTGGATCGATCAGCGCGAAGGCGTGCTGCACGGCGGCGCAGACCCGCGCGGCGAGGGCCTTGCGGTGGGGCGCTGAAGAAGGGCAGGTCTCAGACCTGCCCCTACGAGTTATCTGCCTGGTCAGGGATCACGGTGACCCGGGTGCCTTCTCCGGTGACTTTCCAGCCGCGGCGGTCTGTCACACGCGGGTTGTAATCCGGGCTGGTCCAGCGGAACAGCCACAGGGCCTCTTCGGTGCGCATGTTTACACAGCCGCGGCTCATTGGCTCACCGAAATTATCGTGCCAGTAGGTGCCGTGAAAGGCGATGCCGGCTTTGTGAAAAAATGAGACCCAGGGCACACCGGGCAGCTCATAGGCATCCAGGCTGCCTGTCAGGCCGCCGTCGCCCATGTGTTTGGACGGGTGCTTGCGCTCCACCCGAAAATCGCCGCCGGGAGTTTCCATATAGCGTTTGCCCGTGGAAATGCGGGTGTGCAGGACGACACGGTCATCTTCATACGCAGTGAGAGTCTGTTCGGGGATGGAGACCACGACATGCTTGCGCTCAGGCGGGACCCCGGGCGAGATGGGAGCCAGCTCGTCGGCTGAGATCAGGCGGACATGCCCGGCCGGCACATAGTAATGCACCTTCAGCCACTCGTCGGTCAGGCGGTACCAGGGCTCGCCCTGCGGGCTTTCCGCCGTCCCGGTCACCCAGTGGACCGACCCGTAATACAGCCGGTAAAGCTGCATCCAGCCGCCATTACGGGTCTGGTAGATGGCCCGGGTGAAAGGCACAGTGATTTCCCCCAGCCGCCCGGCAGAAGAGACATTCGTTACAGGCGTATTGAGATGGGCGTAATCGACGCGCTGGATGTATGCGCTGTGCACGAAACCGCGCTCCAGCCGGTACCAGCGCGGGTTGTGTGCAGGCCCGTGTTCAGCGATCACTTCTTCTTTCAGCCGCAGCAGGGCATCGCGGGGCAGCTTCCGCAGGATCTGGCTTTCCGTGTGCGGGCGGGCGTAAACCGGCAGGTTTTTCCTGGCGGCGCGCCCGAGCATCTCGGGCGCTTCGGGCGCTTTCAGCGGCCATTCCGACAGGCTTGGGGGCAGCGGGCCCAGCGCCAGGGCGGATAAGGAAAGCAGCGAGAGCTTGAGGAATTCGCGTCGGGAGAGACTCCGGCTCATCTTTAAAAGCGGACCTCAGGTCGAGGAGCCTCCCATCTCCACCGCGAGGACGTCGTAATAAGTGCCAGCGCCAAACCCGTCGATGAGCACGTGATCACCCGGTTTCAGCTCTTTCAGCCCGCGCAGGAAGGCGATCATATTGGATGCAGCGCTGACGTTGCCGAAATCGGAGAGCAGCCAGGGCATGGGGATGTGAATGCCTTCGCGCTGCAGGTGTTTTTCTTTCAACTTGTTGATCTTGTAGTTGGCGTGGTGAACGATCGCAACGGCGATGGATTTATCCGGCATGTTGAGGGCCTGCAGGCGCTCCTGGTATGCCTGGAACACCTCACGCACCACTTCGACGCCGGTGCGCACAAACAGCTTGACCATGCCCATAGGACCGGCCATCACGACCGTAGAATCATCCTCTGGTTCGTGCATCATTCCGGACACGCGAATGTGGTTTTCGCCCTCGTGGTGGACCTCCAGCAGCGATCCGCTGGCGCTGCGCTGGCCGGTGTGCGGGTAGGTCATGCGCACGGCCAGCACGCCTTCTTCGTCGAATACCTCGTGGTCTCTGCCCACCAGGAATTTCATTGACTTCCCGGGGATCAGGCCGATCACTCCGGCACCGTTGCCGAAAAGCTGCAGCGCGTTCTTATCGCGGGTGCCCTGCATGTAGCGGCTGAGGCCTTCAATGCCGCCCACCAGGACTTTCTTCCCCAGCAGCTCACGGGCGATGTTCCTGACCAGCCCTAATTTTTCCGAAATGCGCGGGTTCAGGGCCATGTGCAGCGCAGCAGTGGAACTGTCACAGGCTTTGTGGATGATCACCTTGAGGGCTTTTTCGGGGATGCCGGCCAGGGCGGAGATGCGAGCGGCATAATCCTCGATGACAGGCGCGCTGACGCCGATCAGGACTGCGTCCACCTCGGCGGGATCCCAGCCCAGGGCCTGCATCGCTTTACGCAGGAAATGCGCCCCCACCTGCACCTCCAGTTCGATGTGTTCTTCCTGGCTCAACAGCGGGATGTGGTGGCGGTGGTTAAAGCCCAGCTCAGAGAGGTTGAGTAAATCATCCTCACTCATGGCTTCGCCCAGGCGCTGCTCGACCAGTTCCTGGAGGGCGCGGTTATCGTAGCTCTGGCCCCACGCACCGTAAACGCCGCCGGTGCCGGTCACCGGGCTGGTGACCTGTTCGGTCCCGATGGCTATTCCACCAGCCAGTGGGATCTCCTCAATCTCGACCTGCGGACGATCAAAGAAAGAGGTGTAAACATCTACTGGATGTAACGATTGTTCAGTTGCGCTCATGGTCTCCATCCGCTGATTCTGATAATCACTACCAGTAATAACCCCATTATACACAGCGGTTACGCTTCTTGAATGAGAAACCCTTCTTTACGCTCTATTCTTCTTATGTTAAGATTAAAAATCTTCATTTTCCCGCGATCCGACCTTTATTCAGCAGAATCGCAAGGATGACAGACAATCGAATATTGAACGGAGGCGAAGATGGCTGACTTTAAGCAAAATCTGCGTGCGTATGCAGATCTGATTGTTCGAGTAGGTGTCAACCTGCAGCCCGGACAGGACCTGATGATCACCAATATTATCAACCGGGGAGTATCCCTGCAGACCGCTCCACTGGTGCGCGCCATCGCTGCCGCTGCTTATGAAGCCGGCAGCAGGAAGGTTGACGTGATCTGGTCGGATCCGGAACTCAGGCTGCTCAACTTCACGAAAGCCTCACCCGACGCCGCAGTCGATTATCCGGACTGGATGGCCGACGCGCTGCAGCGCCACGTTGAAAACGGCGGCGCTCTGGTCACCATCCACGCAGATGCCCCCGGACTGCTGCGCCAGGTGGACTCGGACCTGGTTTCTGCCGCGCAGCAGTCGGCGCTCAAGAAAACCCATCATGCTCGCCAGTATACGCAGAGCAACAAGGTCAACTGGCTGGTGATCGGGGCTTCATCCCCCGATTGGGCCCGGCGCGTCTTCCCGGATCTGCCCGAAGAGGAGGCTGTGGACCGGCTGTGGGAGACCATTTTCAAGGTCTGCCGCGTGGACCGGCAGGATCCGGTGGCCGCCTGGCAGAATCACATCGAAGACTTGAAGAGCCGCACCGATTACCTCAACCACAAACACTACACGGCGCTGAAGTTCAGTGGTCCGGGCACCGACCTGACCGTTGGCCTCCCGGACGGGCACATCTGGCGGAGCGGCCGCGGGCAGACGCAGTCGGGCATCCCCTTTATCCCCAACCTGCCCACAGAGGAGCTGTTCACCGCACCGCATCGCGCGAAGGTGGAAGGCGTGGTGACGGCCACCAAGCCGTTGAGCTACGGCGGCTCACTCATTGAAGACTTTACCATACGCTTTGAAGGTGGTAAAGTTGTCAGCGTTTCGGCGCGCAAAGGGGAGAACGTGCTGCAGAAACTGGTGGACACGGACGAAGGCTCGTCGCGGCTGGGTGAAGTGGCCCTGGTGCCGTACAGCTCGCCGATTTCACAGACCGGCATTATGTTTTTCAATACGCTCTACGACGAGAACGCTGCCTGTCACCTGGCGCTGGGTTCCGCATATCCGTTCAACCTGGCGAACGGGGAAGCAATGAGCAGCGAAGAGCTGCTGGCGGCCGGATGCAACCGCAGCGTTGTGCATGTAGACTTCATGGTGGGTTCAAACCAGATCGATGTGGACGGCGTGTGTGCGGACGGCACCCACGAGGCAGTGATGCGCCTCGGCGAATGGGCGTTCGACCTTTGATGCGTTTTCGCTACGGGGGTAGGTAAATTTACAGGTGATGAAAGTGGCATATGGGAAACCAAAACCGCTCTCCTGAACTTTCACGGCTGGACAGGCTGCGCAGCATCTACCGGGAATATCCGGCCCAGTTCTGGGTAGTGGTGTTTGGCACCTTTATCGACCGGCTGGGCGGGGCGATGATGTTCCCGTTCTTCACGCTGTACATCACGCAGAAATTCAACATCGGCATGACCCAGGTCGGGGGGCTGTTTTTCCTGTTCTCGATTTCGGCGGTGGTGGGCAGCATTGCCGGCGGGGCGCTGACCGACCGCCTGGGTCGTAAGATCATGATGATCTTTGGCCTGGTGATGAGCGCCACATCCGCACTGCTCATCGGCACGATCGACCAGCTGGCGCTGTTTATGCTGGTGGTCCCCGTTGTGGGGCTGCTGGCTGAATCCGGCGGGCCGGCGAGCCAGGCCCTGGTCGCGGATATCCTGCCGGAGGAGAAGCAGGCCGAAGGTTACGGGATCATCCGTGTGGCGTTCAACCTGTCGGTAGCCATCGGGCCGGTTCTGGGCGGTTTTCTGGCCTCGCGCTCGTTCATCCTGCTGTTTATCGCTGATGCTGTCGCCAGCCTGATCACGGCGGGGATCGTGTTCTTCGTCATCCAGGAGAGCCGCAAACCGGCTGCCCAGGATCAGCCGCCGGAGAGCGTGGTCGACACATTCAAGGGTTACGGCCGTGTGCTGCAGGACCGGGCCTTCCTGTGGTTCATGGTGGCCTCGATGTTATCTGCGCTGGTCTACCTGAATATGAACACCACGCTGCCCGTGTACCTGCGCGACAACCACAGCGTGACCACGCAGGGGTTCGGGTACATCCTGAGCCTGAACGCCATTATGGTGGTGCTGCTCCAGTTCCCGACCACCCGCTGGGTGAACCGCTACCGCCCGCTGATCGTGATGACGGTGGGCACGCTGCTTTACGCGCTCGGTTTTGCCATGTACGGTTTTGTGAACCTGTATGCCCTCTTCCTGGTGGCCATGGTGATCATCACGATCGGAGAAATGATGGTCAGCCCGGTGGGGCAGGCAATCATCGCGCGCATGGCGCCGGCGGACATGCGCGGGCGGTATATGGCAGCATTTGGATTTTCATGGGTGATCCCTTCCGCTGTCGGACCTGTGCTGGCCGGGCTGGTGCTGGACAATCTGAACCCCGATCTGCTGTGGTATTTCGCCGGCATCATCGGTGTGCTGTCCGCGCTGACCTATTTTGCCCTGGAACAGCGCGCCGGGCAGACGAAGTATGCTGCGGTTAACCAGCGCCTGGAGATCATGGAGCGCCTGGAAAACGGTGATCTGAGCGTCGAAGAAGCTGCCCGCCTGCTGGAAGGCATCGGCGAAGGCACCTGGGCGAAGCTGGCCGGGCAGCATGTCGAAGCTCCCCGCAGCCGCCGCAGCGTGCGCATCCGGGTCAGCGATCTGCGCTCGGGCGCCGTGAAAAGCGAGCTGTCCCTGCCGGTGGGGCTGGTCAGTATGGCACTGCACGCCAACGGAAAGCTGTCGCCTGCACTGGAGCGCTACAGCCTGGCGGACCTGGGTGAATTAATCAGCCGCAGCCTGACGAAGGACAGCCCGCAGCAGCTGGAAACAGACGACGAACGGGTGGATATCAGCCTGGAATAAGGTAAGCGGATAACGGCCGCACTTCTGGAATTGAAAAAGCCCTGGCGCTCTCACCTGAAGCGGCGCCAGGGCTTTCGATTTCCTTAGCAAACCCTCAACCAGTAGAGGATGTTAATGTTCCGGGGTATGGTCTGCCTTCTCGAAAATGGGCAGGTAGCGCACGCCCAGCGTGAAAGCCAGCAGTCCGTAGCCGAGCACCCCGGCGCTCACGGCAAACTCCGTCCAGGTGGGGAAGTAGGAGGCCGCTACGACGTTGCCGAGGACACCGGGCGACCAGTCCGGCGGTACGACCAGGCCGGAGAGGGTCACGTTCCAGCGGTTGATGACCACACCCATCACCACCAGACCGAGACCGGTCAGCAGGGCGCGATCGTCGCGCTGCAGGCTGGGCGTCAGCAGCAGGATGGCCGGGACGATGCCGCCGAAGACCACTTCAAGCCACCAGAATGTCTGCATGTAAGGTGTGGTGGCTGAAAGCCGTTCGAGTGCGCTGATGGTACCCGGGGCGTGGCTGTAGTACGAGGTGGCTGCCCAGTCCCAGATCTTCAGATAAAGGTAGGCCAGCAGCACGAACCCGGCGAAGCGGGCCACATCCCGCTTCAACCAGCTGCTGACCAGTTTGCGCTGGGTGATTTTGGATGTCACGACGGTGGCAAACAGGGTCAGGGATACCCCGCCGGCGACAGCCGAGACGATGAACATAACCGGCAGCGAAGGCTTGAACCAGATGGCGCGCCCGGAGAGCACCCCGTATGTGGCTCCCAGCGAAGACTGGTGCAGCATCGAGAGACCCATACCGATGACAGCCATTACGGGCGTCAGGCGGTGCAGGCTGTGGGCGAACCGGCGCAGCTTCGGCCAGCGGGCGAAAAAGCGGCTCTCGAAAATAACCGGAAGGAACTCCACCATCAGCACCGTCGAGTACAGAATCACGCACCAGGTGATTTCCCACAGGACAGAGTGAACATTCCAGTAGACCAGCGGGTGCCAGAAGCGGTCCGGCCGGCCGATATCCATGGCCAGCACCAGCATGGCGGAGGTGTAGCCGAGGAAACCGACGAAGACCGCGGCGCGGGCCATGGGCTCGAAGCGCCTGACGCGGAACAGGTAGACGATGGCGGAAAAGGTGAACGCACCGGCGCCCAGAGCGATGGAGGAAAGGTCCTGCGTAATCCACAGCCCCCAGGGGACGCGATCGGTCAGGCCGGTCACCTGCAGGCCAAAGATCAGCGTACGCAGGATTCCGACCAGCCCGAAAGCGATCATCACCAGCAGCATGGCGACCCACAGCCGGAAGGGAGAGATCGAGATCCGCCGTAGAGAGAGGGGGGTGGTGGTCATTCAGGCCTCCTTCTCGGGCAGAACATAATGCACCTTCGGTTCTGTGCCGAAGTCCTCGCGCAGGCGGAAGGTCACGTGCTCGTTCAGGAACTTCGAGATCGGGCTTTCGGGGTCTTTGATGTTGCCGAAAACACGCGCTCCCACCGGGCAGATGTTGACGCAGGCCGGTGTGGCCTGGGGATCCACGCCCGGGGTCAGCCCTGCGGCGAGCCCCCGGTCGATGCGGTGCACGCAGAATGTGCATTTTTCGACCACGCCGCGCGGGCGGCGCGGCACTTCGGGGCTGCCCCAATCAGGGGTGTAAGGGTTCTCTTTATCGGGCACCTTCCAGTTGAAGCGGCGTACGTCATACGGGCAGGCCACTTCGCAGTAGCGGCAGCCGATGCAGCGGTCGTAATCCATGGCGACGATGCCGTCTTCGCGCACCCAGGTGGCGCCAACCGGGCAGACCTTCACGCAGGGCGCCTGCTGGCAGTGCAGGCAGGGGCGGGTCATGAAGAAGTCGATCCCGTCTGCGGTGGTCTCCGGGAAGCCGACATTCCAGCGCATGTTGTCATCAGCTACATCGTTTGTGGCCTGGCAGGCACGGATGCAGTACTGGCAGCCGATGCAGGTCGCCAGGTTGATGCCCATGTGCCACTCGTAATCGCCCGAAGCGTGTGAATCGTGTGTGGCCCGCCCGATGCCTTCGATGGCGTCTGCGGAGAGGGGGCCGGTGGTGACCATCTGGGTCACGACCATGGCACCGGCTGTGGCTCCGCCGATCTTCAACAGGTCACGGCGAGTGAGGATGGGGGCTTTCTCCGTCTGCTTTCCGGCTTCGTTATTCTTCTTCGTCACCGGCATCCTCCTCTTTGCGAGCCCTGCGAAGGTTATTGGCAACAATCCAGGCCGTGGAGCCACCCAGCACCAGGCCGACGATGCCGCCCTGGAAAAGGGTGGTCAGATTGCGGCTGGCCAGTGCGGCCTGAAGGGTCTGGGTCTGGGTTTCGAGGGCCTGAATACGCTCTTCGGGCGTATGCACCCTGGCGGCCGGCGTGGGCTGGGGTTCGGGGCTATCACCGGCTTCACCGGCTTCGAGGGCTGCAGCGGCCCCGGCCTCCCAGCCCGGCAGTGAAAAGCCGGCATGCAGGGTGTCGGTGTGGCAGGCAACGCAGGTGGCCGGGGTGATGGTAAAGGAGTGACCGGTGGGGACGATCCCATCCACCGGCGGTACTTCCGGCGGGATGACCAGCGCATGGCAGTCCACACAGCCGATGCCTTTCTGGCCGTGCAGATCTTCCAGATATTCGCCCATGCTGTCTTTGTGGCAGTTCAGGCACATCTGGTCGGGATCTTCAAAGCGGGCGGACTGGCTGTGCGGGTTGTGGCAGTCGGTGCAGCCGACGTTGGCTGCCGAGTGGCCGGTCAGGCGCCATTCACTCAGCGTGGTGGTATGGCAGGCGCCGCAGTAGGCCGCGTCATCGCGCACCGGAGCCGGCACCTCGGGATGGTTCGGGTCCACCTCGCCGTGACAGGCTTCGCAGGTCACGCCGGGAGCGGTGTATTCGCCGCTGGTTGCCTGATAGCCGGTGGTGTGGCAGAGCAGACAGTCGCCCTGGTCGTTCAAACCGTGCCAGCGCTCCTGAAAGACCGGATCATCGAACGCATGCGCATGCGAGCTGTTTTCCCACTGGTTGACCACGTCGAGGTGACAGGAGGCGCATTCTTTGTTCTCAGGTTCCGGCTCCTGGGGGTCCGGAGCGGCAGCGGCCAGGCCAACCGCGGCCAGCCCGGCCAGCAGCCCAACGGCGAGGCCGATCAGCAGAGAGAATAAACGTCTGTGCTCATAGGCGAATGATTTCATGCAAACCTCACGATGCAACCTTCACAGGTTTGTCGGACGGACGGCTGGTGGGGGGAGCCGCCGGCCCCTCCTGGCAGTCTGCCAGGCGACCATGGTCTCGCAGATAATTCCAAAAAGCCTGCCGCGCGCTGCTGAACGGCGTGGACAGGCAGCGGCCGGCGTAAACTGTGCGCCGGATGTCCAGATCGCGAACCGGCACCGGGACCACGAAGTCCGGAACCAGGCGTGACATCAGCAGCCGGGGGATGAATGCGATTCCGCTGCCCTCCAGCACGGTGAGGGCAATCCCCTCCAGGCTGCCCAGGTTCATGATCGGATTCAACTGCGCAATGGAAAAACCCTGGCGGGACAGCTCATCGCTCAACATTTCGTAGAGGTCCGTGTCCTGCCCGGGGAGGATGAATTTTTCTCGCGTCAGTTCCTGAAAATCGACGGCTTCTCGGCTGGCCCAGGGGTGATTGCGAGGCACGATCAGCACGATCTCCTCATCCGCGATGGGGATAAACACCAGATCCGGACTTTTCACCGCCTGGCAGATAACGGCGATATGGATCGAGCCATTCACCAGCGCTTCCAGCACCTCGGCCTGCGAGAGGACGCGGCAGTTTGCCTTTACCTGCGGGCAGGCATTGTGAAAACCGGCCAGCAGGCGGGGCAGCAGGTAGCGGCCGCTGGGTGCACAGCAGCCGATGATCAGGTTCCCCTGCACCTCGCCCCGGATCGATTCCATGGTCTCCTCGATGAGCGTAGAAAGGTTGACCACATCCTGCGCCAGAGGGACAAGAGCCTTCCCGGCTTCGGTTAGCTGCAGTGAACGCCCACAGCGCACAAACAGAGGCAGGCCGAAGTGATCTTCCATACCCTGGATGATCCGGCTTACCCCTGGCTGTGTGATCTGCAGCCGCCTGGCGGCCTGCGTAAAGCTTAATGTCTCGGCAGCAGCCAGAAAAACATTAAACTGGTGGGCGTTCAGACTTAACATCTTCTCATAATCTTCCTGTAGAGCATACTAGCACAAAGCAAATTTTATTAACAAGTGACAATGGTCATATACTGGTAGGGATGAATGATAAGTGTTTGTTATTTAAGTCACTTGAATCTATGTCAATGTCTTATATAATCCTTTTATGGTTCTCATTTGTATTTAATCCTTTTTAATCTGGGAACGCGGACAAGAGGAAGACGCGGATGAAAAGGAACCTGATCCCTGCACTGATCCTCGTGCTTATTCTGCTGAGCGCCTGTGCCCAGCCGTCGCCCCCCACAACCGAAGCCCCTCCGGCCACGACGGCGCCCGTCACCCGGGTAGAGCCTGAGGCGGTTACGCAGCAGCCGGCGAGCACCCAGGCGGTCGAAACTTCGCCTGTGGAACCTGCCGGAGAAGGGGACGCGTGCCTGGCCTGTCACAGCAGCCCGGAACTGCTTGCCGCCAGCGCAGATGCAGCGGGAAGCACTCAGGCCGGGGAACTTGATAAATACCTGGTCGACGGGGAACAGTTCCCCCAGTCGGTTCACGGTTTGAACGGATGTATGAGCTGCCATGGGGGGCAGGCAGCTGAGGATAAAGCGACCGCACACCTCGGTATGACGGCGGATCCGGGCAGCAGCGCGCAGGCGCTGTGCGGCGAATGCCATCCCAATGTGACTGCCGTTCATGCCGGCAGCCTGCACATGAACCTGAGCGGGATCCGCTACGCGCTGAAGCAGCGCAGTCTGCTGGCCGATCATCCGGCTGTGGACGAGGCTGTGGATGCGGTTTTTGGCGATTACCAGGCTGCCTGCGGCGACTGTCATGTCAGCTATCCGGAGGCCGCCGGCGGCGGGCTGATTGCCGGGCATATGTTCCAGCGCCGGCCGGACATGGAGGCCACCTGTACTGCATGTCATAACACCCTGGCTGGCGCGGAGTTTCTCGGTGAGAATGGGCACAGCGGGGACGTGCACTACACCCAGGGTGGTATGGAATGCGTGGACTGCCATGAGGGAAGTGAAATGCACGGGCAGCCCGCAGAATGCCAGACCTGCCATCCGGGCCCGGAAGGCCAGCAGCTGCCGCCGCCCAATCACCGCTACGATGGCGTACAGTCTCCGCGCTGTGAAACCTGCCATATCTCCGTGGCTACCGGGAATGACGACATTCTGATGCACGAAATGCACGGCAGCAAACTCTCCTGCCAGGTGTGCCATGCTACGGTTTACCAGAACTGTGAAAGCTGCCATATCGAGGTAGACGGTGAGGTGGATTTCGAAGCCAGTCCGGGCTTCCTGATCGGGCGGAACCCCATGCAGACTTACGACCGCCCATATGAGTACGTTCCGGTGCGGCATGTACCGGTGGAACCCGGCACCTTCGACAGCCTGGGCGCAAACCTGCTGAAGAACTTTGCCAGAGTGGAGACCTGGAAATACGCCACACCGCATAACATCCAGCGCAACACACCGCAAACCACCACCTGCACCGCCTGCCACGGCAGCGACCAATTCTTCCTCACGGTAGACAAGGTAGACCCGGCAGAGGTGGAAGCAAACCGGAATGTGATTGTCGACCAGCCGCCTGCGGAGATTACCTCTTCGGAGCAGTTCCGCTTAAAGATTCACATATGATAACTGGACAGCGCCGGCGAGAACCGGCGCTGTCTTCGTTTACCCGCGCGGATCCAAATTGAGAAATTCATTTTCCGGACAAAATCCTTTAATCTGTACTCAAAAATGGATCATTAAGGGTATAATTTACATTTAATAACCTGTTCCGAACGAGCCGAAACCTGGGGGTTGGAGGTGTTTTATGGAATCGTTACACGATGGAGTGCAACCGGTCGATGTAGGCAGCAGGCTGCGGCAGCTTCGCCAGGAGCGCGGCAAATCTATGCGCGCACTGGCACGCGACAGCGGCCTTTCGACCAATGCACTCAGCATGATCGAAAGGGCGCGCACATCGCCCTCTGTCAGCACGCTGTACAAAATCGCGGAGGCACTTGAGGTCCCCATCACTGCATTCTTTCGAGAAGAACCAGCCCGGCAGGAAATTGTTTTCTGTAAGTCCACCAACCGCAACCGGGTCTCCTTCCCCTTTGGATACTGGGAAGGCCTGGGCGGTGAATATTTCGTCGGCCATGTTGAACCGTTCCTGCTCACGCTGGAACCGGGCGGCAGCAGCGGACCATTTGGAATGCTGCACACCGGGCACGAGTTTGTCATGTGCCTGAAGGGCCGGCTGGAGTATGAAGTGGAAGATGAGACCTACGAACTGCTGCCGGGTGACAGCCTGATCTTTGCCGCTCAGCTCCGCCACCGCTGGCGCAACCCGGGAGACGAGATCGCACAGGCTGTTTTCGTTCTGGCTGGCTTCGAACAGGGCGAGCGCCCCAGCGAGTTCCACATTTCTTCCGGTATGAAAGGGGGCGCAGAAAACGGTGAAAATGGCTTTGACGACGACAACGGCGATGAAGGCAGCGATGAAGGCGGCGAGGAAAGCGTTGAAATTTAAATCAACTTAACCGGGGAACCCGTGCTATAATTCAGCCGTTAAGGAACCACCTTCTCGACCTGAAACAGCATGTTCTGGATACAAACCCTGGCTTCATCCAACCCGCAGCAGTGCGTTGAAACCTGCACAGTCCAGCGCGGCGGAAACGCCAATCCGCTCAACAGGCGTTGGGCGGGAGCTATCAGGTTTTCGGGTCGCTAGTTCCTGGAAGAGCTGATCTATCGCCCGACGCGAATGCGGAGGGCGATTTTTTATGGAGATAATGCATGTATAAAACTCATACCTGCGGAGAACTGCGTGCAGATGATACGGGTAAAACGGTGAAACTTGCCGGCTGGGTGCACCGCCGGCGGGATCACGGAGGGGTGACCTTCATCGACCTGCGTGATCGCTTTGGGCTGGTGCAGATCGTCACCAACCCCGACTCGTCCCCGGAAGCTCACCAGACGCTTCAGGCTGTGCGGAATGAGTGGGTGATCCAGGTCGAAGGCGTGGTGCAGCGCCGGCCGGAAGGCGCTGAGAATCCCAACCTTCCTACCGGTGAGATCGAGGTCGAGGCCCACGTGGTGCGGGTGCTCAACGAGGCCCGGACTCCACCCTTCTCGATCAATAAAGATGAAGATGTGGAGGAGTACGTCCGCCTGAAATACCGCTACCTGGACCTGCGCCGGGAGCGGATGCGCTATAACCTGGAGCTCAGGCATAAGGTGGTGTCCTTTATTCGCAATTATTTAAACGCTCATGGTTTTATCGAGGTCGAGACGCCGATCCTGTTCAAGACCACGCCTGAAGGCGCGCGGGATTACCTGGTGCCGTCACGCCTGCATCCGGGTGAGTTTTATGCGCTGCCCCAGTCGCCGCAGCAGTTGAAGCAGCTGCTCATGGTGGCCGGCGTCGAACGCTATTACCAGATCGCGCGCTGCTTCCGGGATGAAGACCAGCGCGGCGACCGCCAGCCGGAGTTCACCCAGCTCGATATGGAAATGTCGTTTGTCGAGCGAGAGGATGTGATGAACCTGGTGGAGGATATGTTCACCAAAATGGTGGCCGAGGTGGTGCCGCACAAACGCCTGCTGCAGAGCCCCTGGCCGCGGCTGACTTACCAGGAGGCCATGGACCGCTACGGCAAGGACAACCCGGACATCCGCTTTGGAATGGAACTGGTGGATATTACAGACCTGGCCGCCGGCAGCGGCTTCAAAGTCTTCCAGGGGGCGGTGGAGAGCGGCGGACATGTGCGCGGGATCAACGCCCGCGGCCTGGGCGATTACAGCCGCAAGCAAATCGATGAACTGACCGCGTTTGTGCAGCAGTACGGCGCGAAAGGGCTGGCTTACCTGGCTATCACTCCGGACGGCGAACAGCGCTCCTCCTTCGCCAAGTTCCTGAACCCGGAAACCCTGCAGGCCCTGCTGGATCGCATGCAGGCCCAGCCTGGTGACCTGCTGCTGTTCGTCGCCGACAAGCCCGCCGTGGTTTACGAGACCCTCGGCCGGCTGCGAGTGCTGCTGGGCGAGCGGCTGAATCTGGTGGACAATGACGTGCTGGCATTCTGCTGGGTGATCGATTTCCCCTTTGTCAACTGGAACGAAGACGAAAAGCGCTGGGATCCCAGTCACCACCTGTTCACCTCCCCGATGGAGGAGGACATCCCGCTGCTGGACGTGGATCCCAGCAAAGCGCGCGGCACCCAGTATGACCTGGTGCTGAACAATTATGAGGTGGGCGGTGGGTCGATCCGGATTCACGACCGGAACCTGCAGGAAAAGGTGTTTGCCCTGATCGGCCTGGATCCGGAGGTGGCCCGCGAGCGCTTCGGTCACATGCTGGAGGCCTTCGAGTACGGCACACCCCCGCACGGCGGGATTGCGCCCGGCATCGACCGCATCTGCATGATCCTGGCGGACGAACCCAACATCCGGGAAGTGATCGCTTTTCCGAAGAATCAGGCGGCGCGCGATGTCATGGGCGGAGCCCCGTCGCCCGTGGAACCGGAGCAGTTGAAAGAGCTGCACATCCAGGTGGTGAAAGAGCCGGAGCGCAAGGTGAAGGCAGGGTCCGATTTTTAATCTAATCGCCCTACTCAGGCTGAATCTTTTGTGGTATAAAATGGGTGCCCTGCTGTGCGCGTGATGCTGCACCCCGGTTTTGAGCCAACACTCTTTAAAAGGGTCTCAATCTTCAGGGAAGGACGCGATAGGCTCCGGCCAAGGCGGAACTCCCGAGGCGGGACCCAACCTGCGAAGGCAGGTTCAAAACTTTGCTGCACACGGTATGGCGGGGTTTTTCAAACGCCCCTGAGGGCGTGAGAAACATTAACACGACGTCTCTCCGGTGATATGATTTCACTCGGGAGACGTTGTGCATTTAGCGCATTCTGTTTTTGTCTCTAGGATCGAACGATTAAGGAGCACAAAGGAAGATGAAGGTAGAATGCCCTGCCTGTCACGCTAAGGTCCACGTGGGCGGGAAACCACGCATGGGGCAAAAAGTCAAGTGCAGGTCGTGCGACGCCGAACTCGAGGTCGTGTGGCTGGAGCCGCTGGAGCTGGATTGGGCCTACGACGAAGACGAGTTCGAGGACGAATACGACGAGGATTACGAGGACGCCTACTGATCCCAGCAAATCATAAACAGTAAAAAGCAATCAGGCCGGTGAGGAGATGCTGCTCACCGGGATTTTAATTTAACGATACCGGGCTGGTACTTGCTGCGGAAGTGGGTGATGCACGGCGAAAGGTGGATGATGTTATGCCGGGAAAGAACAGCGTTAGGACATCCTTCCTTTGCGCATAGCCAAAAACCGCTTGAGGAGCTGAAAAATCCTTTTTTTAAATGGGAACCTTTAGGCTGTGGAATTCGTCTGGCTGATTAATCATCAGGCGCGTTTGCGCAGGTCTTTCTATTTAAAACGACTGCTGCCCACAGGATATACGATCCCAACCCGGGAGGAAAAATGAAGAGAAAATACGCAACCGGAATCGCTGCGCTGCTGCTTCTCGTGTTTGCAGCAGGCTGCAATTATCCGGGTATGACGGCTCCCACCCCGTTTGTGTTCCCAACCGCCGACATGACGATGACCGTTGTGGTCGCCCCCACCGGTACGGAGCAGGCAGCAGCGACTGCCACGGAGGAGAACCTCCCGGCGGAGCCGGGCGTGACTTCGACCACAGCGCCGGCCACAAGCTCCCCGCCCGGCGGCAGCCCGACCAGCCAGCCGCAGGTGACGAACACAACCCAGCCGCCCACGCAGGCGCCCGCCGCGACCCGTACGGCGACAGGCACCCAGCAGCCAGCCAGCAGCTCCGGACCTTCCGCCCGAAGGGGGACGAGCATCACCGCAGCTTATTTGCGAGACCGACCCACACTGGACGGATCGTTTGACGAATGGACACTTGACCGCTACCGGATTGAATCTGTCGTCGCCGGGAGCAGCAGCGTGTCAGGCGTTGAGGACCTCTCCGGCCGGGCGATGTTCGGCTGGGACGAGGAAAATCTTTACATTGCGGTGCGGGTGCTGGATGACGTCTATGTGCAGGAGGCCAGCGGTGAAGATCTTTTCAAAGGCGACAGCATCGAAATCCTGCTCGATACGGACGTACCGGCAGACTACTATGTGCAGAGTCTGAGCCCGGATGATTTTCAGCTGGGAATCTCCCCGGGAGCGGGCGAGCCAGGCGTGGATCCTGAAGCTTACCTGTGGTATCCCAGCAGCATCCGCGGTTCACGCAGCCGGGTCAGGGTCGGAGCCATGCGGACCGACGAGGGCTACCGGCTGGAGGCAGCCATTCCCTGGAGCACCTTCGAAGTTACGCCGCGCAGCGGGCAGCACTTCGGGTTCGCCTTTTCGATCTCTGATAACGACCGGCGGGGTGAAGCAGTGCAGCAGAGCATGGTCTCCAGCTCCGCCGCACGGGAGCTGACCGATCCGACAACCTGGGGTGATCTCACACTGGGCGGTGCACCAGCGCCTTCAAACCCCACACCTACCCCCGGCAGCACAACTGGAGCGCTGGAGGCCGTCTATACCAGCCAGGCCCCGGACATCAACGCCAACCTGGGCGACTGGTCTTCTGGCCGCTACGATGTGAACGCTGTCGTGTTTGGCGGGGGAAGCTGGACGGGTCCCAGCGACCTGTCGGGCGACCTGCGGCTGGCCTGGGATGAAGATAACCTTTACCTGGCCGTGCGGGTGTTCGACGATGTTTATGTCCAGACCGAATCCGGACGAGATCTGTTCCTGGGAGACAGCCTGGAAATCCTGCTGGACAGAGACCTGGCTGCCGATGCTCAGGTGCGCAGCCTGAGTCCGGATGACTTCCAGCTCGGCATCTCGCCCGGTTCTCCGGCTCCAGGAGATAACCCGAACGCTTACCTGTGGTATCCACAGAACAGCGAGGGCGCGCGCAGCCAGGTCCGCAGCGCCGCCCGGCGGACGGACGACGGGTACATCGTGGAAGCGGCGGTGCCCTGGAGCGTGTTCGGGATCGATCCGAAAGAAGGGGATGAGTTCGGGTTTGTTTTCTCGATCTCGGATAACGACTCACGCAGCACCGCACGACAGGAATCGATGACGGCTACTACTTCCGGGCGCGTGCTGACCGACCCGACGACCTGGGGAAGGCTGAAGCTCACAGCTCCCTGAAGGGACGCCGAATCTGAAGCGGACGGTGTGAACACCGTCCGCTTCAGCGTTTAAGAATTTGAATTCACCAGGAGAAGATCAGAAGAGCACCGAGGCCAGTTCGGAGCGGTACTGGCGAGCGGATGGGTGCCCTTCACCGAGCAGTTCCAGCAGGGCCAGCATCACCTGATGCGCTTCGCCTTTGCGGTAGCGTTTGTCCTGCCGCAGAATGTCCAGCAGACCGTCCATGGCGGCCTCCAGATTGCCACGCATCACCAGATTGATCGCCCGGTGATAGGCGCTGTCGAGGAAGTTCTCGAAATCCTCCGGCGCCTCATGGCGGACCTGGATCATGGCCCGCGCCAGCGGCAGCAGGTTCTGGGCAGCTGAATACTCGCGGCTGGCCGGGAAATTCTCCAGGGTGTAGAGTGCTTCCTCGGCCTCTCCCTGCAGGAGCAGCGCCTTGCACAGGCCGAGCAGGGCCGGCGAGCGGTCCGGTTCCTCATCCAGAACCTGGCGGAAGGCTTCTTCTGCTTCCTCAGGCTGTCCGGCGAGCAGCAGCGACCAGCCTTTTTCCAGGTTCAGGTCAGCCGTGCTGGGGACAACCAGGCGCAGGAACTCACGCACTCGAGGTTCGGGCTGTGCGCCGTGGAACTCAGCCACAACCTGGCCGTTGCGAAAGGCTTTGACGGCGGGGATTCCGGTCACGCGGAAACGCCGGGCCAGGTTTGGGTTTTCGTCCACATTTACCTTTGCCAGGCGGAAACTACCTTCTCCCTCCTCAGCCAGCTTCTCGAGAATCGGCCCCAGGACTCTGCAGGGAACACACCAGTCAGCCCAGAAATCAACCACTACGGGGACCTGCTGGGAATATGCAATCACCTGGTATTCAAAATCAGCTTCAGAAACATCGATAATATCTGATGGCTGCATTTTTTTATCTCCGATTATCGCTATGGTTCCTTAATGGCCGATTTTACCAGTTTCAAATCAATATAATACAAATTTTATATAAGATCCGTATAAGAACCGGAATTCATTCCTCATCGTCATCCGGGGCGATGATCCCCGGCTGCTGGATATCGATCACCTGTCCGTGCACATCCACAATAATGCGGAAACCCATCATACCCATGTAGGCACGCGCTTCCTCGGGGAGACCGCTCTCCAGCAGGGCATTGAACTGCTGGTCGAGATTTTTTAACTGCGACTGGATCATCGCGACCGAGAAAATATCGTCCTGCCCGAGCATTTTAGCTGTCTGTTCACTGAGCAGATCCTCATGCCCGGAGATCATCTCCTGCATGGCTTCGAACACCTGCCGGTCAACCTGTTCAGAGGGGATGTGGCGGCGAAAACCGGCATCATCGACGACATAACAGGGTTCGTCTCCGACGTACGCGACCTCGGCAGGGCGACCCTGTTCGTCAAAGACCAGGCCGGCGAAAACGGGTTGGCGTGGCATTTGATCGCTTCCTTTTTTATATCTTAACTGGTTGGATACCTGACCCGGCGCTCAGGAGTCCTGCCTGCCTTCGATGGCAGCCAGCAGGATGCCGGCCGCGATCCCCAGGCGGCGGTCGATGCGCCGGTCAGGGTCTGGAGAAAAGTCGATATCGAGCTCGTAGCGGAACAGGTTAAAGCGCTGGCGGACATCCACCAGGCGCTGTCCGTTGGAAAGAATGTCGTAATTCTGGGGCAGAAAAACGCCGAGTAAGAAGCGGCGCAGCAGTGCCAGCTTCAGATCGTCCTCCTGCATCACAGCCAGAGGGTGCTCGTCTGCATCCAGCAGATGCCATTCATCACGGACCATCGAGCGCAGCCCTTTGCGCCGGATCACACCAACGCGCGCTCCGCTCAGGCTGTCGATCACATCGTAGGCAGCGGAAAAATCGAGGATCTGGCGCGCCTTGATACACAGCAGCTCCTGGCTCAGATTCTCGTCAGAGTAGACCCGGATATCCTCCCGCAGGCGGAACATTTTCTGTTCGCTGTAAAGCAGGAGCTGCCCGGAAGGGCTGTAGATGCGAAACTTTCCGGTCAGGGCCAGAACCTGGCGCCGGAGTAAATAGTGGTCGTAATGAAAGACGCCGTGCAATGGACACTCCAGGTTAATCGATCGCTGTGCTGTCTTAATTGTAGCATGTTAAGACAGCTCCTGCCGGCAGCTAAAAAGCATCGATTATTTAGATATTGAGAGGGAAATCAGTAGTGCACGTTGACCACAGTGCCGACGGAAGCCCACTCATAGAGCCAGCCGGCTTCCTCGGTCTTCAGGTTCACGCATCCATGGCTCATCGGCGTACCGAAGTTGTTATGCCAGTACGTGCCGTGCAGGCCGTATCCTTTGTAGAAGTACATGACATAGGGAACATCCGGCAGGTAATAGCCCGGCCCGGCCATATCGGCGTAGCGGTATTTGACGTAGATGCGGTACTGACCGGTGACGGTGGGGGTGTTCCACAGGCCAGTGGAAACGACAAAGCTGTTGACCAGCTGGTCGCCTTCATATGCGTACGTACGCTGCTCTGACAGGTTGACATCGATCCAGCGCTCATCTGGCCCTACGCCCGGGGGGCGCTGCACGCCGGAGGGCAGCACAGGTTCGGGGG
>JAAYXE010000187.1 GCA_012516075.1 Chloroflexota bacterium | reverse complement strand
GTGCCAACCTGCTTATCGCCACAAATCATATCGGACGGGTGAATAACGGCCTGATTGGCGTCTGGCAGCGGGCCAACGAACAGGGCGCCTGGGATCTGGGCTTCCGGCCGGTGAACGATCTGGCGGCGGCCATGAAAGCCGCAAAAGCGCTTTATATTGTTGGCGCTGATCCCGCTGGCGACGATCCGTCTCTGGCCGAGTCGGCCGATTTCCTGGTCGTGCAGGAGCTTTCTCTGACCCAGACCGCCCGGCTGGCCGATGTCGTACTGCCTGTGCAGTCCTTCACCGAGCGTGAGGGCAGCTACACCAATGGCGAACGCCGTGTCCAGCGCTTCTACCCGGCCGTTCCGGAACCGGCGGGCATCCTGCCGGACTTCCGCGTTACGGCTGAAATCGGACGGCGGCTGGGGCTTGACCTGGAGATGCGGAGCGCATCCAGGGTGATGGACCGCATTGCGCAGGCTGTTCCGGATTATGCCGGACTGAGCTACCGGAAGCTGGCCGAAGTGGAAGAGCAGTGGCCGATTATCGGGCGTGAAGATCTGTATTACGGCGGCACCGGCTATGAGAATTCGCAGGGAATGGGCTATCAGCTGGCACCGGCGGCTCAGAAGAGCAGCCCGGCGCTTGGCTGGGTGCAGCCCCCGGTACTTGAGCGACCTGCAAACGGCTTCCTGGCTGTGCCCTTTACCCGCCTGTATGACAAAGGACAGACTTTGCTGGCCTCTACCCTGCTGCAGGAACGGATCCCCGATACCTTCGTCATGCTGAATCCGGCCGATGCTGAACGGCTGGGTGCTGTGGACGGGGACACTGTGCAGGTTTCGATCAATGGAATGGATGCTCTGGCGGCGGCCAAAATTACTGGGGATGTGCCAGAAGGGATTGTTTTGGTGCCGCGCAGCTATGGAATTCCCATCGTTGCTCCGGTGCCCGTCCAGCTGAAACTGGCGGAGCCGGCCCTGGCGTAGTCGCAGAAGAGGTTTCTATGGATTTTGGTTTAATCCTGGAATGGACGATTAAGTCCCTGATCCTGATCCTGATTTTGCTCACTGGTTTCGCTTATACCACGCTGTATGAGCGCAGAGTGCTGGCGCGAATTCAGGTGCGGGTGGGGCCCAACCGGGTAGGTCCGGCCGGGCTCCTTCAGCCGGTCGCTGACGGAATAAAGCTCATCTTTAAAGAAGAACTGATTCCACCGGGCGCTGATAAGTGGATTTTCATCCTGGCGCCGATCCTGGTGGTTGTTCCCGCCCTGGTCATCACGGCTGTGGTGCCCTGGGGAGCAGATGTTACCCTCTTCGGGCGAACCATTCCGCTGTCGATTGCCAACCTGAACGTTGCAGTGCTGTACATCCTGGCAATTGCCTCCATTTCTGTTTATGGCATCGTGCTGGCGGGCTGGTCGTCTAACAACAAGTATGCGCTGTTAGGTGGCATCCGCTCCTCGGCGCAGATGATCAGCTACGAACTGGCACTGGGCCTGTCTTTTATCGGCCCGATTTTGCTCGCCGGTTCCATGAGCATGAACGACATCGTCGATGCACAGCGCGGCATGTGGTTTGTGGTCTACCAGCCGGTGGCGGCGGTGATTTTCTGGATCGCCTCGATCGCCGAAGTCAACCGTGCGCCTTTCGACATGCCTGAGGCCGAACAGGAGCTGACCGCCGGGTACCACACGGAATATTCGGGGATGAAGTTCGCTCTGTTTTACATGGGTGAGTACGTGAAGATGATCGCCGTGAGCGCGATTTTCTCCACGCTCTTCCTGGGCGGATATCTCGGGCCGTTTGTGGACAGACTGCCCTGGCTGGGGCCGATTTACCTGCTGATCAAGATCGGGATCATGCTCTTCACAATGATCTGGGTCCGCGCCACTTTGCCCCGCATCCGCTATGACCACCTGATGGCGTTTGGTTGGAAGTTTTTGCTGCCTGTTTCGCTGTTGAATGTGTTTGTTACGGCAGCTGTACTGGTGCTGATGTTACCCGCTTAAGAGCGGCTGGAGGTTGACCTTATGTTTCGAAGCATTCGAGAAATTGGTCGCGGCCTGGCGATGACCTTCCGGTATATGCTGACCAAACCGGTCACATACCAGTACCCGGAAGTGAAAAGACCGGTGCGCCCGCGCTTCAAGGGACGCCATGTGTTGAAGCGCTACGACAACGGACTGGAGAAGTGCATTGGCTGTTCGCTCTGTGAAGCGGCATGTCCGGCGGACGCAATTTTCGTCGAATCTGCCGAAAACACGGATGAGGCACGCTACTCTCCGGGCGAACGCTATGCGAGCACATATGAAATCAATATGCTGCGCTGCATCTTCTGCGGATACTGTGAAGATGCCTGTCCAACGGAAGCGATTGTCCTGGGCGATAACTATGAGCTTTCGTTTACCGACCGCCGCTCTGCGATTTACACCAAAGAAATGCTGCTGGAGCCGGTACCCCCGGGAGGAAAACCGACGCCGCAGGTAACTGAGCCGGGCAAATTCGTGCGCCCCATTCCGATTATGTCGGACCCGACGGACTGAACCGCGAGCAGGGAGACGGCCGGCTCAGTCTCGACAGGCGGTCTCCCTGCCTCAACCAACAATGAAGCTGAACGCGTGAACCTATGACCGCTGATCTGATCTTTTTCTTTCTTCTGGCAATTATTGCGGTTGTGGCTGCGGTGGGGATGGTGCGCAGCCGGAATACGGTTTATTCAGCCCTGTACCTGGTGCTGAATATGGCAACCCTGGCGTTGTTTTATCTCATCCTCGGCGCGCCGTTTATCGCCATGGCACAAATCACGATCTACGCAGGGGCAATCATGGTGCTGTTCCTGTTTGTGATCATGCTGCTGGGCACAGAACAGCTTGCTCCAACGGATAACCTGCCATGGCAGCGGCCGGTGGCCCTTATCCTGGCTGCAGCGCTTGTAGTCGAGGCGGTATATGTCTTCTTCTTCCGCAGGACGCTCCCCGAAGCGGTTGTCCAGGCGCTCCCTGATGGTTTCGGCGGGCCGGTGAATATCGGCGAAGTGCTGTTCAACCAGTATCTGCTCCCCTTCGAAGTGACCTCGGTGATTCTTCTGGTTGCCATGATTGGCGCCATTGTGCTGTCACGCCGGACTTAATAACCAGGCAGAAATGATCACGCATCCGGGGAGCTGGCCGCCAGCCGGACCCCGAAAATCTGGAGTAACGTATGGTGCCTGTTTCATACTACATTATCCTTTCCGCCATTCTCTTTACGATCGGAGCCCTCGGTGTACTGACTCGCCGCAACGCGATCGTCATTTTTATGTCGATTGAGCTGATGCTGAACGCAGCCAACCTGGCTTTTGTGGCTTTTGCGCGCAGCTTTCAAAACATCGGAGGCCATATCTTTGTCTTCTTCGTGATGGCAGTTGCTGCGGCAGAAGTTGCCGTTGGCCTGGCACTGATCGTGGCCATTTTCCACAAGAAGAACACCATCGATGTCGATGAGATCAGCACACTTAAAGGATAAAGAGAAAGACGAGGATGATCCCTCGGATCTCAAAAGCTGCTTGCGGAGATTGAATTTATGTTCCTGAACCAAGCTGTTTCAGCCGGGCCACAGTTTTTCTCACTCGTCCCCCTGATTGTTTTCTTCCCTCTGGCGGGGCTGCTCATCAATCTTATTTTCGGTGGGCGGATGAGCGAGAAGGCCATTGGGGCCGTCGCCAGCACCGCCTCTGGTCTTGCCTTTGTTGTTGCCGTCCTGCAGGCCGTATCTCTGGCTTCCCAGCCGGAGGGGACGACGGTTCCGCTGGTTGATTGGATCACGATCGGTGAGTTAAACCTGCGCTGGGCCTTCTTAGTCGACACGCTTTCGGTCACCATGATGCTGGTGGTTTCCGGCGTTGGGACGTTGATCCATATCTATTCGATCGGGTACATGCACGAAGACGTGCGGCACCAGGGTGACCCGGGGCGATTCCGGCGCTTTTTCGTCTACCTGAACCTGTTCATCGCCATGATGATGATCCTGGTCAGCGGGGACAACTATCTGATGCTCTTCGTTGGCTGGGAGGGCGTTGGGCTGTGTTCTTACCTGCTGATCGGTTTCTGGTACGACAAAGGGAAAGACGGCATCGGCAATGCCCTGGCTGCTAAGAAAGCATTTATTGTCAATCGAGTCGGTGACTTCGGTTTTCTACTGGCAGCGTTCTCCATTTTCTGGGCATTTGGCAGCTTCCAGTTTAACGAGGTGTTCGCGGATGTCCCGGCAGCTGAAGCAGCGATGCCCGGGATCGTGCTTGCGATAACGCTCTTCCTGCTGATCGGTGTGACTGGTAAATCGGCCCAGATCCCGCTGTACGTCTGGCTGCCGGACGCGATGGCCGGCCCGACGCCGGTTTCCGCATTGATCCATGCTGCCACCATGGTCACTGCGGGTGTGTACCTGATCACACGCTCGGCGCCGCTTTATGTGACGGTTCCGGAGGCCCAGAACATCGTGGCTCTGGTGGGCGGTGTGACTGCACTGTTTGCTGCAACCATTGCAGTGGCACAGTTTGATATCAAGAAAGTGCTGGCTTACTCCACCATCAGCCAGCTCGGTTTTATGGTGGCTGCTGTGGGCATGGGCGCTTACGCCGCCGGGATGTTCCACCTGATCACCCACGCATTCTTTAAAGCTCTGCTCTTCCTGTCTGCCGGTTCCGTGATCCAGGGGATGGAGGTAGGGGAGCATCATGTGTCTCACGACCCGCGTCTGAAGAAGCAGTTGAAACTGGTGGGAGGGCAGCACATCGACCCGCAGGACATGCGCAATATGGGCGGTCTGCGCACGCGGATGAAGACGACCTTCTGGGTGTACCTGATCGGCGCGCTGGCGCTGGCGGGCATCTTCCCGCTGTCTGGCTTCTGGTCGAAGGATGAAATTCTGGCTGAAGCCCTCCATCTGCAGCCGGCCGTCTACTGGATGCTGGTCATTGCAGCTTTCTTCACTGCCTTTTACATGGGACGCCAGATTTTCCTGGTCTTCTTCGGCGAACCGCGAACCCTTCCGGCAGAGCACGCTGTTGAGAACCCTCCGGTGATGACCATCCCGCTGATCATCCTGGCAGTTCTTTCGGTCGCCGGCGGTGTCCTGAATCTGCCTGGAATCCATTCTCTTTCGGACTGGCTGGCCAACACCATTCGGATCAGCGAAGAGGCCGTGTCACTGGCAGGTGGGCATGCGGTCCTGGTCGGGGAATTCAACCCGACGATTGCAGTCACAGCCACGATCCTGGCGCTGGCAGCGATCGGTCTGGCCTATCTGATCTACTACCGCCGCTACCAGGAACAGCTGAAGCTTCCTGCAGCCCGGCGTCCGGATGACCCGCTGCGCGCGTTCGCGGGACCGGTTTTCTCGGTGCTGGAGAACAAGTACTGGATTGATGAAGTGTACGCTGCGCTGTTCGTCAAACCGTACAACGCGTTGGCCGGGTTCCTGGCAGATGCGGTGGACTGGCGCTTCTGGCACGACTGGTTCCACGATACGGTTATTGCCGGCGGCTTCAGGCTGCTCTCACGCCTGCTGGCCCTGCGCATCGACCTGGGCGTGATCGACGCAGTCTCCGCCGGGATTGCCCGCTTCTTACAATGGGCAGCAGGTGGACTGCGCCAGATCCAGACCGGCTTTGTGCGCAATTACGCCCTCTCGGTTTTCCTGGGCGTGGTCATTATCATTGGCTACTTGATCTTGCGATAATCTCTATCCCGTTGGTGAGGCATAAACCATGGAATTTCTTCTTCACCCTCTGAACCTGGTCACCTTCTTCCCCCTGGTCGGCGTGCTCATCCTGTTGTTTTTGAAAAATGAGCAGAAAGATGCCGTTCGCTGGGTGGCCCTGATCACCTCACTGATCACCTTTGTGTTCTCAGTCGTTGTCCTGCTTCAATTCAACCCGGCGGAACCCGGACTTCAACTCGTTGTCCGCTATCCCTGGATTCAGGTGGCCGGCTTCAACATCTCCTACTTCCTGGGCGTGGATGGCCTGAGCATCCTGCTGTTGATGCTCACCACCTTCCTCACACCGATCTCCATTTTCTCCACCTGGACGGCCGTGGAGGAGCGTGTAAAAGACTTTATGCTCTTCTTCCTGCTGCTGGAAGTGGGTATGGTCGGCGTGTTCCTGGCGCAGGATCTGTTCCTGTTCTACATCTTCTGGGAATTCACCCTGGTGCCTATGTACTTCCTGATTGGCATCTGGGGCGGTCCGCGCCGCATGTACGCTGCCATTAAGTTCTTCCTCTACACCATGGCCGGCTCGATCCTGATGCTGCTGGCAATCCTGTATCTGGGCATTCAGGGCGGTACGTTCGCCGTACCCGATTTGATTAATATTGGTTTACCGGGGAATGTCCAGTTCTGGCTGTTCCTGGCCTTTGCAGCCGCATTTGCGATCAAGGTGCCCATGTGGCCGCTGCACTCCTGGCTTCCAGATGCTCACGTTGAAGCGCCAACCGCCGGTTCGGTGATCCTGGCTGGTGTCCTGCTGAAGATGGGTACCTACGGCTTTCTACGCTTCAACATCCCTCTCTTCCCCGAAGCGGCCGTTCGGCTCGCCCCCTGGCTGGCTGTCCTGGCGGTGATCGGTATCATCTACGGCGCTATTGTTTCCTTCGCCCAGAAGGACGTGAAGAAGCTGGTAGCTTATTCTTCTGTGAGCCACCTGGGTTTTGTGATGCTGGGCCTCACCGCGCTTAACTCGATCGGTGTTCAAGGTGCCATCCTGCAGATGATCAACCACGGTCTCAGCACAGGTGCCCTCTTCCTCGTCGTCGGTATGATTTACGAACGCCGTCACACTCGCGAACTGGATGCCTTTGGCGGTCTGTGGAAGATTATGCCCATCTACGGCGCCCTGACCCTGATCGTCGCTCTCTCTTCGATGGGCCTGCCCGGCCTCAACGGCTTCGTAGGCGAGTTCACGATCCTGCTCGGTGCCTGGGGCGCCGGAACCGAAGGTGCTCTGGGTTCCCGCTGGTTCGCCGGTCTGGCTGCCATTGGTGTCATCCTGGCGGCAGTTTATATGCTTTACATGTTCCAGAAGATGTTCCTGGGACCGGTCACCCACGAGGAAAACGCAAAGCTGAGCGACCTTAACTGGCGCGAGATCGTCACCCTGGTCCCGCTGCTGGTCTTCATCTTCTGGATCGGCCTTTATCCCAAACCGTTCTTTGACCTCATGGCGCCGGCAGTTGATAACCTGGTAGCGATTGTCGAGAGCGTCAGCGTGGCAGCTTTACCATAAGGCGGCTTATGTCCATTCAAGATCTGTTTGTAAACCTGAATGCCGTTCTGCCGTTCACCATTCTCATGGTGTGGGCAATGGTGCTCCTGCTCGTGGATTTGGTCATTCCACGGCGTCAGAAAGGGATCACCGCTGCACTGGCAGCGCTGGGGCTTCTGGTCGCTCTGGTTTTGACGATTCTGCGGCCCGCTGATGGAAGGACGGCCTTCGTCGACACGATCATTGTCGATGGGTTTGCCACCTTCCTGAACGTGATCTTCCTGGTCAGCGGAATCCTGGGCGTTGCTGTGGCGTACGATTATCTCAAGCGCATGGGCATCGAGCGCGGAGAGTATTATTCTCTGCTGCTGTTCTCAATCACCGGGATGATGCTCATGGCGCATGCCGCCGACCTGATCATCGTCTTCCTGGCGCTGGAACTGCTCTCCATCCCGCTGTACGTGCTGTCGGGCTTTGATCCCGAACGAATCACTTCGGAGGAAGCTGCGCTCAAGTATTTCCTGCTGGGCGCTTTTTCCACCGGTTTTGTGATCTACGGCGTTGCCCTGATTTACGGCGCAACCGGTTCGACCAACATGTCTGCGATCCTCGCCACCCTGATGCAGAGTGAGGTCAATATGACCCTGCTGGCGATCGGGACGGCGCTGGTGTTGATCGGCCTGGGGTTCAAGGTTGCCGCGGTCCCCTTCCATATGTGGACGCCGGATGTCTACCAGGGCGCACCGACGGCGATCGTGGCGTTTATGGCGGTGGGGGCGAAGGCAGGCGGCTTTGCGGCGCTGCTGCGCCTGTTCTTCATCGCCCTGCCCCAACTGGATATAGATATGACCCCTATCCTGTGGGGCGTGGCCGCCCTGACCATGATCCTGGGGAACGTGGTGGCCATCGCACAGTCCAATATGAAGCGCCTGCTGGCTTATTCCAGCATTGCACATGCCGGATACATTCTGATGGCGCTGGTTCCCATGGAACAGGAAATCGTGGCGCAGAATGCGGTTGCGTCGGCGCTGTTTTACCTCCTGGCCTACGGTGTGACCAGCTTCGCCGCATGGGCAGTGGTCATCGCCCTCGAACAGGCGGAAGGCTACGGGCTGGATCTGCGGGACTATGCCGGGTTGGGTCGTAAATACCCCATCTATGCAGCAGCCATGGCGATCGCCATGTTCTCTTTCGCCGGGGTTCCGCCCACAATCGGCTTCGTCGGCAAGTTCTACCTGTTCCGCACTGTGCTGGAAGGCGGGTTTGTCTGGCTGGCGGTCATCGGTGTGCTCACCTCTGTAATCTCCGCTTTCTACTATCTGCGTGTCGTGATCGTGATGTACATGCAGGACGGCGAACCTACCGCCCGCACCGATCCGTGGTTGTACCTCACCGCAGCAGGCTCTGCGGCAGCGGCAATCCTGCTGATCGTTTTCTCAGAACCTCTCTTCCATTGGGCTTCTTCTTCGCTGCTGGGCAGCCTGTAAGACATCGTAAAGACAAGAACGTGAACGGGACCCTGAATAGGGTCCCGTTTTGCTTAATATTCTGTTCCACCCTGGCGCTGTTTGCTTTTCGCAGCAGCTATTCACTGACTTTCACGCGGCGCACGCCTTCTACTTTGGCGATTTCAGCCACGATACCTTCGGGAGTCTCGTTGTGCCAGATGCGCAGCATCACATCGATCATCAGGGTAGATTGTTCAAGGTTCCGGTCCAGCCCGAAGGTTCTCACGTTGCGTTCCCGCCGGGTGAGTATAGCTTTGATCTCAGTGACGATATCGGCCTGGTCATCTGCTTCTACGATCAGGTGCACCGTGTTGTAGGTTGAGATGACCTTCTCCTCGAAGATGTTCACTACGGCCAGAATCACAAAAAGGATGGCTGTGGTTGCGATACCGGCCAGAAAATACCCGGCGCCGATGGCAAGGCCGACGATCGCCATGGTCCACATGGAAGTTGCAGTTGTCAGCCCGATGACATTCGTGCCGTATCTCAGGATAGCGCCGGCCCCCAGAAAACCAATTCCGGAAATGACCTGCGCTGCCAGGCGGGCCGGGTCTCCATTGGGGGCAATTTCCCGGTACTCGGTTGCCAGGTTGATGGAAATGATCATCGCCAGGGCGGCGCCGATCACCAGAACCATGTGCGTGCGCAGCCCGGCAGTCTGATTCTGGCGTTCCCGTTCATATCCGATGACCAGGCCCAGCCCGGTCGCCACGGCAAGACGGAGTATGATATCCACCTCTGATGTCATGATGTGCACATCTCCTTGTTGATTTTTTCTGTGTATCCCCGACAGGTTGATGATCGGGCGGTTGTTCAGTCGGGCAGCCCTGCGGCGATACCGCTTCTGGATAAGTGCCGCTGAAAGCTATAAGACAGGCGCCATTTCTGCAAACCTGAGAAAAGGCGAGGCGCAGTACCTGACCGGAGATACGATCTCAAATGCAGGTAAGCCTGTAGAACGGCAGCAGGCATGCTACACAGCCCACACAGGGGCTTTCCTTATGAATACAGAGAAAAACCGTGTGCAGGCCTGCTGCTGTAAAAAACAGAGAGCCGCCAGTTCAGACGGCTCCCTGTATTCTGTTTTTTTATACCTGTAAAGTAACTATGAAGAGCCGTACAGTTTGCGGTGTACAACACTCAGGGCGCGCACCTGTTCGGCAGCCCGGTACGAAGAGCGCACCAGCGGTCCGCTTTCCACCCACTTGAAGCCAATCTCTAATCCGTAGCGTTTGAGCTCCTGAAATTCTTCAGGCGTGTAGTAGCGCTCAATGGGCAGGTGACGCTTGCTTGGCTGCAGGTACTGACCGATGGTGAGAATATCCACGCCCCAGCTGCGCTGGTCGCGCATCACTGCTTTGACTTCTTCCATCGTCTCGCCCAGGCCAACCATGATGCCCGACTTGGTCAGCACCTCAGGGTCGAGCTTCTTTGCGTTGCTCAGGGTGGCCGCCGCCCATTCATAACGATCCTGGGGCTGCACTTTCTTGAACAGGCGCGGTACAGTTTCGACGTTGTGGTTGAGAATTTCCGGCCGCGCCTCCATCACAATCCGCAGCGCTTCCAGGCTGCCCTTAAAATCGGGGATCAGGACTTCAATCGAACAGCCCGGGTGAATCTGCCGGATGCGCCGGATCACCATGGCAAAGATCGGGGCACCACCGTCTTTGCGGTCATCGCGGTTAACGCTGGTGATGACCGCGTGTTTCAGGTTCATTTGCTTCACAGCCTGCGCCACCCGTTCCGGCTCCAGCCAGTCGAGCGGCGTGGGCTGACCGCGTTTAATATCACAGAATCCGCAGGAGCGTGTGCAGATATCGCCCATGAGCAGGAAGGTGGCTGTGCCGGCGCCCCAGCATTCGCCGATGTTCGGGCACATCGCCTCCTCGCATACGGTGTGCAGATCCTTGCTGCGCATCAGACCCTGCAGCCACTCGTACGTCTCGCCAGCCGGGGCACGCACTTTGATCCATTCCGGCCGGCGCACCGTAGTGGTCTGGATCTCCTCGGGTTTGATGCGGTCTCGTGTGGGGGTGAACGCCATGATCGCTCCTTATACCTGACCTGATATTTTCCCCAAATACAGTCTATTAAGGGAGATTATATCACCTGCGGAAGCGATCGTTCAGGCGCTGGGGTCTCCGGAATCGGCTTTGCTCACGATCAGCTTCAGGCCGGCCAGACGAAGGACGCGCACACGTGTGCCGCGCGCCAGCGGCTCATGGCCGTCTTCAACCTGGGCGGTCCACTGCTCTCCGGCCAGCTGCACGATGCCCGTAGGATTCAGATCCACCTGCACAGTACCCACCCGGCCGATCAGGCTTTCCTGCCCCATGCGCACCGGCTCTTTTTGCGCTCGTAGAGCGAACAGAAGAATGACAAAGAACATCGCACCTGTAAAAGACGAACTGGTAACAACCAGCGGGACCGATACCCGCTGAAAATCGGGAGCGCCGGGCGAGTTGAAGAGTACCAGGGCGCCGACAATCAGGGAAGCAACACCGGCAGCCGTGAGGGCCCCGTGCGTGGGCGCTTTGATATCCATGATGAACAGCACGAAAGCCGTGATCAGAAAGATGACCCCAAACCAATTGACCGGCAGCACCCCCAGCCCGTAGGTTGCCAGGGCCAGGCAGACCACACCAATAAACCCGGCGATCCATCCACCCGGGCTGGAGATCTCGATCAAAATCGCCTGCACCCCCACCGTAATCAACAGAAAGACGATATTGGGGTTGGTGAGAACGGATAAAAGCTGCTCGATAGGCGATAGGGTGACAGCCTCTACCTGTGCATTCGCCGTTCGCAGGACATGTTCCTCATCCTGCAGGCGCACTGTGAACCCGTCCAGCTGGGCCAGCAGGTCATCCAGATCGCGGGCGATGAAATCCACCAGGCCGATTTCCAGGGCTTCGCTGGCTGTTGCAGCTTCGGCCGACTCGATGGTGCTTTCGGCAAATTCGATCGCCTCCGGGCTGCGGTGGGCAGCCAGCCCGCGCACCATGGCGCGCATATCGTTCTTAATCTTGGCGGCCGCAGTCTCTCCCAGGTCTTCTCCAGCCCCTCCGATCGGACTGGCCGCGCCGATGGTGGTCTCCGGAGCCATCGCCGCGGCATGGCCGGCCAGGGTGATCAGCGTGCCTGCGCTGGCGGCCATGGCTCCCCTCGGCGCCACATACACAACCACCGGCACCGGGCTGGAGCGGATGGTCTGGATCATGCGCGTCATGAGCTGGATCTCCCCGCCGGGCGTATCCAGCTGGAAAATAATCAGCTCGGCCTGGCGCTGTTCGGCAATCTGGATGCCGCGCTGCAAATACTCGTGCATGGCCGGGGTCAGCGCGCCTTCAGCCTGCAGGGTGATCACCAGCGGCGCATCCTGCTGCGCTCGTACGACGGGCGCAGGCAGTATTACGCCCAGCAGGATGATGATCCATGCAGTCAGCCAGAACCGGTTGAGATATCGGGCCGGAAAAGTCAACGGAATGCCTCCATTTATCTACACCTTACGATTCTATTATATCGGAGTTGCCGTTTGATTGGCTCGTTCTCATACAGCCGCTGCCTGTGGTAGAATGCAGCGAGCACCGCCTTCCATCTGTGAAACAGGTCAGGCGAATGGATAAGGAGATTTTCAGGTTATGAAGAGTGAAAACCGGCCGGTACGCATGGCTGCATTTCTGATTGCTGTGGTCATTGGTGTGATAATTGGGTTTCTCTGGTCACCCTGGGAAGAGCAAGAAAGATCCGGCCACAGCAACAGCGATGAGGCCTGGATTGAGCTGCCGGAAGAAAGACTGCCCTCCGCAGCGCAGGTATAAATATGCGGCCCGGTTGCAAGCGCCGCTTGACCAACCGAACTGATCAGGGTAAAATCTGTTCCTGCATTGATGCGGGCATAGTTCAGAGGTAGAACACCTGCCTTCCAAGCAGGACACACGGGTTCGATTCCCGTTGCCCGCTCTTTAACCCCTGGAAAGGGGTTTTTTCTTTGGTGTTTCCGGCCAACCTTTGACAGGTTGCCTGAAAAAAACTATAATTCCAGCGCTCCACAGAGGGCCCGTAGCTCAGCGGCAGAGCGGGCGGCTCATAACCGTTTGGTCGCAGGTTCGAATCCTGCCGGGCCCACAGACGACCGCCGCAAACACACCGGCGGTTTTCTTTTTTAACGGGGGAAGTGGATGGCGTGAAGACTGCTATGATGTATTTCGTTCATCTCCTCACCCAACGACAGGAGCACTAATGACCTCAACCTCTACCCAACTGCTCTGGACCCAGCCGCAGTGGATCGATCAGGCTCAAGCATGGATCCGGCAGGCGCTTGCAGATGCAGGATACACACTTACCGCGCCGGTCGAGCAGTTTCACGTACAGATCTGGTCCACCGTCATGCGCTGCACCACGCAGGCCGGAACTTTTTACTTCAAGGCCAGCTACAGGCCCACAGAGGTCCTGCTGACCCAGCACCTGCGCAGGTTCCAGCCGGAGAACCTCCCCGACGTCCTGGCCCTGGACGGAGAGCGGGGCTGGATGCTCATGCGGGATTCCGGCGCCATGCTGCGCACGTATTTGAAATCACCTGCAGACCTGCACCTGATCGAGCCGGCGCTGGTCCAGTTCGCCAGTTTGCAGATTGCTGCCTCAGATCATCCGGAGCAGTTCTTCCCTCTGGGCGTCGCAGACCGGCGCCTGGAACGTCTTCCGGATATGTTTTCGGCTCTGCTTTCAGAAGCAGAGGTCCTGCGCCTGGGGTATGAAGATGGCCTCTCAGCGGAAGAACACGAGCGGCTGCGTTCTCTTCTCCCGCGCTATCGCGAGATGTGCCGCCAGCTCCAGGATTACCACATCCCACAGACTCTGCATCACGATGATTTCCACGATGGCAATATCTTCGTTTCGGGCGAGCCCGGCCGGTACCGCTTTGTCTTCTCAGACTGGGAAGAGTGCCTGGTCACGCACCCATTCTTTTCGATGATGCTCTGCCTGCGCAGTGTAGGCGGGCGCGCCGGGTTCCCGGATGAAGCCACAGAAGCGCCGGAGAAGATGCCGGCAGAGTTGAATCATTTACGTGATGTGTACCTGGAGCCCTGGCGGCGTTTTGAGAGTCGCGAGCGGCTGGTGGAGGCTTTCAATCTGGCCTGGAGGGTGGGGATGGTCAGCCGGGCGCTGACCTGGCGCGAATTTATTGTCAACCTGGAAGACCCGCAGCGCGAACGCTATGCCTACATCGTTCCGGCCTGGCTCCAGGAGTTCCTGCTGGCCATGAAAGATGGGGCAGCCTGACCGCCCGGGTATTACTGCCGGCGAAGAAACCGCCATTACGGCTTCTGTCAGGGGGTGAGCACGGGTTCAACCGCCACGCTGCGCCTGCGGGTGACGATCCCTTCCACACTGAAAATTATCAGGGCCAGCCAGATCAGGCTGAACGCAACCAGCTGCGTGCTGGAAAAGGGTTCTCTGTAAAGCAGCGTGCCCAGTAGAAACTGGCAGGTGGGTGTGACGAACTGCAGCAAACCGACCAGCGTGAGCGGGATGCTGCGCGCGGCGGTGGAGAACAGCAGCAGCGGAACACATGTCATCAATCCGGCGAACGCCAGCAGCAGGTTGCCCAGGGGATGGATATGACCAAATGCCCCCACGCCCCGGGTTTCGGCCAGCAGCAGGTAGGCGCAGGAAGGCAGAAAAAGCACACCGGTCTCGATGGTCAGGCTGTGAATCGGCTCCAGAGAGGCCACTTTTTTTACCAGACCATACAGGCCGAAGGTGCCTGCCAGTGACAGGGCGATCCAGGGAGGGCTGCCCACCTTTACAGTTAGATAGAGCACGCCAGCCCCGGCCAGACCGACTGGCAGCCACTGCAGCAGCCGCAGTCGTTCACGTAGAAAAATGACACCCAGAGCCACGCTGAGCAGCGGGTTGATAAAGTAGCCCAGGCTGGCGTCGATCACATGTCCGTCATTGACAGCCCAGATGAAGATTAACCAGTTCAGGGCCAGCAGGCAGATGGCCAGGGCGTAAATTCCCAGTGTGCGCACGTTCCGTACGGCCTGCCAGATTTGCCCCCATTCTTTTCGCAGACTGATCAAAACCGCCATGATCAGAAAAGACCACGCGAAGCGGTGAGCGATGATCTGCACCGGCGGCACCATGTTCAACGCTTTAAAATAGAGCGGAAAGAATCCCCACATCAGGTATGCGAGGAATCCAAAAAGGACACCTTTGTTCGCGTGTTGCATAACCTCTGCCCGGTTTCTGGTCTGTTGAAGCTCGTCTGAGAACGGGTTTATCATACCAGAAAAGCAGGTTTCAAACTGCGAACTCAGGCCGGCTTTCGCGTGGGCGCCTGTGGCTTTGCTCTCGAAAGTACTAATCGTTTACAGGAACTTCCGCCTGATATAAAGCGTTTAGTGCATAGAAAGGAGAGATCGCCATGGGTACCCTGTTGATGTTATTTGTGTTTTTTACCGCCGTATCACTGGTGTACAGCCTCTTCATTGATTCCATCTGGAAGGAAAACCAGATCAATCCTCAACGCCGGGAGGATCCTTCACAGCCAGAGGCGCGCAGCCGCGGCCGGCTGATCCTGTTCTGGATCTCCAGCATTATCCGGTTATTATTCATGCGCACAACAGCGGGTTGAAGGATGCCCACAGCAGGTTGGCAGGTGCCTGCTCCAGGATGCATATCTTTCTGAATACACCCATATCCTTACGGGCAATCATGCAGAATTATTTGCTGTAAGGGCGCGGCGCTGCGGCGAGATCCGGGCTTTTGCTTCCTTTTTCGTTTCAGGATCTGCGGAACTTCTCGCAAACCAGCCGGACGGCCAAACTGAACTGTGCACTGGGCTGGTACACAACCCAGCAGTGGCGCGGCGCCGCCCTGCGGGATGTGCTCGAGCACGCAGCCACCGGTTCGGGCGGGGTGGGCGTCCCGCTGGAATCACTGACGGATTATGCCCACTCCCTGCTCATGAACGAGGCGCGCGATGTCCTGCTGGCAGCCCATGCTGGCGATGAACTGCTCGGTCACTGGCACGGGGCGCCGGCTGCGTGCGATGGTGCCCTCTCGCCGGGGTGGTTCTGGGTGAAGTGGCTGTCTTGCATCGTCATCTTGCAGCGTCATTCAATCTCAATCCCCCATCTGGCATATTGACTCTCATTCCTTTTTTAATATATCCTGCAATCAGAGACCGCTGTTACCCGGGGGTAATGGAATAGGGCCTGTTTCGATTCAACAATCCTAAAGGGAGGCAAAGCAAAGGAGCAAAACAATGAAGCGTTTTCGACAGGTTTTACTTTTAATTGTCATTGTCCTGGTCAGCCCCTTGTTCTGGCCACAAATGGCACTGTCCAGCCCGGCCGTTCAGGCCACACGAACTCCAGCAGATATTTTCCTGCCTTTTTTGCAGCGCCCCGGGAACCTGACCATCTCGGGGCAGGCGTTTGACAGCGCCAGAAACCCACTGTCTGGGGTAATGATCTCTGCTCAGAATGGAAAGCGAGCAGTAACGGATCAGAATGGTCGCTACGAACTGACCAACCTGTCACCGGGAGAATATGCCCTGGCTGCGCAGAGCGACAATTATGTCTTCGATCAGACGCTGCGCAGTGTCACGTTGAGCGGCCAAAACCAGCAGGTGGACTTCTTCGCCTCTGCTGTCAGCGCCGAGTTGATCCAGAACGGGGGATTCGAAGACCAGACGGCCTGGATCTTCCCGGTTACGGAATATCGCGCCGGCTATACAACTGCAGCCAGCCATTCGGGGGCGCGCGCGGCGCGCACCGGCATTGAGAATCAGGCGGATAACCGGCTTAGCTATTCATCGGCGCGCCAGCAAGTAACGATCCCCGCCGGTGTGGAAAGCGCCATCCTGCGGGTCTGGCTCTATCCCTGGAGCGGGGAGGCAGCCCTCGCTGCTCAGATTGCCCGCTCAGATGCGCCCGAGTTCGGCGCGGCGGCCACGCTCAACGACGCTCAGTATGTCCTGATCCTGGATCCTGCTGGGCCGGGTGAAGCGGACGACAGGCTGATCGAAACCCTGATGTGGACGCGCAGCGACGCGCGCGTCTGGAGTCTGCACCAGTTTGATGTGAGCAAGTACGCCGGCCAGACGATCAAAATCCAGATCGGCACCTACAACGACGGCGTCAACGGGGTCACCGGTATGTACGTAGACGATGTGGCGCTGGAGACGAGCGATACGGTCGTGACTCCGCCGCCTGGACCCACACCCATACCTCCGGCCGGATGCACCAACCCGGTGGTCAACAGCGGCTTCGAGTTCAGCGGCGGCTGGAATATCCCCATAACAGCGTTCCCGGCCGGCTATTCAACGGTCACAGCGCATTCCGGCAGCGGCTCCATGCGCACTGGCATCGTGAACGCGGGCCAGAATATCGAAAGTTATTCCGATGCCTACCAGGTGATTTCCATCCCCGCATCAGCGGCCTCCGCCAAACTCAAGTTCTGGTTTTACACCCAGAGCAGCGAGCAGCAGTTCACTGCACAGACAGAGCTGCCGGTAGGGATGGTCTGGGGGCAGAGTGCGCTGGCCTCGGACCGCCAGTACATGCTCATTCTCGATCCTGTTAATTTCACGATTCTGGAGTCGCTCACGCTGCCGGCAAATACAAACTCCTGGCATAACCGGGAGATGGACCTGGCGAAATACAGAGGAAAGACCATTCGCATTCAGTTTGGCACCTTCAACAACGGCTCAGGCGGGATTTCCGCCATGTACGTTGATGACCTTGTGGTGGATGTCTGCACATCGGGAAGCACCCCGGCGCCGGCTACGCCCACCCCTGCACCCACCGGTGTACCAGGCATCTGTTCTGAAAGAGTGGCGAACAACAGCTTTGAATCAAACGCTGCCTGGGAGATCCCTGCGACTCGCTTCACGGCCGGATACTCAAACGAACAGGCGCACAGCGGGGTGCGGTCGATGCGAGCAGGTATCCTGCATGCGGCTCACAACCGCTTCAGCTACTCAGACGCAGCCCAGATGGTAACCATCCCATCCGGAACCCGGTCTGCTCAGCTGACGATGTGGACGTATGCAATCACCGGTGAACCTGAAGAGGACCTGACCTTCCCCCAGCCAACCGGGAGATCCTTGGCCGTCGCTGCGGAAGGGGCGGATGTGCAGTATCTGCTCATTCTGGATCGCTTCGGCCACTGGATCGACACCCTGATCTGGCAGCGTAGCAACAGCCAGACCTGGACGCAGCATGTCTTCGATCTGACCCGCTACGCCGGACAGACCATCCAGCTGCAGTTTGGTGTTTACAATGATGGGCTTAACGGCACAACCGCTCTGTATGTGGATGATGTAACCCTGCAGGCCTGTCCATAAACGGCCGGCCACGGGCTGCAGCCTGGGGAGGTGCCCATGCCTCCCCAGGCTTTTTTTTAATTTACTCCAATTTCTGTTTTTACGTTTCGCAAAAACGGGCTTGCCGGTACAATTTTTCTGAACTGCGGAAACTGCGAAGGAGAAGGCCCGTGGATGCTGAACGATTTGACGCTCTGCTGCTGCAGGTGTTTCAGCATTTCTTTCAGGAAAAGGAACTGTTGCGCCGCTGGTGGAGACTAACCCCTCGTGAACGGGAGATGGTCGAGATGATCTGCAGCAGCCCGGAGGGGAAGCTGCTGACCCGGCGAGAGGTGGCTGCCCGCCTGTTTATCACCCCCGGTACGGCGAAAATTCATATCCGCCAGGCCCTGCGGAAAATGGGTGCGCGCACTCAGGCGGACCTGCGCCGCTCTTTTCAGGGTTGGGTTATTGCTGATGGGGTTCCCATCCCCGCAGATTTCCTGCCCCCAGAGGGGATTTAGAACGTTTCTGGGAAAGAAAAAAGGGGCGGGTGCCGGAACAGGTCCTCGATGCGGACTCTATGTGCACCTTTTCCTCATTTGACACGCTTCCTGAATTTATTGTAAACTTAATTCGCCAGGGATGTCTGGACAGGCGAGCCGTCGAGGCAGCGCCATTTTGGCGTAAACCCGGCCTCATCACTGGCAGAAGCAACAGGCACGATATAGGGGGTGTGATCAGAGGTGGATCGATGAACGTTGAATCCGTTTTCCCGGGCTTTCCTCCACCGGAAAGTGCACAGGCACCCATGGTGTATGTCGAAAGAAAGCTCACATGGGAATATAAACATCTGGTTTGCAGTCTGACGGGCGGTGAACTCCCTGCAGAGGATACTCTGAATAAAATGGGCGCCGAGGGCTGGGAACTGGCAGGTATATTAACCTATTCCAGATTCGCTCATTTTTACTTCAAACGACCGGTCTATCGACCGTAGGGCCGGGTTCTCTGGGGGATAACAGGTCAAACGGGAAGGTATCGTCGAATCAATGCCTGAAAGAATTGCTGGTATGGCTGTTGACCGCATAACATTTCATAAGCTGGCATGGATTACGCTGGGCCTCGCCACAGCTGTAGCTGCCCTGTACACCCTTTCTTATCAGATCCATGCCCTGCAGGTATATTTTATTCCCCTCGTTGTGTTTCTGGTTGCGATCTGGTCGGTGATGAATATGATCGTGCTCGATCCCCTGGTCGCATCCCGGCACAAATCGATGCTCATGGTCTGGCTGGTCATCGTCCTGATCCTGGCGCTGCAGGCAAAATGGATGCAGGAATACGCATTTACAGCCATTCCCATCAGCCTGATAGTCCTGTTGCTGTCCGCCATTTCTTTGATGCTGCACGGGCTGCTGGGGCGCGCTCATCTGTTTCTCCAGGGTTCTGTCCTGCATCTCGTCTTCGACAGTTTTGCGGTGGTGTTAAGTGCCATCCTGGTTCTTTTTATCTCCGTGATCACGGCACCGGCAGCCGTCCCGCCAGAACCATTATCCAGTTCGGAGGAACTGCAGTATCTACTGGAAATGGATCAGGAAGACCGCATCTCGGGGCGTATCTGGCTACAGCCCCAGCGAGACGAAGTCCGGTTGAGACGCGTGCTCAAGATCAATGAGGAAAACGGCATCCAGACGTCTCTGGATAAATATCGTGCTGCCCTGGTACTGAACCACGGCAGCTGCCCTGAGCATTACGAGCTTGCATATGAGCTTGCCAACCAGGCTGCCAATTCAGGCGTGGAGGGCGCCAGCGGGCTGGCGCGCGAAGTGTATAACCGCTGGCTGCTTTCCAGGGGTCAGCACCGTATGTACGAGCCGCGTGCGGGCTTTCCCTTTGGTAGAACCTGCCCCGGATAAACTGAAATCAGAATGAATTTGAGACCTTAAAATATACCGATGGGGGATTAACAGGCTGCGGCTTCTATGTTATCTTAATCCATACCCGCACCACAGATTCCAACAGCAGGTTTCGAACCAATAAGAATAGACTGGGGGCAATAACCTGGCGCAGCAGTCGGCGCAATGCGGGAAAATATCGTCTTAGATCATGGAGATAAGGTATGGATACGATGGTACACACCAACGGCCTTACTGCTGTTCGCCCGGAGACGCTGGAATTAGGAGCGCGCTACGGGTGGCAAACCGCCTCGGGATCAGAACCCGTTCCCGTTCTTTTTATTGCTTACGATCCCTGCCCGGCTTTTGTGATTGTCAAGGATTCGTTCGGTAAGAAAATGCGCTGCCCGCGCGATCAGCTCATTTCACTCGGTCGTTGATTTCACAGATCCATACCCGGTAGACCGGTTCTTACAGGCTTTTCCTGCGAGTGCTCTGCTTGCAGGAAAGAAAAAATGCATTTATAATGATTTCAAAGGGGGAAAACGGAGTAAGACACTGTAAGAAGGGGAAATTGATGTGTCTGGAGCTGGGGCTCGTGATTGCAAACGGTGAGGCAGTCACGGGCCCCATGGGGGATTTCTTCCGTTGAGGTCCACAGATGAGCAGTGGATTTGCGCGTACTCTCATTCACCTGTTGTTTCGCCTCATCGCCAGAGTACGAATCGTGGGAATGGACAGGGTCCCGCCCTCCGGGGCCTATATCATTGCTGCCAACCATGTGGGGCGTCTGGACGCAGCGCTGGTCTATCACATTCTGAACCGGCGCGATGTGGTGATGATGGTGGCTGAGAAGTACCGCAAGTACGCAGTCTTTCGCTGGTTTGTCCGCCAGCTGGATGCCGTGTGGATCGATCGCTTCCAGGCCGATTATGGAGCGCTGCGCACGGTCCTGCAGCGCCTGAAACAGGGTGCTGTGCTGGTGATGGCACCCGAGGGTACCCGAAGCAAGAGCGGTAAGCTCATTCAGGCCCGCCCGGGGGCGGGCTTCCTGGCTGCCAAAGCTGGTGTACCCATCCTGCCGGTTGCCCTGATCGGCACAGCCGATAGCGAAGTCGTCGCAAACCTGAAGAAGCTCAAGAAAATCGACATCGAAGTGCGAGTCGGCGAGCCGTTCCATGTGGCGCTGGAAAAGGGCACGGATCGTGATGCGGCTCTGCAGGCAGCTACCGATGAGATCATGTGCCGGATTGCTGCCCTGCTGCCCCAATCAGAGCGCGGCTATTATGCAAACCACCCGCGCTTGAAGGAGCTGGTCGCCCAGCACTGAACAGCTTATTCTCCTAGAAATGGCTGAGAACCCGGACCGCAGTCCACTGCTGCGGGTAGATGATGATATCGGGGGACTGATCCTGCGCAACTGGATCCAGGACCGCTTCCGGACCGCGCCTCAAAGCTGGTTTGACTGGCTTTTTAAACACATACGGCTTCCGGAACAGGGAAGGTTTCTCGAACTGGGAAGCGGTCCAGGTGACCTGTGGTTGAAATTCAGACAGCGCCTGCCCCCAGGCCTGCGTCTGGTGCTGAGCGATTATTCTGTGGATGTGCTGTCGACAGGCCGCCGCCGGGGGCTGTCGACAGCGCGGTTTAATTTATTAGCCGCTGATGCTCACCGGCTCCCCTTTCCGGCTGCCAGCTTTGATATCTGTCTGGCAAACGGGCTGCTGGACTGTCTTCCGCAAATCGATACAACGCTGACAGAGGTGCGGCGTGTGCTAAAACCGGGAGGGGTATTTTATGCCGCGGCTGGGGGGCGCGGTCACCTGCGGGAGCTGGAAATGCTGACACGCCCCTTTTTAGCTGATTTCGATTATGGGGGAGATACCAACCGCTTTGGGATGGAGAACGGCGCGGAGCTTATGGCGCCCTGGTTCCCAGGCGCCCGCCTGCTGCGCTACCGCACGGATCTGGTTTTTCCCCAGGCTGAACCTGTTCTGGCGTATATTCTGTCAGAGCCTGAGGCCCGCAAGAGCCTGCAGGGTGATAAGCTGCAGGCTCTGAGGGTGCGCATTGACGAACTGCTGGCTGTTCAGGGAGAAGTTCGCGTGACCACGGAGAAAGGTCTGTTCTTTTGTGCTGCGCCGCCGGCATAAAAAAGGCCGGCAGCGGGATGAGCACTGCCAGCCTGTGATGACCGATTAGCGGGTCTGCTGCGCTGCTCTCAACTCGGTTGATGCCTCCGGCGCAGCCTGCGCCTGCAGTTCGGCCTCAGCTCGCTCTCGCAGCTGCCGGCGCAGCTCGGCGATATCCTCGGGCACAAAGCGGGCGGTAAGTGCCAGGAAGACAGATCCGATCAACCATGCGGCGACACAAATCACCAGGATCGCGTTTCCCAGGCTGGTCTGGGCGGCGATGATGCCTGCCAGCAGCGGCGCCAGCGCCGCGCCGCCGTTTTCAATAAAATACTGTACTGCCAGTGCAGTGCTGCGCACTTCTGGCAGCGTAATGTCGTAAACCGTGGAGATAACATTCGCTGATGCGAAGGGTATAAACACGGCGGTCACCATCAGCAGGGCTGTGAACAGCCCTGTGTTTTCAACCGGCACCTGCATGGTGATCGAGAGCAGGATGGCGCCGGTCAGGACTCCGAACAGGGAAACCAGCACCCGGCCGCGCGGGGTGCGTTTGAAGAGAAAGTCTCCCGCAGCGCCGCCCAGGAAATAGCCAGCAGCCAGCACCAGAATGGCTGGCGCCATGGTAAACAGCACCTGGTCTGAACTGAAGTTGCGCTCTGTTTCCAGGTAGCGGAAGAACCAGTACGTAATGACATTCCAGGGGAAAACGCCAACAAAGCCCTGCACGAATAGCAGGATCAGGCTGCGCTTGCGGAACAGCCCCAGGGCGATTTTCTTGTCGAAGCGGTAGATGCCGATCTGCTCGAGATTCTGGAGCTCCGGTTCACTCCTGCCGCGCGGCGCCTCTTTAACCCCGAAGAAGATGACCACCGCCAGAACCAATCCCAGAGAGCCGGTGATATAAAAAACACCCCGCCAGCCGACCACGCCGCTCAGCAGGGTGGCAATCAGCAGGCCGACCATATACCCCAGGGGCTGGGCAAGCTGTAGTATCCCGTATATCTTGCCGCGCACCGCGGGGCCAAAATAGTCGGCGATCAGGCTGTACATGCCCGGGTAACTGGAATCGTCGATTCCGGTGGATGCCCGGGTTACCAGAAAGGCCGGATACGTCGGTGCGATGGCGCTTAACCAGGTAGTGGAACCCCAGATAAATGAAGCCAGGGCCAGCAGCCGGGCGCGGGCGAAGTGATCGTATAAATATCCCCATATTGGATAGAGGATCGCCCCGACCAGGAGAGCTCCTGTGGCAACTGCTCCCATCTGTACCTCATCGATCTGGAAGTGATCCATGATCTGACTGGTGAGCGGTCCGATGAGCAGTTTGTCGGATTGGTGAAGCAGCATAAAGAGGAAGAAGACGGCTACCACAAACCAGCGGTACCGGGATGCAGATTTCATAGAGCTCACCTCAATTTTGTAGTAATTTCAGCATCGTTAATCATAAACGATTCGCGTTCTTCATAACAGGGTAGATTTAAATCCTACCGGAATCGTAATCTGGTTTACAATCAGAGAAAATTTGACAAAAACAGTCCGGGAGGAGGGGATAATGCTGGCGAGTGAGCCTGTACAGAAGAATATTCACCCAAAAACATATATCGGCATGGTCGCGTTAACAACGGCGTCTCTTGAGCGTATGCTGCCTTTTTACGTGCAGATCCTGGGTTTGCAGCTGCTGGAGCGGTCGGATGGCACTGCACGCCTGGGGGCGCCAGATGGGCATGAAATTGTCCGCCTTGTCGAGGACAGCGGGGCCACCCAGCCGTCCAGGCGAGCCACCGGTCTGTACCATATGGCCATTCGTGTCCCCTCGCGGGCGGACCTGGCGCGTGCACTGCACCGCCTGGCCGCTGCACAGTGGCCTTTTCAGGGTTTTGCGGATCACGGGGTCAGCGTAGCAGCCTACCTGGCGGACCCCGACGGCAACGGCATTGAAATTTACCGCGACCGCCCGAGGACCGAATGGCCTTACCGGGACGGCAGTTTACAGATGGTCACGGATCCTCTCGATGTTGATGGGATTATGGATACACTGCGCGGGCAGGACGAGCCCGAAGTGGACGCGTTTCCGGTCGGGACGGATATGGGCCACATCCATCTGCAGGTCGCCGACATTGCTGCCTCTGAACGTTTTTACGTTGGCGTGCTCGGCTTCGACCTCGTTCAGCGCTTTGGCTCTTCGGCCGGGTTTGTTTCTGCCGGCGGGTACCATCACCATATCGGCTTTAACACGTGGCACAGCGCCGGGGCGCAGCCGCCTCCGCCAGGGTCGACCGGACTGCGCTACTTTACCATTTGTTACCCCAGTGCAGAGGCCCTTGAGTTTTCTACCCGCCGCATCCGCGCGGCCGGCATAGAACTGCGGGAGATTGAAGGAGATACTCAGCCGGCCTACCGGGTGGCTGATCCCTCCGGCAATCAAATGTTGCTAATGGTTGTGCACAATCACTCGTGATATAATCAATTTTGCATTTTTTCTGACAATCTAGAATTAAAAACAAGCGGAGGGTTCGGCCATGGAAGTTTCAACCACACAGTACCGGCACTGTGATCTGGTGCGGGCCAAGGGGCGTATTGATAGTTACACCTCCCCGCAGCTGTCGGAGGCGTTGGATGCCATTCTGCAGGCAGGACGCTTTAAAATCGTATTCGATATGGATGAGGTTGAATATATTTCAAGCGCCGGGCTGCGGGTGCTGATCAACACGCAGAAAACCTGCAAGCGCTACAATCGAGGCGAAGTTGTGCTGGCGCGGGTACCCGAAAGGGTTTATGAGGCTCTGGACCTGGCCGGCTTTGTCCCGCTCTTTAAGTTTTTTGATGACGTTACCGCCGCAGTTGGTAATTTTTAAACCATAAACGCATTTACCGGGATGGGGGTAGATGTTTATATTACTGCAGTGCTCTGCCCTCATCCCCTTTTCTTCTCCCTGAACAGGCCGTGTTCTGACCTGTTCTGCGCCAGAATGATCCGGAAAGGCTAACCCCCCGGTCTGTTATGACACCATCCCCAGTCAACTCGATCCGCAAAAAAACATTCGTGGCACAGTACGAAAGCCTCTCCCATGTCCGGGATTTTGTCGGGCAGGCTGCGGAAGACGCAGGCCTGGATGCTGCTGCTGTTTATGCTGTGCAGATGGCCGTCGATGAAGCTTTCACAAATATCATTGAACACGCCTATGGCGGTGAATGCCTGGAAGAGATCGACTGCACTTGCGAGATCGTTAAGGATGGTCTGGAGGTATTACTGCGCGACTGCGGCCGGCCTTTTGATCCGGACGCCGTTCCTGATCCCCGGCTGGATACTCCGCTTGAAGAACGTGAAGTGGGGGGGTTAGGATTATTTTTCATTCGCAAGCTGATGGATGAAGTGCAGTTTACCTTTTCGGTCGATGAATCCGGCCAGCAGGGGTGTAATGAACTCAGGATGTTCAAGCGGAGGGAAAAAGCGGCTTGAGCAAGCGCAAAAGCCCGCCTGAAAACCTCAAAAACCTCTCTTCCCACCTGCCGGGAGGAACCTCCGTATGGCGGCAGGTCCTGCAGCTTGGCGCTGATCTCCTAGAAATCGGCCGCTCATCCCGGCCGATTTATGAACTCCTTCAAGCCCAGCGGCGCCTGCTGCTGGACACGGCTGTTTCGCTGTTTAACGCGGAAACCGGCCTGTGGATCGCTGCTGAGCTGTTTAATTTTCTGCCCGGTCTTACAACACTTGACAAAGATCAGAAGCGGGAACTTTTGGGGGAGCTTACCCCGTTAATGCAGACTGCCTACGACACCCGCCGGCTGTGCTGCAGTGGTTTATCGCAGGCTGCCGCAGCGAGCGGTATTGAGTGTGCTCCGGAGGATGCGGCGCCAGAAAGCGCCGCGGTCCCGCTGTTGGTTGAAGATCCCAATACGCACCGCCAGGATGTTCTGGGTGTGCTGCAGGTAACACGCCCCCCTGAGGCGCCGTTTTCTGCGCAAGATCTGGAACTGCTGGATGGCATTGGCATGCAGGCCTCGATAGCTTTCCAGGCTTCCCTGCAGGCAGCCCTCGAGCAGTGGCGCATCGAGCAGCTCTCCCTGGTTCGCCAGGTCAGCGCTCAGGTGGCATATGTGCGCGACCTGGATGAGCTCTCGCGCCAGGTAACGCGCTTGATTCTGGACACCTTCGATTATTACTATGTAGCTATTTTTACGCTGGAACCGGGAGAAGACAGGCTCACGTTCAGGGCCAGCGCAGGCCCGGGCCGCTCGCGAGTGGACGCTGAACCTGCGGCCCAGAGCCAGATCCCGGCCGTTCTGTCGATCAAACTGGGCGAGGGTTTAATCGGACATGTCGCCCTTACCGGCGAGGAAGTGATCGCTAATGATGTCAGCCAGGATCCTCATTACCGCTACTCTGATGCACTGCCGGAGACCCAGTCGGAAGTCGCGCTGCCGCTGAAAATTGAAGACCGCGTCGTCGGCGTGCTGGATGTGCAGAGCGACCAGCGCAATGACTTTTACGAGACCGATATGATGGTCCTGCGCGCCCTGGCCGGGAATATTGCCACGGCCGTGGAGGGCACTCGCCTGTTCAGCGACTTACGCAGCCGGGCGGAGCAGCTTGCCATGCTGCGGGAAGTGGGCAACGCGATCTCTTCGATCCTCGACCTGGAAACCCTCCTGCAGGAGGTGGTCAACCTCATCCACGACCGCCTGGGTTACCCGTACGTCCACCTTTTCAGCGTTCACCAGATGCGGCGGAAGATTATCTACCAGGCAGGGAGCGGCCCGCGCAGCCAGGCTTTCCGTGAGCAGGGTTACTCTTACGACCTGGACGACCCTCATGGTTTGATTCCCTGGGCGGCGCGAACGGGCGAGACGATCGTGGCGAACGATGTGGATCAGGAGCCGCGCTACCGGCCTTCACCCCTGCCGCCGCGCGAAACCCGCTCAGAGCTCACCGTACCGCTGGTTTTCGGCGGTAATGTGCTGGGCGTACTGGATCTGCAGAGCGACCGGTACAACGCCTTTGGAGAGGAGACGGTTGCCTTCTTCGAAGCCCTGGCGGACCAGGTCGCCATTGCCATGCGCAATGCCAACCTTTACCGTTCGGAACTCTGGCGGCGCCAGGTTGCAGAGAGCATGCGTGAGGTCGCGGGACTGCTGTCTGCTGATGTTGACCTGGATCATGTCCTCAATGCCATCCTCACTGAACTGGACCGTGCCCTGTCCTATGATGTAGCCGTTATCTGGCTGTGCGATGAAGAAAGTCAGCTGGACGGGCTTGAAGATGGAGAAACTTACTCACTCGCCGGTGAGCGCCGGCCGGTTTTACGCCTGGCGGCCGTTCACGGCCTGAATCCGGCCGAATTCGGCCTGCACTTTGGGGTCAGCCTGGACGATATACTGAGGCGGCTCTGGCCGGTCGAAGACGGCGGGGATGGGGCTGATGCTTCCGGAGAGGAGCATGCGGGCTGGCTGCTGGAGGCGCTGAACAACGACTCCCCGCTTGTGCGCACACCGGATTCCGCCTGGGAGCCTATCGGTTCGTTGATGGGGTTCCCGTCCGATTATTCTGCGATCGCGGCCCCTCTGCGGGTGGGCGACCAGCGCCTGGGTATCCTGGAACTGATTGACAGTAATTCGGGGCGCTATGGGGGAGAGGCGCGCTCGATGACGGCCGCTTTTGCCAGCTACGCGGCGGTAGCGATTGAGAACACGCGGCTGTATGAGGCCGCTCACGAACAGGCCTGGGTCTCCACGGTGCTGCTGCAGGTCAGCGACGCCACCCAATCACTGACGGACTTAAATGAGCTGCTGGCCACGGTGGTGCGCATCACGCCCATGCTGGTAGGCGTACAGGCCTGTGCTCTTTACATCCTCGATGAGAACGATGTTTTCGTGCCGGCTGCTGCGTATGGTTTCTCCCCTGAACAGCAGGCTGAATTCGAGCGCTGGCGCTTTGCCCCCGGCGATGTCGCCGTGCTGGACCAGATCTTTATCAACAAGGAGCCGGTGATCCTGCAGGGCAAGCTCGAAGACCGCGGTCTGGCCAGTATTCTGGAGGCCGGACAGGAGAGCGAAAGCGGGCTTGAGACGCAGGAAGACCGCCTGATCGTCCTCATGCCTCTGGTTTCACGGGGTGAAATCCTGGGCGCCATGCTGGTCGACTACAACATGGGCGACACAAGCGATGGAGGGCTCGGAGGGCAGGAAGCTTTCCTTGATGAGCGGCTTTCCATTATTCAGGGCGTAGCTCACCAGACTGCGACCGCGGTTGAGAACATACGCCTGTTCAAAGCCCAGAGGGAAGAAGCCTATGTCTCTGTCGCCCTGCTGCAGGTGGCACAGGCGGTGGTGAGTTCGAACAGCCTGGAGGAGACGCTCAGCGCGATTGTTCGCATAACACCCATTCTCGTTGGTGTGAAGCGCAGCCTGATCTTTCTGTGGGATGAGGACGAGGGCGTTTTCCGCCTGGCAGAGGCTTATGGGATCCCGCGTGAAACAGGAGAGATTACCTTTACCCCTGCAGAATTTCCGCTGCTGGACGCGGCGCGCAAATGGGATACGCTGATGGCTTATCCCATCGACGGGCTGGACAGCGAAGAGGAGGAGGCTCCGTATGCCTGGGCCCACCTGCCCGCGCCAGACCTGGACGAAGTGGAAGAGCTGATCGAAAATACACCTTATTTGCTGCTTGCTTTTCCCCTTTCCGTCAAAGGAAAAGTGCTGGGCGTGCTGCTGGTCGAGGAGCCGGATCCGATGAGTGTGGAAGGATACGGCCCGGGCAGCGGCTGGCGCCGGCTGCGCGAGAAGCGTCTGGAGATCACCCGGGGTATCTCTCAGCAGGCGGCGATGGCCATTCAGAACGATCAGCTGCAGCGTGAGATGGTAGAGCGCGAACGGCTGGAGCGCGAGTTCCAGCTGGCACGCGAGATTCAGCGCACCTTCCTGCCGCATGAGATTCCCCAGCTCCAGGGCTGGGATATGGATATTCGCTGGCGCACCGCCCGCGAGGTGGGGGGTGATTTTTACGACTTCTTCACCCTCCCCGGAAACCGCCTGGGCATCGTCACCGCAGATGTTGCCGATAAGGGGATGCCGGCCGCGCTGTTTATGGTGCTGGTGCGCACCCTGGTGCGTGCGACAGTCTCCGATATCGAATCCCCTGCGGCTGTTCTGGAGCGGGTAAACGTGGTTTTGGTGCCCGATGCGCAGCAGGGGATGTTTGTGACGATTGTCTATGCCGTGCTGGATTTAGAGAGTGGTGAACTGGTGTACGCGAATGCCGGACACAACCCGCCGCTTCTTTACCGCAGCGCGACAGGAAGCCTGGAAAAGCTGGAGCGCGGCGGAATGGCCCTGGGGGTCATGGAGCACAATCCCATACAGGAACACCGGCTGCAGGTAGACCCGGGCGACATCCTGGTCCTGTATACCGACGGCATTACGGAAGCATTTTCGCCGCATGGGGAAATGTTCGGGGATGCAAAGCTGAGGGAAGTGCTGCTTACCGCCGGCCAGCAGATCCACAACTCCAGAACAGGCGGCAGGCCTGCAGGGCAGATGCTGGACGCGATCGAGCAGTCGCTGCTAATATTTACCGAAGGCGGCTCGAGGGCGGATGATCTCACGCTGCTGGCGATTGCGCGCTTGGCCGCGGATTTTTCTGCTCAGGATCATCCAGCAGGTCTCCCCTCACCGGATGACATACCACAGGACCAGCCGGATTAAAGATTGATTGCCGAGCGTGGGGGGGAACACGTTCGGCAATCAAGGAGGGCCACCGGTAGCTGTAGCACGGGGGGGACGTGCTGATCACTCTGTCCGGTGACACGACACCTGGAATACCAGTAAGAGGGAGGGCAGGTGTCGGCAGTTTCAATATACCCGCCCCATATAAAATTCGCATTAAAAGGCCATTAGAAATAGGATAAATATTGTCCGAAATATTGGGCTCTGGTGGGGACTGGAAAATACCTATTCTTCCTCAGGGTGTTCACCAAAAAGAGCTAGCCACTCATTAATCTCGTCTTTCGGAATAACCGGCTGGTCATCTGGTTCGGAAGTTTTCGGTGCTGCGCGCAGGGTCTCAGACAGCAGCCGGGCGAAGTCCTCTGACGACTGAACGCCCGCATGCATGGAACGCGCCGCAGTCTGAACTGCATGGTCCGAACTGACCACGGTCCAGTTGCGTGCTGCGCGCTTCAGTTTCTGTAAATGGATCTCGATGGCCCGGTCTGCGGACATCCCCTGACGGACAAAATGTACGTTCAGCAAGCCCATTTTGCGTGTCCCGGCATGACCTGCAGGCGCGCCGTCGAAAAAGACATCCGCTTTTTTTCGCCTGCGGCGGCAAAACTCTTGCAACTGCTCTACAAGCTGCATTTCATCGTCTGCAGAGCGCAGCGAGAGTCCCGGGACTTTTGGAATCAGGTTATGTCCGTCAATGATGTAGGCCATACCCTCATTTTAGGCCCGACCCGAACCTGAGTCAATCATCGTTCTGTAGAATGAATACTGCAGATATGATAGACCTTCATATCAGCCGTCTGCGGCGCCTGCCAGAGTTCTTCTCATAAAGCGTGCGCCGGCGGACGAATCTTCAACAGAAAAAAGAGATTGTGCTATCATTTGCACGGGAGATTAGCAATGAACAACTGGAAGCGCCTGGTTTACTACCTGCTCATCAATGTGATTGTATCGGCCTGTACGATCCTGGTGGTACTATTCGCATGGGAGCGCGCTCACAACCGTTCTCCCCAGGATTTGTTTTCTTTTTCAATCCCTGATGCGCTTTCCGCCAATGCGGCCGGTGAGACCGGATCAACACCAGAGGCCGTCCAGCCTGTTGAGAATGCCCCGCAGGCCGTTCCTGAATTCACTGTGTATCAGGTAAAAGAGTACGACACATTTGAGTCGATTGCGCAGGCTTTCGGTGTAACCGTTGAAGAATTGATCTCCATCAATGGCTTTACCGCAGACCAGCCTCTGGGGCCGGGCGAGGCGCTGCTGATTCCCGTACGGGAAGAACCGGCCTCGACAGCCAGTGTGGAAATTGCAGCCGTTTTAGGAGCTGGCGATCTGGCCACTGAGCGGGTGCAGATCAGGCAGAGCGGCGCTGGAGAGGTATCTCTGGCGGGCTGGCGCCTGGAGGACGGCAGCGGGAACTCTTTTCTTTTCCCGGCTTTAGAACTTACCAGGGATGGCGCTCAGGTGGAAGTGTACACAAAAGCGGGTGTCAATACCCCGGGCACCCTTTACTGGAACCTTGGTCAGGCGGTGTGGCAGTCGGGAGAGACCGTTTATCTTCGTGACGAGCAGGGTGTGCTGCGGGCTCAACTGCAGGTTCCCTAGACGGCAGCTTTGAGGCCGGCAGGAGCCGCGTGCCTTTCAAATCCGTCGCAGGCTGCTCAGTGAACAGAAGCAAGAGGTGAACATGTCGGTAGAAGATCACATTCAACGTGCGATGGAAGAAGGCAAATTCAAGAACCTGCAGGACCAGGGCAGGCCATTAAAGGTCGACGACAACGCCTTTGAAGATCCAGAGTGGCGCCTGGCGAATCGTATGCTGGCCGGATCCGGATACAGCCTCCCCTGGGTGGAGAAGCGCAAAGAGATCGAGAGCGATCTTGAAAAAGCGCGTGCAGATTTAAAACGCACCTGGAACTGGCGCCAGGGGGCTCAGGTACGCGGAGTCTCTCCTGAGTACGCCGAGGCGGAATGGCGCCGCGCTCAAAATCGCTTTCGAGAAACATTGGAAGAACTCAACAAGCGCATCCTTACATACAACCTGCAGGCACCCTCGGTAGAATTTCACCTGCTGCACCTCAAATTCGATCGTGAGATAGCCCGGCTGACCCAACCTCCACAGAGCCCTGGCGGTTGACCACCGGGCACCTCAATGTTACACTCTAACCATGTCTCAAGCCCTGTATCGCAAATGGCGGCCGCAAAGCTGGGAAGCGGTTGTCGGCCAGGATCACGTGATCCAGACCCTGCGCAATGCGCTGGTGGCCGGGCGGATCGCGCACGCCTATCTGTTTGCAGGGCCGCGCGGCACAGGGAAGACAACCACAGCTCGTCTGCTGGCCAAGGCTGTTAACTGCCTGGAGGCGGATCTTACCCGGCGGCCCTGCGGACACTGCGAACACTGCGAGGCTGTCAATGCCGGCCATTTTCTTGACCTGATCGAGATCGACGCCGCTTCCAACACCAGCGTGGACGATGTGCGCGATCTGCGCGATAAGATCAATTTTTCTCCCAACCAGGCGCGCTACAAAGTCTATATCATCGACGAAGTGCACATGCTCTCCACGGCCGCGTTCAATGCGCTGCTGAAAACCCTGGAGGAGCCGCCTTCACACGCCATTTTCATCCTGGCGACGACGGAAGTGCATAAAATTCCGGCAACCGTCCTTTCACGCTGCCAGCGGCACGAGTTTCGCCGTATACCTGTGCCCGAAATCGTGGCACATCTGAGCAAGCTGGCCGCCAGCGAAGGGATCGAGGTAACTCAGCAGGCACTGGAGTTGATCGCCCGCCAGTCCACTGGAGCGATGCGAGATGCCATTTCGCTTCTGGATCAGATCGCAGCCTCCGGCGAAAAGGTGACTGTGGAGATGGTCCACGACCTGCTGGGGACCGCCACCAGCCAGGCCGTGCTGGATATTGTCGATGCGCTGGTCGCCCGCGACCCCGGCCGGGGACTGACCCATATCCACCGGGCACTGGACGCAGGCAGTGATCCGCGCCAGTTTGCCCGCCAGATGGTCGATTATCTGCGCAGCCTGCTGTTGATCCGCATGGAAAACGGCGATCAGGTCGATGCACCGGCGGAGCTGCGCGCCCAGATGGCCAGCCATGCCCAGGCATTCTCAATCCCCGACCTGCTGCGGATCATCCGCTACTTTAATGAAGCCGCCAATGAAGCCCGCAGCGCCTGGCAGCCGGCGCTGCCGCTTGAGATGGCATTTGTCGCCAGCCTGCAGGCGGAGGAACCTCCCGTGGAAGCGGCGCCCCGCCCTGCGGCTGCGGTCAGTGCCAGTGCTGTTAAGGCGCCTGCGCGTGAGGGGCAGACAGCCAGCAAACCGGCCCCCGTTCAGCCAGATTCTGCAGATGTGGTGCCCGGCGAGGCTGCTGGAGAAGCCTACGGCAGCGATGCCGTTTTCAAACAAATTATGCAGAATTGGAAGAAAATACTCCGGCAGGTGCGGCAGGAAAACCCGCAAACACAGGGTCTTCTGAACTCCTGTACACCGATTGGCATGAAGGACGGCATGCTGTTCCTGGGCTTTACCGGTGAGCTGGTGAAATCAAAGATGGAAAAAGAGGAGCACCTGGAGATTGCCCGCAGGGCGATCTCTACGGTGGCCAACGTAGAAGTATCGATTCGCTGTGTTGTATCTGCCGGGAAGCGCTCCGCCCTGCCGCCCGATGTGGACAGCGACGGAATGGTAGCGGCTGCGCTGCGCGATCTGGGCGGAGAGATTGTCGATATTCAATCGTAGGAGGAACCATGGCAAAAGGTTTTAAGGGGCCAAAAGGACAGAACCCGATGTCGGGTATGATGGGGCAGCTTCAGAAGCTGCAGGAACAGCTTCAAGAAACTCAGGCGAAGCTGGCGCAGGAGACGGTCACGGCAACTGCAGGTGGGGGTGCGGTGGAAATCACCGTCACCGGTGATCAGCGCTGCACAGCCATCAAAATAGACCCCGAAATCCTGCAGGATGCAGATGTGGAAATGCTGCAGGATATGCTGCTGGCTGCTTTTAACAGCGCCCTGGATAAATCACGCGAACTGGCAGCCGAACGCCTGGGTCCGCTGGCCGGAGGCCTTCCTTTCTAACCCGTACCCCCTGCTTTGAGGCCTCCCCTGCAGCCTGCATGCAGGGAAAAATAGCAAAATCAGAAACAGGAAACTTTTTCCTAGAAAACAGGGAATATGCTCTTACCTGGACCCATACAAGACCTGGTGAACGCGTTTTCACGCCTTCCCGGTATTGGCCCGAAAACTGCCTCGCGCCTGACGTTTTACCTGCTGCGCTCAAACGATGATCTGGCAGGTGATCTGGCGGAAGCGCTGCAGAACCTGAAATCTGGCACGACTTACTGCCAGAACTGCTTCAATATCACCACGGCCGGACGCAGTGAATGCGAGATCTGCGCCAGTGATGACCGTGATGCGGGCATTATCTGTGTCGTCGAAGAACCGCTGGATGTACTGGCGCTGGAGCGCACCGGCGCTTTTCCGGGCCGCTACCATGTGCTGCACGGCGCCCTTTCCCCGATCGAAGGAATTGGTCCCGACGACCTGCGCATTCGCGAGCTTCTGGACCGGCTGCGCAGCGGCGAAGTGAAGGAAGTGATCCTGGCGACCAACCCCAGCATGGAGGGCGATTACACCGCGGCTTACCTGCAGCAGCAGATTCGCCCGCTGGGGGTGCGCATCACACGCCTGGCACGCGGTCTCCCGGTAGGCGGCGATCTGGAGTACGCCGATCAAAATACTTTGCTGCGTGCCCTGGCCGGGCGGCAGGATATGAGCCAGGAATAAACCACGACCGGCGCCAGAAAAAGCGGCGCCGGTCTTTTTTATCTGTATTTTGGGGGAATTTAAACGCAGGGTCCTTCAGACAACCAGTTCCTCACCGGTGTGCGATGTATCATACCCCGGCATTTCGGCCACAGCCTGCCGGAACTGCTGGCTCTGCAGGTGATTCAGCAGCACCTGTATCATAGGGTTGTGCATGAAGTCTTCGGGGATGACCAGGTCGAAGCGTTCGTGGAACAGGGGGATAAAATCCAGGCCTAACTGATCCGCAGCAGCCCTTAATCCCAGGCCAACATCTGCGGAGCCTTCCAGCACGGCGCGGGCAACTGCGGTGTGGGTGTTCACCTCACAGGTGTACCCTCTGGTCTGCTCCGGTTGAAGGCCTGCCTTTCTGAGCTGCTGGTCCAGCCAGATGCGCGTGCCAGAGCCCGGATTACGGTTCACCAGACGGATATCCTCGCGCTGCAGGTCCTCGACCGTTGAGATCTGGAGAGGATTCTGGGGCGCTACGATCCATCCCTGCTCGCGATGAGCCAGCGTAAACACCCTCACACGACGATCAGGGAACAGCAGGCGGACCTGCGGAAGGTTGTACTCCCCAGAATATTCATCATAGATGTGGCAGCCCGCCAGGTGACCCTGCCCCTGGCGCAGGGCGATCAAACCATCCAGGCTGCCGGTGGGCAGGGAGAGCACGCGGGGGCGTCCGGGTTCGGGCTGGCTTTCTTCCTCCAGCAGCTCGATGGCCAGATCATGACTTCCCAGAATCACCAGCGGCTCATTCTTCTCGATCTGACCACCGGGCAGAATGATACCCTGATAATGAAATGCACTGGCTTTTGCCCGGTAATACTTTTCAATCACGCCGCGTTTCTGGCGAGCATCAACCATTTCGATCAGGCCCGCCTGTTCCAGGAGCTTCAGGTGGTGCCGCACCCGGGCGGGATGTTCTCCCAGCAGCTTTCCGAGCGATGAGAGCGTTTCTGCCCGGGTCATTAACCGCCGCAGGATATTGATCCGGCGAGGGTTGCCGAGGATTTTGAAGAGCTCCAGGTTATGGATCTGTTGAATACGTCCCATCGCCGCCCCGCTGGTTGAACTGTGATCCAATCTTTTACGCTGTCAGGTCAATTACCCCTGTGCTTTTTTTAAGAAGTCCTGACGACAGGCCAAACGATGTAGAAGAAAACTTAATGTTTGTGAAAAGTTTATCATGCGGCAATTGTTTCGTCAAAACATGCCTGAGGGATAAAAAAAGGCAGTGGAAACTCCGCTGCCTTTTTCCTTCAAAGTAACGCCTGGGGAACCGCTACTTTGACCGGTGTGTGAATTTAATCCCCGCTGTTGTAGATGCGCGCCCCGCTCTGGCGGCTGGCAGTAACGTTCGAGGGGGCACGGCGGCGCATTTTGTCGAGGTGCTCCCAGTCCTGCCACAGATTGACGACATTCTTACCGCAGTCCAGGGCATCATTCATCACAGCAAAGGTTTCTCCGCCAAATTCATAATCCCACAGCGCCAGAACAGTGTCGGCCTTCTCCATCTGCCAGAGATGGGCATCCAGCCCGGCATCTTCGCTGTACTCGCCCTTCAGGTTATACACTTCGCGGGCACGAGACAGCAGATCTTCATACGTCCGGCGCGCTTCACGGCTCCAACCCTCACCCTGCCCACGATAGGGGACGGCGACGATGATCGGGAGGTCAAGTTCTACAGCGGCTTTTGCTAACGCCTGTTCCCAACCTGGATTCAGGCTGGTGAGCAGATGCGTAGCCCGGTAGAACTTAAGTGCGCGCTTGGCGAGAAAGACCAATTCGCCGGAGGGCAGATCGGATCTTTCGTGCAGCCGCTTTGGTGAGGGGGCGATTCCGGTGACAAACATTTCAATCTCCTTTACCGACCGATAAAAAAACAGCATAAAAACGATCGGTTGAAACCAATAATAGCTTTTCCCACTCTGTCTCTGTTTACCGGGGTCCGGGTAATGGGCCGATTATAGTCTAATATTATGACAAATCCAGTCCGGTCACTTTACAGTAATGTCAGACTCGCCTGGACAGCAGGTTTCAAAATTGAAAGGCGGCAATGAACTCTCCGGCGGCGCCGGTTTGACAGCCTTTCACCCTTATGGTAAACTCGCCCAGAATGAGGAAGAAACCGGGGGATTGTGATCGAAATTCCCCTGTTCGCCTCTAAACGTTTACCGATCCAACACTCATCCAGAGAGGTGGAGGGACCGGCCCTGCGAAGACTCGGCAACCGGTAATTTGGGTATCCGGTGCCAATTCCGGCAGATCATCGAGCCTGGCTGTATGAAGGCTTCCCTTCTAAAGGTTCTGGGAGAAGCCGTTGCAATAAGAATGCCAGGGTTCGATGGACTGGAAGATGAGGACGACATGCACTGTAGACCGCTGACGTCTCCCTTCCAGGGGGACGTTTTTTGTTAGAGACTTGAACGATTCAGGTCGTATAAAAGTTCCGCAATTTTTCCTGCTGGGAAAGGAAGGCCAGGATGAGTCGACAATATACCAACCGCCGTTTTCTGGATGCCCTTGAAGAGCGTGTCCTCATTTTCGATGGCGCAATGGGCACCAATCTGCAGGCGCAAAATCTGACGGCTGAGCAGTTCGGCGGCGAGATGTACAACGGCTGCAACGATTTCCTGGTGATCAGCTACCCGGAAGCAGTAGAAAAAGTTCACCGTTCATTCCTGGATGTGGGTGTTGACGTCATTGAGACCAACACCTTTCGTGCCAACCGCATCACCCTGGCGGAATACGGGTTGAGCCAGCGTGTGATCGAGATCAACCGCGCAGCCGCAGCTTTAGCCCGCCGGCTGGCAGATGAATACAGCACCCCGAACCAGCCGCGCTTTGTGGCCGGCTCGATCGGTCCGTCTGGCAAGCTGCCCTCGGCTGACGACCCAACGCTGTCCGATGTCGGATTTGACGAACTGGCCGATGTGTTCCGTGAGCAGGCCGTGGGCCTGATTGAGGGAGGGGTCGACCTGCTGCTGGTGGAAACCTCTCAGGATATTCTGGAAGTCAAGGCTGCTATTCAGGGGATCCACAGGGCGTTTGCCGAAACCGGCATTTACCTTCCCATCCAGGCGCAGGTAACACTGGATACCACAGGCCGCATGCTCCTGGGGACCGACATTGCCGCTGCGCTGGCGATCCTGGAAGGAATGCAGATCGATGTCATCGGGTTGAACTGCTCGACCGGACCGGAGCACATGCGCCAGCCGATTCAATTTTTAGGCGACCATTCGGTGCTGCCCGTCTCCTGTATCCCCAATGCCGGGCTGCCCCTGAATGTGAACGGTGAGGCCGTATACCCGCTGGAGCCCGAGCCTTTTGCCGATGCGATGGCGGAGTTCGTCACGAAAAACCGCATCAGCGTGGTCGGCGGCTGCTGCGGCACCACTCCGGCGCACCTGAAGCTGCTGGTTGAGCGGTTGGGAGGTATTGAGAACCGCCACTCGCACCCGCCCCGGCCCGTTACATCGATACCGCAGCTCGCCTCGGCCACGCGCGCTGTTGCCATGCAGCAGGAACCCCCTCCACTGTTGATCGGTGAACGCTGCAACGCTCAGGGCAGCCGTAAATTCAAGCGCCTGCTTCTGGCGGAGGATTACGATGCGATCCTGGAGCTGGCGCGTGAGCAGGTCGACGGCGGCGCGCATGCCATTGACATTTCTGTGGCGGTTACCGAGCGCTCTGATGAGGTCGTATTAATGTGCAATGTGGTCAAGCGCCTGGCGATGGGTGTGGAGGTTCCTCTCGTCATTGATACGACCGAACCTGAGGTGATGGAAGCCGCACTCAAGCTGGCGCCCGGGCGCTGCCTGTTGAACTCGACCCATCTGGAAAGCGGCCGGGATAAGGCGGATGCGGTCTTCAAACTGGCAAAAACTCACCATGCAGGCGTGCTGCTGTTGACCATTGATGAAAAAGGGATGGCGAAGACAGCCGAGCGTAAACTGGAAGTGGCTCGCTGCCTGTATGATATCGCCGTAAATGACCATGGACTGCGCCCGCAGGACCTGGTATTCGATACCCTCACCTTTACCCTGGCCACCGGAGATGAGGAGTTTGCCGGATCGGCGATCGAAACCCTGGAGGGGATTCGCCTGATTAAGCGCGAGCTTCCGGGAGTACTGACCTCCCTCGGGGTGAGCAACGTATCTTTTGGGCTGAGCCCGGCTGCCAGACCGGTGTTGAACTCGGTCATGCTGTATCACGCAGTCGAGGCCGGGCTGGATATGGCGATCGTCAACCCCGCGCATATCTACCCCTATGCGGAGATTCCGGAAGAGGAGCGCCTCCTGGCGGAGGATCTGATATTCAACCGCCGCCCGGATGCCCTGCAGCGCTTTATTGCTCATTTTGATCAGGTGGACCGCACGGTTGAAGGGCCGGAGCGCAGCAGTCCCACCGAAGGCATGACCCCCGAGGAGCGCCTGCACTGGCGCATCCTGCACCGGCACAAGGAAGGGGTAGAGGCGGATATCGACGAGATCATCGCCAGGAATGGAAAGGTTTCGCGGCATGAGACGGCTGTTGGAATCCTGAACAATGTGCTCCTCCCGGCGATGAAAGAAGTGGGCGATCGATTCGGCGCCGGTGAACTGATCCTGCCTTTTGTGCTTCAAAGCGCAGAGGTGATGAAGAAAGCGGTCGCGCATGTGGAGCAGTTCCTGGAGCGCAAGGAAGGCACCAGCAAAGGCAAGGTGGTGCTGGCCACGGTTTACGGCGATGTGCACGATATCGGCAAAAACCTGGTAAAGACGATCCTGTCGAACAATGGATTCACTGTTTTCGACCTGGGCAAGCAGGTGCCGGCTGAGACCATCATCTCGAAAGCGGTCGAGGTGAACGCGGATGCCATCGGACTGAGCGCACTGCTGGTGAACACCAGCAAGCAGATGCCGCTGATCGTCAACGAACTGCACCGCCGCGGCCTGCATTTTCCGGTCCTGGTTGGCGGAGCGGCGATCAACCGCCGCTTTGGCTGGCGCATCCATTTCACGGAAGATGGTGAGCTCTACCAGCCCGGTGTTTTTTACTGCAAGGATGCCTTTGAGGGGCTGGCCGTCGTTGATACGCTGGTAGACCCACAGCGCCGGGAAGCGCTGCTGGAGCGCACGCGTAGCGAGGCGGCGCGTGAGGTGGGGCGCGACATCACCCCACGCCGCTCAGAACAGCCCGGCGCCCGGGCATCCGTTCCTCCGGCTCCGGTGATCCCCAGAGTACCTTCCTGGGGGAGCCGGCTGGTGGATCATATGCCGCTGGAGATGGTTTTCCAGCATCTCTTTAAAAATGAACTCTTCCGGCTTTCGTGGGGCGCGAAAAACGCTCACGGTGAGGAGTGGGAACGCCTGCGAGCCAGTTTTGAAGAACGGCTGGAGCGCATGCAGCGGCAGGCGCTGCGAGAAGGCTGGCTCAGGCCGCGTGGAGTTTACGGCTACTGGCCGGCCCAGGCTCAGGGCGATGATCTGATCCTGTATGATCCGGAGTCCATAGTAACCGGTAGGCCCGTGGAATTGACCCGTTTCACTTTCCCGCGCCAGCCTTATGGCGAATATCTCTGCCTTGCCGATTACTTTGCCCCGGTGGAATCCGGGCGTATGGATGTGGTTGCGCTGCAGGTAGTCACCGTTGGGCAGGAAGCAACTGAGCGGTTTGACCGGCTGCACGAAGCCGGCGATTATGCGGAGGCGTACTTCACCCACGGCCTGGCTGTGCAGACCGCAGAAGCAACCGCCGAATATCTACATCGGCACATCCGCCGCGAGCTGGGTCTTGCTGAGGAACAGGGCAAACGCTACTCCTGGGGCTACCCGGCTATTCCGGAGCTGCAGGATCACCGTAAAGTGTTTGACCTGCTGCCTGCTGAACGCGACCTGGGCATGAGCCTGACCGCCTCTTACCAGCTCGTTCCCGAGCAGTCCACTGCGGCAATTATTGTCCACCACCCGCAGGCCAAATATTTCAGTGTAGGTGAGAGCCGGGTAGAACAGCTGCTGCGCGCTTAAGCTGGTGTATACTAGGTGTGATTTTCGCCTGTATATAACCCGGAGTGCGCCATGCGATATGGGATTGAGGTTGTTACGCTTGGAGAACTTTCTCATCCTTCAGCAGTAATGCGCCTGGCACAGGCCGCTGAAGCTGCAGGGTGGGATGGTCTGTTTGTCTGGGATCACCTGGCTTTCACCTGGGGAGTGCCATCCGGAGATCCCTGGGTGATTTTATCGGCCGTAGCAGCCTGCACCTCCCGGCTGGAGTTGGGCACTTCGGTCGCAGCGCTGCCGCGCTACCGGCCGCAGGTGTTGGCACAGATGCTGGTATCGCTGGATGAACTGAGCGCCGGGAGAGTGATCTTTGGCGCCGGTCTTGGAGGCGTACCCGAAGAATTTTCCGCTTTCGGTGAAACCGGTGATGCGAAAGTCCGGGCCGCAAAGCTGGAAGAAAGCCTCGAGATCATCAACCGGTTGTGGAGCGGGGAGGCGGTAACCTATCAGGGCCTGCATTATCAGATCGACGGCGTCTCCTTAGGGCACGGTCCTGTGCGCCAGCCGCGTATTCCCATCTGGATCGGCGGAGACAGCCGGCCGGCTCTGCGGCGCGCCGCGCGCTGGGATGGCTGGGTGATCGGTGGGATTGACGAGACCGGGAAGGTGGTCAGGACGCCCGAGCAAATGAAAGAAAGTATTGACCTCATCCGCCAGCACCGCTCCGGGTATGGGATACAGGACCAGCCTTTCGATGTCGCCATTACCGGGATCACGACATCGCCTGAAGAAAATGAATTACCGCGCGCCTATGAATCTGTGGGGGTCACCTGGTGGTTGGAAAGCGTATATGGGCTGCGCGGTTCCCTGGAAGATAATCTGGCTCGTATCGAGCAGGGCCCTCCCCGTTAAGACCTTTGAGACACCAGAGCGGGGCAGGTAAAAAACGAAATCGTGTGTATGGGATGAAATTACACGCGTCTGGTTCGGGCTGGTTTTCCGCAGTGGAAGGACCGGATTCCGAACCGCGCTTGAACGTGGAAATAATATGAATTTATGGCGTAATCATTATTGCAGGTGCCTGCACAGCGAAGCAAAGCGGAGAGGGACGGCATGATCAATGCTCTGCTGGCTCAGGAGATGGTCGTTCTGTTCGCAATCCTGGTCATCGGTTCGTGGCTGGGTCAGCTCTCGCTGCGCGGCATCACCCTGGGCACCGCCGGCGTGCTTTTCGTCGCGCTGACATTTGGCCATTTCGGCCTGACTGTCCCCGCGGCCGTTATGGATCTGGGGCTGGTCCTTTTCGTGTACGCTGTTGGCCTGCAGGCTGGTCCGCGCTTCTTCCGCACCTTTCGCCGTCACGGCTTTCAGTACATTTTGATCGCCCTGATTGTTGCCGGTGTTGGGATCCTGGCGGCGGTTGCCGTCTCGTATTACCTGGATATCCCTTATACGCTTGCTTCCGGTCTGTACACCGGCGCGCTCACCTGCACCCCCTGCCTGGCCGGAGCGATCGACACCGTTCTGCGTACGGGCGGCAGCGTCAGTGACACGGCTACCGTCTCGGTGGGGTACGGCGTGGCTTATCCCTACAGCATGATTGCCGTGGTGCTCTTAATCCAGTTCATGCCCCGCTTACTGCGCCGCAGCGTGGCCAGTGAAGAGGAACGCTGGAATTCAGCCCGCCAGATCGAAGAGCCGGCCCTGGAAACGCGCCAGTTCCGGATTACGAATCCCAATGTAGAAGGCCGTCGGGTATCGGAGATCAATCCCCACCGCATGTCTCTGGCGAATATCTCGCGGATCAAGCGCGATGACAGAGTCTTCGCGGCCACGCCTGATGTGACCCTGCGCAAGGGAGATGTTGTCATGGCGGTTGGCTCGAGTGAGGAACTGGAGAAAATGCGCTTCCTGCTCGGTGAAGAAACCAACGAGCCTATGGACGTGAACACCAATGTCGTCAGCGTGGACGTCGAGGTAACGGAGGAGACGCTGACCAACAAAAAGCTGGCGCAGATGCGGGTGTGGGAGCAGTACAACGTAGTCATCACGCGCATTCGACGCCAGGGGTTGGAAATCGCCCCCACCGGCGACGTTTCGCTGGAAATGGGCGATAATATCCGGGTTGTGGGCGATCAGAACGCGGTTGAGGCCTTTCAACGGCTGGTTCACGGCTCAGCCCGAAAGGCTGCGGAGACGAACATGGTGCCTTTCCTGGTGGGTTTGCTGCTGGGCATTGTGGTGGGCGCCATTCCTCTGAATCTGCCGAACGGCCTGCAGGTGCGCCTGGGCGCTGCCGGAGGAGCGTTCCTGGTCAGTCTGCTGGTGGGCCATTTTGGGGGAATCGGCCCGCTGCGCCTGTACGTGCCGCCAGCAGCCAAGAATCTGCTGCGCGAGCTGGGTCTGATGCTGTTTCTCGCTGGCGCAGGCGTGAACGCGGGGGCAGAGTTTATTGCCATCCTGCAGCAGGAAGGAATCGTGCTCCTCGTCGCTGGAGCGGTGATCACCACCCTGTCTGCGCTCGCCGGGCTGCTGGTGATGCACTTTTTCTACCGCATGAATATGCTGGCGATCATGGGCGCCCTGTGCGCCTGTATGACCAACCCTCCCGGCCTGGGAGCAGCGAACAACCAGACGGAAACAGACCTGCCCACGCTGTCCTATGCCAGCGTTTATCCGGTGGCCCTGATTTTCAAAATCGTGCTGGCACAGCTCCTGGTTGGTTTACTCCGCGGGATCGGTTCATAGAACGGGAACAGCGATGGAAATGAGATATAAAGCCCGGCTTTCACCTCAGGTGCTGGAGATGACCGGCCTGCAGCCCCTGGTGCGAGCTTATTTTGAAATCAGCCAGCTGAAACAGCTCTACCGCCAGGGATGGCTGCATCGCGGTATTCAGGAAGCCGCCTGTGAGAGCGTCGCCGAACACACGTTTGGCATGGCTGTTCTGGCGATGCTGATTGCTGACCAGTACTTCCCCGGTCTGGATTCCACCCGCGTGCTGCGCATGGCCCTTGTGCACGATATCGGAGAAGTTTATGCCGGGGACATTGTACCGGGAGGTGGGGTGGCAAAGGAAGAAAAGCAGCGCCTGGAACGAGAGGCTGTCCGGCGTATTTTTCAGGGCCTGCCCAACGGCGACCAGTATCTGGCTGCCTGGGAAGAGTTCGAACAGGGCGAAACGCCAGAAGCAAGGCTGGTAAAGCAGGTCGACCGGCTGGAGATGGCTTTACAGGCCAGTGTTTACGAACACATGGAATACGGCCGGCTGCAGGAGTTCTTTGAAACGGCTGCACTGGAGATGCTGGACCCCGAACTGATCGCACTGATGGATGCCGTTCAGGCAAGCCGTAAGGCTTATCCCGATGCAGACCGGAAGTAGTGATGGGGTAAAGGAGTTTGAAATGGACGCTTCACGCCGCTCGAGTATTGTCATTGGGCTCGTGCTGCTGATTGTCGGAGGCCTGTTCCTGGCAGCGCAGTTATTCCCTGCGCTGGGGAGCTGGCTGTTGTTTCGTTTCGACTGGCCGGTTTACATCATCCTGGCGGGGGTGGTCTTACTGCTGATCGGTCTGGTCTCAGGGGTTCCGGCGATGGCCGTGCCGGCGAGTATAATTGGCGGCATTGGCGGTCTGCTCTACTGGCAAAACGCCACCGGCAACTGGGAAAGCTGGGCCTATGCCTGGACGCTGATCCCCGGATTTGTCGGCGTGGGCATTATCCTGGCAGGCCTGCTGGGAGAAAGCCCGCGCACTGCGCTGCGCGATGGCGGCGGAATGATTGTGTTCAGCCTGGTGCTGTTTGTCATCTTTGGAACCTTTCTGGGAGGTTTGAACCTGCTCGGGCCTTTCTGGCCCGTATTACTCATCTTACTCGGTTTGTGGCTGCTGCTGCGCCCAATGTTCAGGTCACGCGCTTCATGATACATGCATTAATCTTTGACTTTGATGGACTTGTTTTAGATACCGAAACCCCGATTTTTCAATCCTGGCAGGAACTGTACCAGGAATTTGGTTGTGAACTTTCGCTGGAGGAGTGGGCGGATATCCTCGGCACGATGGAGGGCAGCTTCGACCCCTATGCCGATCTGGCCCGCAAGTCGGGCCGTTCACTGGATGGAGATCCGCGCATCTGGCTCCGCCAGGAGCGGGAAACCAGCCTGATTCTGTCGCAGAAGGTGCTGCCCGGGGTGGAAACCCTCCTGCAGGACGCACGGCGGTTGGACTTGAAAATCGGCATGGCTTCCAGTTCGGATCGCTCCTGGGTGGTCGGGCACCTGTCACGGCTGGGCCTGCTGCACTATTTCGATGTCATCAAGACCAGCGATGACGTGCGCCTTACGAAACCCGATCCGGAGCTGTACCAGGCGGTGCTCAAAGAACTGGGCATCCGGCCGGAGGAAGCGATCGTTTTTGAAGACTCTCCCAACGGCGTCCTGGCCGCTTACAGAGCGGGTATCTACTGTGTGGCTGTCCCCAATGCGATCACAAGCCAGCTGCCTATCGAGCATGCCGACCTGCGGCTGCAGTCGCTGGCGGATGTCAGGCTGGAAGACCTGATTGCTCAGGTTGAGAGGCATCACGCACAGAAGGAGACCGAGGGGAATGCCCTGGGATCCCGATCGTTACCACCAGTTTAAGAAAGAGCGCTCCGCTCCATTTGAAGACCTGTTTCGCCTGGTGAAAGTGCGCCCGGGAATGCGTGTGATCGACCTGGGCTGCGGTACAGGCGAGCTCACCCGCGAACTTGCCGACCGTCTGCCAGACAGCCGGGTGACCGGCATCGACTCATCACCCGAGATGCTGGAGCGGGCTGAGCTCCTGCGTCGACCGGGACTGGATTTTGTCCAGGGAGATCTGGCGCAGGTCTCGGGGGAGTGGGACCTCGTTTTTTCGAATGCTGCCATCCAGTGGGTCTCAGACCACGAGCGGCTCATCCCGCGCCTGTTTAATCTGGTGGCTCCCGGCGGACAGCTGGTGGTGCAGCTCCCATCGAATCACAACCACCCGTCTCACCAGCTGATCCGGCAGATCGCTAGTGAAGAGCCTTTCTGCACGGCGCTGGGCGGCTGGCAGCGCCACTCTCCGGTCCTTTCAATCGAACAATATGCAGATCTGCTTTACCGCTCGGGTGGGGAAGACCTGCAGGTTTTCGAGAAGATTTACCCTCACATCCTCGCCGGCGCGGATGCGATTGCTGACTGGACTTCCGGCACGGCTCTGGTGCCTTATTTTGAACGTCTCTCCCCTGAAATGCGCGAGCAGTTTATGGAGAGCTACCGCCAGGCGCTGCGCCAGCTCTGGCCTGCCGGCCCTGTGCTATATGCTTTCCGCCGCACGCTCTTCGCGGCTGTGCGGCCGCAGCGCCTGACTGCTGTGGGGTAAAGCGTATATTCTGAAGAAGAATGAACCCATTCACCCAATCGCTGCTGCAAAGGATCACCGACCCTGCCCTGGTGGAATTTGTCACCCGCTGGGATGCACTCGAATCCCTGGTCATCCGGGTATATAAGGGAAATGCCGCTTCTGACAGCGATGTGCAGGAATTCCGCGAACTGCGTGCACATCTGGAGCGGACCTATCCTCTCTGGGAGCGGGACATGGAAGCCTACTGGCGCGCGACAAAGATTGGCGGCGAAGCGGCAGCCGGGGATCCCTTCAGGGCTTTGCTGCAGGTTCAGGAAGCGGCCGGTTTTATGGGCAGCTGGCGTGCCATGCAAACGCTTCCGGCGGCGCGCGAAGCGCTGAACCATTTTCTGCTGGACCGGATCCAGGCTCCATAAAAGACTCCCGGTTTTTCGCCGGGCGTCTTTTATCCATCAAAATCCAAAGGTTATTGTGTGATGGGGAGAGTCACCGTAAAAGTGGACCCTTCGCCCACGGTGCTCTGTACGGTGATTTCGCCGCCGTGCTGGCGGATAATTCGCTGGCAAACCGACAGCCCCAGCCCCGTCCCGCGTCCGGGCGGCTTCGTGGTATAGAAGGGTTCGAAAATATGGGCCACCTTTTCGGGTGCGATGCCGGTGCCGGTATCCTGGAAGGTTACCTGGATGGTGTTCTCTATTCTGCGGGTTGAAACCTTAATCTCGCGGCGCTCACCTTCCACACTGTCGATGGCGTTCAGCAGAAGATTCAGCCACACGCCCAGCAGGTGATCCTGGCTGGCGTGGATGACCGGCAGGTCGGGCTGTGGATCAAAGGTCAGTTGAATAGCGCGCGCGGCAATTTCGTGCTGCATGAGAGCCAGCGAGCGGCGCAGGGTTTCATTGACCTGGGTTGGCGTGCGGGATAAGTGCTCTTTGCGTGCCAGGTCCAGCAGATTGCGCACCACCTGGGCGGCCCGGGCGCCGGCCTGGACAATCAGCTCCACCGATTCGCGCAGATCTTCATTGCCATCACATTCCTGCTGCAGAAGCTGGGCATTGGCGATGATCGCGGTGAGGGGGTTGTTGATCTCGTGGGCGATGCTGGCAGCCAGCTGCCCGATGGCGGCCAGCTTTTCGGACTGCGCCAGGATCCCTTCCATGCGGCGCTTTTCGGTTACGTCCTGCTCCAGAATGATGGCCTGAACGGGACGACCGCTCTCTTCCAGAATGGGATAGGTGCTGATCTCCCAATCGGTCGCCTCGAGATCATCCGGGTTAGCCGGCTGCATGCGGCGTTCAGCGCGTGAGGTGCTGACGCCGCTTTCCAGGGTCTCGCCCACCCGGCAGACCGGGCATGGATGATCAAGCCCGTAAAGCGCCTGGTAACAGGGCCTGCGCACCAGTTCCTGGGGGATCTTGCCGGTCCGCCGGGCACAGCTCATATTGATTGCCATGATCTCATACTTCTGGTTGACGATATACAAGCCGGCGGGGAGGTTATCGAACAGGGCGCGCAGGGTGTTGCGCGAACGCAGGAGCTCCCAGCGGCTGGCTTCCAGATCTGCGTTAGTGATGCGGAAGCGGCGTACCAGGCGAGCCGTGTACAGGGCCTGGGCCGTCAGACAGGCGATCGTGTTGAAGAGCTGTTCGTCTTCCTGGTCGAAATGTCCCCCGGCTTTGTTGAAAACCTGGAGCGCGCCCAGGATCTGGCCGTTGACCACCAGTGGTGTACACATCAGGGAATGCACCTGCAGGTTCCCGGGCGCATCGGCCGGCGCGAGCGTGTGCAGGGCAGGGTTCTGTATGCGCAGCGTTTTGCGGGTTTCCAGGCAGGTCTGCAGCAGGCTGGCGGTCAGGTGAGGGTAAACTTCCACCGTCAGGTTTCCACCCGCATCGATCAATTTCTGTGTCACAAGAGGACTGCCGTCTTCGTCGAGATGAACCAGCGCGCCGCACTTCGCCTGCAGGGCGCGGCATGCAGCCTGCATGACCTGGATCTCGATCGTTTCGATGGGGGTCTGCAGGCTCAACCGGTCGATGACCTCCTGGACAACTGCCAAACCGTGCGTTTGCTGAAGGTGGTTCATTCCCGTGCCGCGAGCTTTAATGAAGCGGCCGAGAGGGCGAACCATCTGCTGAAGCCAGGTGATTTGACCGGAATCAAGAGTTTCACCGAAGATCAGCACGACCCCCTGCAGTGTTTTGAGACCGGGAATACGTACTGCCGCTGCCAGCTCATGCTCCTGGCTGCGGTTTTTTCCATTCCGGTTTTTTACCGCCTGTGTGGTTTGATCGTCGTTCTGGAGAGCAGAGCGAGCCAGAGAGAAGAATGCGGCATTGGGTCCGGCAGCCGAACCCAGGCTGTGGGGGAGATGAGTGCAGGTGTACAGCAGGGGAGAGGCCTCACCCGGGGACTGCAGGACGACTGCGCCGCCAGTCCGCTCGACACGGTTGAGCAGGAACCGCAGGCCGGTTGAGCACAGTGTCTCCAGATCCCCTGCATCGGCCAGGAGATCGCTTAATTCTTCGCTGTTTTTCCAGAGATCGGGGAGGTCCGCTGTCCTGGTGGAATGAGATGCCCAGTCTGGGGCACCGGGTTCCGGTTGAACGACATCAACTTGTGCCTGATGGTTCTGTGTTGAAAGTGACGCCGAAGGTTGTACCATGTTCGATTCTGCTCTCTACGGCGATTTGCCCGCCGTGCTGGCGTACGATCTCCCGGCATATGCTGAGTTCCATTCCCGTTCCCCGTCCGCTGGAGGAACCGACAAAATCGGGTTCAAAAATGGTATCGAGCAGCTCTTCAGGGATCAATTTCCCATTGTCCTGCACTTCGACATGCAGCGTGTTACCAGCGGCTCGAGAACGGATATGGATACAGGCATCCGGCTGGCTATGACATGCATCTCGCGCCAGCAAGAGCAGGTTTACCCACAGATCCTCGAGCTGGCGTGAGTTCCCTCGCAGGGAGGGAATGTCTTCATCCAGCTCGGTTACAATTTTGATGCCAGCCGCTTCGATCTGCGCTCCAATTAACTGCAGCGCGTGCTGAATCGTGGTATTGATGTTCAGAATTTCGCTGGTTGCTTCAGCAGGCCGGGAAAATTCGAGCAGCCGCTGAACCGTCTCATGTACTCGCCACCCGGCCTGTTCGATCGCCTCAGCGGATTCGCGCGCCGGGTGATCAACCGGCAGCTCTTTCAGCAGCAGCTGGGTGTCAGCAATAATGGTGGTCAGCGGGTTATTAATCTGGTGTGCAACACCCGAGGCCATTTCACCAATCGTCGTCAGGCGCGCAACCTGGGTGAGCTGTGTCTGAGCGGCCCGAATCTGGGCTTCCTTCTTTTTGCGTTCGGTAATATCGTGCGACACAGCCATATATCCCATGGGGCTCTCTTCCAGCGGATCTCTGTACAGCGCCGTGATACAGACGCTGATCCATTTTGTCTGCTGGTCCTTTGGCTGGCAGCACAATTCGATGTAGCGCCCCAGGATATCTGCCCTGCCGTTCAGCGTTAGTGGAGGAGAAAAGATGTCAAGATAGGCTTCCTGGGCGCAGCGCCCCAGCTGCTCTTCCTGGCTCCAGCCGTAGAGCTGTTCTGCAGCCGGATTCCAGTACGTGATGCGCCCGTCCAGATCCCAGACCACAATGGCATCGCGCACATTGTTGAGCAGCATCGCCTGGTAGCGAATCTGTTCAAGGGAGCGCTGCACAGACTGCTGCAGGCGGAAATTGCGTATGGTTTTGGGGATCAGCGTCTGAACGGATGAAAGGTAACTGGTGTTTTTCACCAGGTAGTCGGCAGCTCCGCGCTGGATCGCCTGAGCGGCCACGCGCTCGTCCCCCTGACCGGTGGCCATGATTACGGCGACCTCGATACCTCTCTCCTGGATTAACTGCAGCGCATCCAGACCGGTGCCGTCGGGAAGCAGATAATCCAGGATCACCAAGTCGTAGGTGCTGGAGGCAAACCGCTCCCACATCTCCTTCAGATTCCAGGCATGGTCCGTGTTTGGGAATCCCGAAATCCGCAGAAATTCGATCAACATTTCTGCGAGAGTTCTGTCGTCGTCAACGACCAGGATGTGGTAGGAGGTTTCCATTCTCAGGTACACTCCGCTAGGGTTTTCACATCATATTAGCCGGAGTGTAAAACTGCCATAAAATGCGCGTAAAGATAACCCTTCGAAAGTAATAACTCCTCCACCCGTGATGTGCCGGGGGAGGAGTATGAAGCACAGCGCAGCTGGCTGTAAATCAGCGCGGGGCTGTATAAAAGGTGTAGGGCTCTTCTGGATAGTAGTGGATGATGTTGCGATCCGGGAAATGTTCTGCAACGCGCGCATCAGCACGCGGGCCGCGGCTGATCACAAAAATAAACGGAGTGTCCAGGAATGGATCCTGAAGTTCCAGCAGCCGTCCGTAGCCGATCCAGCTCCCCGTGGTGTGGACGATCACCAGAGCCGGAGTGACCTCCTGGGCCTGTGGGGTTTGAAAGGGCTGCAGGTAAACACGGCTGACTTCGTAGAGCCCGTGCATCCCCTGCAAGCGCTGGGGGGTGTAGAAGATCAAATTTGCGCTTACCAGCAGGGCAACCAGGGCAGTCACAGCCAGTGGGCGGTAGCGCTGCCGGCCTTCGTAGAAACGCCAGGGTTCACAGACCCTTACCGGCCAGCCGGCCAGCCAGGCGATTCCGGCGGCGCTGAAGATGGTGGCGCTGTACAATCCCTCGTAGTAGTAGCGCGGACCAAACAGCGATGAGCCAATCCAGTAAGCCATGTAAACGACGATCAGGCTGACAAGCACGCTGCCGATCAGAACCGCCCTGTGGTTAATCTCCGGTCTTTTTTCGTGCCTTGTGAAGATGGCCAGAACGCCAAACGGCAGAAAGATCCACGACAACGTGCCCCAGCCGAAGAGGTCACTCAATCCGGTCATCAGGCTGTGGCGGGTGTTAAGCCACGCCAGGCGAAGGGTGTGATTGCCGGTGACGCCTACACCCGGGCCAAACCCTATTTTGTCGTATTCCCACCACAGGGTGTAAGGGTTTAAGAATGGATCACCGGTTACCGCATACTGCCAGACAAAATGAAGGGCTGCAATCAGCGCTGCGACAATACCCACGACCAGCACCCGGCGGCGCACCGGCCAGGAGCCGCGAACCAGCAGATACAGGCCATGGAGCCCGAAGGGCAGCGCGACGGCTACCGCAGTCAGCGGGCGGGTGAGCGCCAGCACGCCCAGGGTCATCCCTGCCGCAATGGCGGGCAGCCATGGCCGGGGGTAATGCTGGTCGGAAAAAGCATCCAGCCAGGCCATGGCAAACCCGGCGCTGAGCACCAGCCCAAGCGGATGCGAGAGCAGCGAACCGGAGTTGACCAGGAAAAACGGTGATGTGAGGGTAAGCCCGGCGGCAAGCAGCCCTGTGGTCTTGCCAAATGTACGCTTTCCCAGCTGGTAGGTCAGCCAGACGCCGAAACCTGCCAGCAGAGGGTTGACCAGGCTGCGCGCTCCCAGCCACACACCGATGGCGAGCACTACCGGCCAGCCCAGTGGATATTTCCCGAAGCGCTGGCCGTTGTAGTCGATGACAAATGGCACCAGGAAGCTGGGATGCTCAGGAGGTGAAGGCAGGGTCAACCTGCCTCCGGCGATGGCCTGGGCCTGCCAGAGATAGGCCATTTCGTCTTCCAGATGGGCCATCTGTTCAAATACCCGGTCTGTCACCCAGAAGGAGACCAGCACCGCCAGAAGACTCAGGATGAGCGCAGCACGACCGGTATGAGACATGGGGGCAGCAGCTGTGTGAAAGAAATTACTGAGCTCCGATGCGCTGCAAAGCCTCCACTGCCGCCTCATGCAGCAGACCGTTCGAGGCCAGAATGCCGCGGTTGTTCAGCAGAGACCGGCCGCAGGTGAAATCGAGGGGCCGGCCGCTCAGGTCGGTGATCTTACCGCCGGCCTCTTCGACGACGATCGATCCGGCTGCCTGATCCCAGATTTTCTCTTTGTAGTCCGGTTTGGCAGGCGAGAGCAGGCGCATCACCAGTTCGCCCTTACCAGCTGCCAGCACGGAGTACTTGCCCTGGCTGTCCATGCGTACCGGCTCAACCCGTACGCCCAGGGCTGCGGCGAACTGGTCAATTTGATCCACATTTGTGTGGCCAGATTCAACGGAGCGCAGAATACGGGCTTCCTCCGGATTGGTCCGTTTGGAAACCCTCAGCCTTTCGAACTCGCCGGGCCGGTCGAGCGGGGTGACCCAGCAGCCCTGCCCGCGCACCGCAATCACCAGCGATCCATAACTGGCCGCGTCCGGGCGGTAGGCGTCCACCAGATTCGGGCAGCCCAGCACGCCAATCTGTACCTGACCGTCTTCGATTAATGCCAGCGCGACGGCATACTGCTCTCCGCGCAGGAAGCCCTTGGTCCCGTCAATGGGATCCAGCGTCCAGAAGCGCCGGGCGGTGTCAACACGGCCGTGGTCGATCCAGCTTAACACCGATTCAGCATCACAATCACCGGCAAAGCGAGCAGTGAACGAGCGCACCTGCTCCAGGGTCTCTGCGGCATCCGGCTCCCGCAGCGCACTGGAATCTTCCTCCGCAACCAGAGGGTCATCAGGAAAGGACTGTTTGAGCAAATTACCAATCAGCGCCTGAGAGGCAAAATCGGCAACCGTTACGGGTGAACGGTCATTTTTGGTCAGCGCAGGTGATACCAGATCCAGCTGAACCTGGCGAACCAGCAGCGAGGCCTGGCGTACGGCATTCAGTGCGAACTTAACTTGTGGATCGGTAGTGTTCAGCATCGGGTTTTCCTTTTCAGAAATACGGGCAGTTCAGTTTCAGAGGATAAGCAGGCGGTTGGTTTCGACCACACCGCTCAGATCGTAGGTCATCGCGCCGTTGATGCGCACAGGGACCATTTCCCCGGTGGGAATCTCGCCTTCGACCACCACCATCCCGTCGATTTCGGGGGCATCGCGATAGGTGCGGCCAACCGAAATGCCGTCCCCCTGACCTTCAATCAGGACGTCCAGGGATTTACCGACCTGGCTCTGGTTGATCTCCAGCGAAATCGCCTGCTGCACGGCCATCAGACGCTCATAGCGTTCCTGCTTGACCTCGGCGGGGATGGGGTCGCCCAGGGGTTCACTGCTGGTACCGGGCTCAAATGAAAACTGGAAAGCGCCCACCCGGTCGAAGCGAATTTCCTGTATAAAGTCCAGCAGGGTCTGGAATTCTTCTTCGGTTTCACCCGGGTAGCCCACGATGAAGGTCGTTCTCAGGGCCAGATCCGGGAGCGCCCGGCGCATCTTTTCAATTGTGCGGTACACCCAGTCCATGTTGGCCGGGCGGCGCATGCGGCGCAGAGTGGCGGGGTGAGCATGCTGCAGGGGCATGTCCAGATAAGGAACAATGCGCGGGTTTTCAGCCATGACCTCAATCAGACGATCGGTCACATAGCCCGGGTAGGCATACATAATGCGCACCCAGTCGACGCCCCCTTCATCTTTGGGCTTGAGAACGGCCATCATCTGCTCCAGGAGCTGAGCCAAACCGTCTTTCATTCCCAGATCATGGCCGTAATCCGTGGTGTCCTGCGCAATGAGGATCAGCTCGCGCATGCCCATTTCTTCCAGGGCCCGGGCCTCCGCCAGGATGCTCTCGACCGGGCGGCTTACCGCTGTGCCTTTAATCAGCGGGATGGCGCAAAAAGCGCAGGGCCGGCGGCAGCCATCGGCTATTTTAATATATGCACTTGGTCCCTGAACGGCGGCCCGCAGCGCGCCGTGTTCATCGGTCCCCACAGTTGGTGCTTCGGGAAGATGGTAGAGCGGCTGGGGATCCTTCTCGGCGCGCAGCTTTTGAACGACATCGACGATATCCATCCAGCGTCGCGTCCCGAGGATTCCGTCTATCCCTGGAACCTGACGGGCCACCTCTGCTCCGTAGCGCTGTGTCAGACACCCGGCCGCGATCAGGATCTGTCCTTTCCGCTTCTGACTGGCCAGCTCGTGAAGGACGGAGAGCGATTCTTCTTTGGCAGGGCCGATAAAACCACAGGTGTTAACGATCAGGACGCCTGCCTTCCGGGGGTTATCAACCGGCCGGTAACCTGATCCGCTGAGAAGCTGGGCCATCGACTCGGAATCGACAGTGTTTTTCGCACAACCCAGGGAAATTAAGTGGAATGTCTTTTGTTTCATAGAGAATATTTACCTTTAAGCGATGCAGCCTGACAGGTGGATTGTATCAGGGTAAAGGAGGCACGGTCGCAGTTCCCGGCCCGGCTGTCGGGCTGGCTTCAGGTGTGGGCGTGGTGGGCGGGGTTGTCGTTCCCGTTGGGGTGGC
>JAAYXE010000021.1 GCA_012516075.1 Chloroflexota bacterium | reverse complement strand
TTGGGGTACAGGGAATGCCGCCGGATCGGAGATTATCGGGTATAATCTTCGGCGGTAAACGCCCCAGTAGCTCAATGTACAGAGCACCTGACTTCGGATCAGGCGGTTGGGAGTTCGACCCTCTCCTGGGGCATTCTGTATAGTAATGACATATAATTAATAATATATGGCGGTGGAAAACAATCTTTTTAAATAAACATAATAGTGTTGGGTATGTAAGCTGATCTCCCTAAGTAGATAATAAAAAGTAGTATAAACTTTTCTTTTTCATAAGTGTGAATTTTTACTTACTGGGTGCAATAACTTGCTAAACTTCCAAAATTTCTTTTTCTTTGTTCTTCTGTTAGGTTCAGATTATAGATTGAGACTTTAAGTTCACAATAGAATTCGAGATAATTACTCTTATCACAAAATCTGCTGGCTTTATTAATCTGTACTCCCCATAACAACTGCGTTACAATTTAACATACTCACTGATTGCTGGCCAATCCCCGCCGGTTAAATGAATCTCCCACAGGGGGGACCTGTCTACACTTAAGCATTCATCCACCGGAGCCCACTATGCCTCGCCGCTTTCTATTCTCCATCCCCCTCCTCATTTCCCTGCTGCTCCTGACACAATCCATTTCCCCTGTCTCAGCAGAGCCGCATGCCGGTGAACCGCTGCGTTTGATCGTCCAGACAGGCTCGCTTCAACAGCCCAGGGACGTGATCCAAACGCAGCAGAAGCTGCTCACCCAGCTGCATTCGCAGGGCATCCAGGCCGCGAATATCCGGACCTATCACCGGGTGTTTAACGGCTTTGCGGTGACCATCCCCGCTTCGGACCTGCCCGTCCTGGAACGCATATATGGAGAGGAAAACATCTTCCCCGACCTTCTGCTGCACGCGTCTACTGACGTGAGCATTCCGCTGATCGGAGCAAACCAGGTATGGGAGCTGCAGGACGAGAATGGGGAGTACATCACCGGGCGGGGTGTGAAAGTGGCCGTGCTGGATACGGGAATCAACTATAAACACCCCGCACTGGGCGGCTGCCTGGGTCCGGGTTGTAAGGTCAGCGGAGGCTTTGATTTTGTGGGGGATGACGGCCTCTTTAGGCCAGGTGTGGATGCAGATCCGATGGACGATTGCGGCCACGGGACGCACGTCGCCGGTATCATTGCATCAAATTCGGAAGTATACCGGGGTGTCGCCTACGGCGCCGATCTTCTGGTCTACAAAGTACTTAATTCAAATGGGGACGGAACTATGTCCACCGTGCTCGCAGGCATCGAGCAGGCGGTAATCGACGGAGCGGATATCATCAATCTAAGCTTAAGTGCTCCCTTCAACGCCCCTGGATTTGAACCTTTGAACCAGGCGGTGAACAATGCTGCTACACAGGGCGTCTTTGTGGTTGCCGCAGCCGGTAACCACGGTATACAAGGATACGGGTCAATATTTCCACCGGCCAGCGCCCCGGGGGCGTTCGCCGTTGCCAATATTAATAAAGCGGAGATCCGCGCAGAATCTAGCTCGCTCGGCCCGGATCTGTATTATGACCGGTTCAAGCCCGAGCTGGCCGCTCCTGGATCGGATATCTGGTCTACCTATAAAAACGGCTTCGCCCAATTGACTGGGACGAGCATGGCCGCACCCCATGTCTCCGGTGCGGCTGCACTGCTCCTCCAGGCTCATCCGGAATGGTCGCCGGCGGATCTGCGTTCGGCCCTGCTGAACTCTACGAAAGAATTAGACTTCCGGTATGCAGAGGTCGGAGCCGGGAAGCTGCAGGTCGACCAGGCCTTGCGCCAGCCTGTGCTGGTCTATCCGGCTGCCCTGCCGCTGGGGCTGGTGAAGGACGGCACGGCCGGTGGGGAATTCGAGCTGAAATCCATCATCGAAACCGGCCTGGATGTTCAGATTGAGGTCACTCCCGCGAAGCTGGCACTGACTCCAAATTATCAGGCGGCTCCCAACGTGAGTTCGATACCACCAGAACACATCCAACCCGATGTTTGGACCTTTAATTTAGCCCCGGGTGAAATCAAACAGATCCGCCTGAGTCTGAACCCACCGCCCCTGGCCGCTTCCGGATATTATGAAGGCGCTTTCCTGATTACGATAGACGATGGGGTAGAGCCCTACCGTCTGCGCGTGCCGTACACGTTCTGGGTGCCGCAGGCGGAAACATACCTGCCGCTGCTGTCATTCGACTACGCAGCAAAATAAGCCCGCAGCCTGCACAGGGTAGACGGCGGCTAATCCTCTCCCAGCCTCACACATGCTGGTCGACCATGACCGGGTTGCCGTCCGGGTCGACCACAATAAAGTATTCGTGGCCCTGGGTGCTCTCATCCGCCTCGCGCGCAAACTCCACGCCCTGCTCTTTGAGCCGCCGCTGAATTTCGCGCACGTCGGTGAAGTCCTCTACCGGCTGGGCGCTGCTGTCCCAGCCAGGGTTGAAGGTGAGCATGTTCTTATCGAACATCCCCTGGAAGAGGCCGATGACCGTATCGCCGTTTTTCATGATCAGCCAGTTCTGTGTGATATCCCCGCCGAAATCCTTAAACCCCAGCTTCTCGTAGAAAGCCCTGGAGGCGGCGATGTCTTTGACCGCCAGGCTGATGGAAAATGTGCCCAGTTCCATTTCTCCCTCCTACCGCACTGAACCTGATGATTGACTGCCGGTCTGAATAATGACCGCCCCCACCATTCAATGATAACCCTGCACCGCAGTTTGCGCAAATTTCACTGACGACCGCACTTTTCCTCCCACTCCCCCATAAAAGCAAGGCCGCCTGGCTTTCTCACCAGACAGCCTTTACCGGAATACAAAGCGGATCAATTTGCGAACTGGCGCATCCGTTCGACCTCCACCGCAGGCCGGCCGCGCGCCAGGTCATAAGCACACTGCAGGTTCATCCAGAATTCCGGAGTTGTACCGAAGGCCTGGGCAAATCGCCACGCAGTATCCGGGGTTATGCCGCGCTTCCCGCTAAGGTTTCAGCACGTAAACCTCAAACGCTCCATCTTTCCCCTTCAACGCCAGCTCCCGGTGCTCTGTGGGTCCAAAACCCTGACCGGCGGCCTCATACGCTGCACGGCTGATCAGGATCTCGCCTGTGCCGGCCTGGTCCGCTAGCCCTGCTGTGATGTTGACGTTATCCCCTAAGGCAGTAAAATCCGTCGGCTGGTCCTCGCTGCCGCCCACCACTCCCACGAAGGCCTTCCCCGTATGCACCCCGATACCAACCGGGATCCACGGTCCTTCCCGATCCTGGTGACCGGTCTTCTGCAGCAGGCTGCAGGCCGCCTGGACCGCCAGGCGCGCGTGCTGCGGGCCGGCCAGTCCGGGCACGAACAGTCCGACCACCTCATCCCCGATCAGCCGGTCGACCATGGCATCGTGCCTGACCAGCACGTCGGTGGCCACAACATAAAACCGGTTGATCAACTGGCTGAACTGCAGCGCGCTCATCTGCTCCGCCAGCTTCGACGAACCGCGCACGTCGGCGAAGAGCATGGTCAGCTCCACTTCGGCCCCGCCGGGATGGTCGAAGACCTCGCAGGGTTCGCAGTAGCGCGGGTTGAACCGCGACTGGTCCCTGCCCACCAGGTGCATGCTGTACCCACCCCAGCCTTTAAAAGGGGCGTTGCACAGTTTACAGCGCGGGCTGGAAGGCAGCAGCGCCAGAAAGCGGCGCAGGCGGTGCGGTACGTTGTCCCCCTGGGTGAGCATGCGGTACCAGGCTTCTTCAGGTGTATGCTTTTCGGGCAATGCAGAATACCAGCTTTCTCAATCCGGCTGGGCGATCACTCACCCGCCTCGCTGCCGATCCGCCCAACCCGCAGAAAGAGCGGCCAGCGCAGGGTGCGCGGCTTTTTCGGGTCACCCCAGGCCTGAGACAGCGCCTCCCACACCAGGCTCAGCGGATGCCGGCCGTGTACTTTCAGGTAGCGGCGCGTGGACGACCAGCTGTCCAGAAAACCAGCCACCTGGTCCAGATTCCAGTCCGTGTGCATCCTGATCAGAGGCCGCTGGATTTCATCAAAGGGGAAAGGCAGGGTCTGGTAACGTTCGTCCACGTAGTGAAAGCGCTCGGGCCAGCAGTCTTTCAGAATCTCTGCATAGTAATGGAGCAGGATATCGTTGACTGTGGGTTCGATATCCGGAAGGTGATAGGTCCACACGGCCAGAACCCCGCCGGGCTTCCCCACCCGCCGCACGACCCGGTAGAACGGCTCCAGGTCGAACCAGTGGACCGCCGTGGCGGCGGTGATCAGGTCGACGCTGCTGTCCGGCAGGCCCACATCTTCGGCGCGCTCCACCCGGAATTCAACCTGCTCTCCGGGGAGCGACCTGGCGATCTGCTCGGCGCTGGCGTCAGTCGCGTAGACCCGCCGGAAATACCGCCTCAGCGAGCGGGCCGCCTGCCCGCTGCCGGTCCCCACATCCCAGGCGAGCTCGCGCTGTGGGGCGAGAGAAGCCAGATACGCAAACAGCGCGTCCGGATAGCCCGGACGGTAAGCGGCGTACTCGCCCGCCTGTTCGGAAAAGTGATCCTCAAAACTGGCCATGATTACGACCCATCTCCAGAACTTCTACCGGTTAATCGAAGCACGGGCACTGCGCCTGCGTTTCTATGCACAGCCTAATTGTACGTTATTTATCCGATTTATCGACCGGTGGATTAATAAAACAATACACCGGGGCTGCCGCAGCCCCGGTATATTATCCGTTGTTCTGTCTCAAACCAGCGCCGCCCTGTTTTCGCGAGCTGCCTTGTCGCCTCACTCCTCCAGCATGGTCGTCGGGGTGGCGCTGCGGACGAAGATCAATCCGTCATACGCCTCGGACGGGGTCATCTGCAGGGTATAGAACACAGGTAGAAAGGTGTACCAGCTGGCGAAGCTGTCGCCGATATTGCTCATGGACTGGTTGCTGGTCAGCAGGGGCGCGAGGGCCGGGTTATCCAGGGCAGATGCGATGTCCAGGTAGGCGATTTCCATACCGCTGGCAGCAAAGGCTTTGTTGAGATCGCTGTTGTTGCGCACCGAGAACTGCTGACGCCCCCCACCAGCAGCACTGGCGGCATTGAACGTGCTTTCCAAAAATTCGGTGCCAATGGCGAAGTAAGCTTCACCGAACTGTTCGCCCAGCCGGCTGCCCATCGAGCGGTACTGGGGCGCTGCGGCGCTTTTCTCGATGTGCCCGTTGTGACCGGCGATCAACACTTTGCCGCGTCCCTGGCTCTTTTCGAACTCAACAATCCAGCGCACTTTTTCGGCCATGAACTGGTCGCGCAGTTCGGAATCACTACTGCTGCCGCTGCGCAGGGTGGCGTTCTGCTGAATCGAGGCAGCGTACTGATCGGCAAGCTCAAAGGCCTCCGGCGAGCTGGCGGCGATGTAGCGCTCTTTTTCGCGCTGCATCCCGGCCCGGATCTCTTCGATGGCCTGCAGCCCGGCCTGAATTTTCTCCGGCTCCTGGTCGAAGACGGTCGCGTCGTTCAGATCCGCCAGAGCGGCCCGGTAGGGTTCTACCAGCGTGGGATCCACCTGCTCAAAGTAAGCCAGCAGGCCGGCAATATTGTTGTCGTAGCGCTGCATGTCGTAACCGTAGAAGTGGATGCGCTCCCCGGGCGCCGCAGACTGGTTGTACGCGCGGATCCATTCGACCAGGTCGACCATTTCTTGCGTGCGGTAAATGGCGAAGCCGATCTCCCGCACCGCTTCTTCCGCGCTCCCACGGCCGTTGAGCACGTATTCATTAACCACCTGGCCGCCGCCAAAATCGCCTTCAATGGCAAAGGCCCGGAAACCGTAATGCTCGACCAGATGGGCCAGCACTTCCTTGCGCAGGGTCACAAATTCGGCGTTACCGTGGGTCGCTTCACCAATGCCCACCAGCGTCACCTCCTCCGGCAGGGTGAGCGACGTGACGGGTTGAAAGGCTCCCCGGACTTCTTCCGTGGAGACTGTGGAGACACAGGCGCTGAGCACAAGGCAGGCGCAGATCAGCAGAATAATCATTCGATAATTTTTAAATTGATTGTTCATGGTTCTTCTCCTGCTGGTACAGGCGGTTTGATTTGAAAGCAAAGGCCAGGTAGAGGGCCAGCGACAGCGGAAAGCTGTATACCAGTACGGCACGGAACAGGGCAAAGGGGGTCTCGAACCAGAACGCATCCCAGAAAGCCGCGCCGCTTTTTTCCCACAGGCCCTGCGTCAGGTAAAAGAGCTTCGGCTGCACCAGGGCGCGCAGGTCGATGGGCCCGGTGAGAGCCAGCAGCAGGAGCGCTACCAGCGACACCACAGACATGCTGATCCACATACGTGAAAGACGCCGGTAGCGCTCCGCCCGGGAAAGGGCGTCAGAGAAGATATCTTCAGAGCTGCTCGATGACATGCGCTTGAAATACTGTGCACCCGAAGTGCGGCTGCCGGCGATGTGCTTCCAGCCGCTGTCTTCAAACAGGGCGCGATAGTTGAGAAATTCGTCCTGGCTGGCGAAGATGCGAAAGTCGATGCGGATCACCGTATCCTGTGGCTCTGTTTTCCGAAAACGATATCCAAAGCCAGTCCCGGTCAGTTCCCAGCCCTGGCGTATCATTTCACTGAGCCATTCTTCTTCTTTAGCGAAGTCCAGAAAAAACCGGTATCGTCTCATTTTCTACCTCCATCCGCTTCTTTCAGCAGGTTTTCGGCCTGGAGGACCATATGTTTCATCCGGTTTACGTCCATTTTCAGGACCTCCCGGCCTTCTTCAGTCAGCCCGTAAACCTTGCGGCGGCTGTCGTCACTGGCCAGCGACCGGATCAGGCGCTGCTTGAGCAGGTTCTCGAGCGCGCCATACAGCGTGCCGGCTGCGATGCGGACCTGCCCGTCGCTCAGCTCTTCCACGCGCTGCATGATGCGGTAGCCATGCGCCGGTTCGCATAAGGCCAGCAGAATATAAAAGCTGGTTTCCGTTAGTGGGAGATATTTGTTCCTGTTCATTCGTCCATCTCATATACAGTTCAACTATATAGTTATCCGATATACAGGCATTCTATACAGTTAACCTGTATATGTCAAGGGTTTATCCGGGAGGGGCAGGGTGGAGAGCATATTAAAAGCGCAGGACGGGGGTCTCACTACTGAGCGTACGAAGTATGTACACACTTCGTACGCTGCTCGTGAAACCGCCCGCCCCGCGCCTATCTGACAATCGCGGACCGCCGCGGCCCGGGTCTTCGTTCATCACCCGGGCCTACATAGATTACGCGGCCATGATTGAGCCGGCTTTATATTTCTTCAGCCATCCGTCCGGGTCACATCGCCGCCCAGCCAGTACTTTTCCCCGCCGCGCTCGCGGCGTAGATAACCCATATCGACCAGATCGCGCCGCAGTCCGACGTAGTCTTCGGCATAGACGCTTTTCAAGACCTCGTTCACTTCCCTCTCGGTGTACAGCCGGTCGGGCTCGAACAGGGTGGCCAGCCAGCGCAGGATAACGATCAGCTTTTTCTGCTTCGATGGCAGACGGGTGATCTTCTCACCGCGGGTGTACTCGCGCAGCACCTGCTGGTCGGATGCGCTCCAGCCCAGCCCGGTGATCCAGGAATCGTTCTCATCCTGCGGCTCAGGGATGGCAGGCGCCTGCTCGATCTCAGCTGCCATCTTTTTGAAGCGCTTCAGCCCGGCCTCGTTCAGGCAGTAGTAGCGCTGGTTACCGGCCATCCGCAGGGTGACCAGCCCGGCCGCGCGCAGCCTTGAGAGGTGATGTGATACTGTGGGTTCACTCAGGTCAACTCTGCGCGCCAGATCGCTCACGGTGATCTCCCCTTCGCTCAGGATCCGCAGCAGGGTCAGGCGGCTCTGATCGGCCAGTGCTTTGAGCATGTCGAGCAGCCCGGCCTGGTTTTCATACGGCTGGTTTTTCATACGCTTTCATCCTTCTAAAATTCGATATACATCTAATTTGATTATCATCGAATTTCTCGAATTTGTCAAGCGCGAATGGAAACCCAGTCAATAGATCCTGGCTACCCGGTATTTGGAATACACGGATAAACAACGGTAATAAAACCGGCGTGCTTCCGCGGGCTCAACGACTGAAATGGACAGCGTCACCTGTGTCCCCGTTCAATGTGGCGGAGAAGGGTTTCCCTCAGGCCGTTTCGAGGGCGGGGGTAAAAACCCCTCCGCTAAATGCGCCTGCGGGGCACAATTGGAAGAACTTGCTGCCCGGTCATCCAGGCCCGAGGGAATGACAAAATACAAATAATCAGCGTTCATCTGCGTTCCCATCGCTCTCCATATCCCCTATCCGGCTGTGATATCATACAGAACGGCCCACTTCACGACCTGCACCGCCAAACCTCATTCCAGCGAGCCGCACCTTGGATTCCCTCTACCGCACCACCTTCACCGTCCCACCCCACGAGATCGATTTCTCAAACCGCCTGAAGATCAGCGCGCTGTGCAACGCCATCCAGACCACCGCCGCCGACCACGCCGAAGGCCTCGACCTGGGCTACAAAGCCCTGCACCCGGCCGGTCTGTTCTGGGTGCTCTCCTGGGTGCGGCTGGAGATCGAGCGCCTGCCCCGCTACCAGGACACGATCACCGCCGAAACCTGGCCGCACCGCCGCTACCGCATCTTCTCACTGCGCGATTTCCTCTTCCTGGACGAACAGGAGCAGGTTTATGCCCGCGCCCGCTCGGCCTGGCTGCTGATAAACGCGAACAGCCGGCGAGTGACCAGCCTGGACAACCTGCCCCACCCGGTGCACTATCTGGAGGAGCGCAGCGCCCTGGAGAGTATGCCCGATAAAATCCACACCATGTCAGATGGCGAACTGCTGCTCGAAAAGGAAATCCGCTATTCCGACCTGGACCTCAACCAGCACACCAACAACGCCCGCTATGTGGAGTTCATGCTGGACGGGTATTCCGAAGAATTCCACCGCCGCCACCGCATGCAGTCCCTTACCTTCTTCTTCCGCTCGGAGAGCCGCTGCGGCGACCGCCTGCTGCTGCACCGTTATATCGAGCCAGAGCGGCCCAGCCGCCACCACTTGCGCGCTGTGAAGGCCGGCGAAGATGAGAAGACCGTCTTCCAGGCCGTGATCGACTGGCTGGATGATATAATCTGACCATTCAGGTAAGATTTTTACCGGTGCGGCAACTAAGGTACAGGGGGACAATAAACCAGAGGAAGGAAATGATGGAAAGCAGAGTGAAGTTATTTGGTCATCCAGTGCACCCGATGCTGGTCGTTTTTCCATTGGGTCTGCTGGCAACCGGCCTGATTTTTGACGTTCTCTACCTGCTCACCGGGACTGAAGGGTTCCCGGTCGCTTCGTTCTGGATGATTACGGCCGGTATCATTGGCGGGCTGATCGCAGCAGTCTTCGGGCTGCTCGACTGGCTGAACATCCCCGCCGGCACCCGGGCGAACACGCTCGGCCTGGCGCACGGCGTGGGGAATTTCATTATTGTGGTGTTGTTCGCCATCAGCTGGTTCATCCGCCGCGGGCGGGTCGACTATGCCCCCGACGGTCTGCCGTTTATCCTCGAGCTCGTTGGCGGCGGCCTGGCTTTGATCACCGGCTGGCTGGGCGGCGAGCTGGTGTACCGGCTGTGTGTGGGCGTGGATGAGGGCGCTCATCTGGACGCACCCAGTTCACTTTCCGACCAGCCCGCCAGCGCCGGCGACCGGCGCAGCGCCGCCCGCTGATCATCATCCGGATCGATCTCAACGGGCTGAATTACGGTCACAGGCAGGGTTTACCGGCACACGAAACGATGCAGAATCACAGCGATCAGGGGCTGAAGCAGCCTCTGCCCTGACGCTTCCGGTTAGAAAATCACGCGGGGGAGCGAAGCAAGTGCGGGTGGGAGAACTCCCACCCGCACGCTGTTTAATCAAAGCCGCTGTTCGATTCTGCCAGATCAGGGATCCTGGATCTCGGCAGCATGTAAGGTATTCTTCATCAGCATGGCGATGGTCATTGGCCCCACACCGCCCGGCACCGGGGTGATGTAGCCGGCCACTTCCTTCGCCTCTTCAAAGTTCACGTCACCAACCAGACGGCGCCCGCTCTTCTTGGTCGCGTCGGGTATGGCGTTGATGCCCACATCGATCACAGCTGCGCCGGGTTTGATCCAGTCGCCGCGCACCATTTCGGCGCGTCCGATGGCAGCAATCAGGATATCCGCCTGGCGCACGACGGACGGCAGGTCGCGTGTGCGCGAGTGGCAGACTGTGACGGTAGCGTTGCGGCTGATAAGCAGCAGCGCCGCCGGCATACCAACGATGTTCGAGCGGCCCAGCACCACGGCATTGGCGCCCTCAATCTTCACGCCGCTTTCCTCGAGCAGATAAATACACCCGTAAGGCGTGCAGGGGACGAACAGCGGTTTGCGCCCTTTCTGGGCCAGGCGGCCGATATTGAGCGGCGAGAAACCATCTACATCTTTCTCAATGTTGATCAACTGCAGCACGCGCTCCTCATCAATATGAGCAGGCATGGGGAGCTGCACCAGGATACCGTGAATTTTCGGGTCGGCGTTCAGTTCTCTGACCCTGGCTTCGACCTCCTCCTGGGTGGCATCGGCGGGCAGGGGGCAGTGCACAGAGCCCATCCCCAGTTCAGCACAGGCTTTCTGTTTCGATGCCACGTACGCGGCTGAATCAGGCCGGTCGCCGACCAGCACCGTAGCCAGTGTAGGCTGCGATTTCCCTGCAGCGATCCGTTCGGAAACCCGGGCAGCTACTTCCTGGCGGACTTTTTGTGCAATTGCTTTTCCGTCGATTATTTGAGCTGTCATATTGTATTCCCTTCAAATTTTGATTTTGCCAGCACGGAACGCACTGGTGTATTTGCGGCAGAAACGATCACGCCCCAGGACCAGCTCGGTGGCGTACAGCATGTTGCGCAGCCCCTGATCGAGCGGGTCGATAATCGCTGCATCCAGTCCGGCTGCCAGCGCCTGAGCCAGGAAGGCCTGGTTAATCAGGCTGCGCGCCGGGAGACCAAATGAAATGTTGCTGAGGCCGATACTGAATTTTACCTCAGGGTACTCGCTGCGTATACAGCGCATCACATTAATCGCCACCACCGCCCCGTCCGTTTTGGTGCTCAGGGTCATCGCCAGCGGGTCGATGAAGACCTGATCATCGGGCAGGCCGGCTTCCCGTGTACGGTCGATGATGCGCCGGGCAATCTCCAGCCGTCCATCCTCACCACCGGGGATGCCGTTATCGTCCAGCAGCAGAGCGATCACCGGGCAGCCGCGTTCTGCCGCCAGCGGCAGGATCCCCTCCAGCCGGCCGGCTTCGCCGCTGATGGAGTTGATCATCGGGACCTGATTCACCCGCTCCAGGCCTGCCCGCAGGGCGGCCGGATTGGCGCTGTCCAGACAGAGCGGCACGTCCACGACGCTCTGCACCACTTCGATCAGCCACACCAGGTCTTCAGGCTCACGGCTCGAGGCCGTGCCGGCGTTCACATCCAGATAGTCGGCGCCTGCTTCCACCTGCCTGCAGGCAATATCTTTAATAAAGGCCTCATCGCGTGCAGCGATCGCAGCCGCAGTTTTCTTTAAAGTGCCGTTGATTTTTTCGCCTATAACCAGCATCAGATCGCTCCTTGCGGGGATCTCACCGCTAAACGGCAGAGGGAGAGGGCTGCCTCTCCCTCTGTCTGTGAGTTCATTACGAGACCACCTTATCGTGGGAGTGAACGGTATCGACGATCGCCTGCATGTTCTCCGGTCTGGCGTTGATAGGCGCATCGCATCCCGGACACACCAGCAGGCCGGTGCCGCCAAAGGTCTGGATCAGGTCTTCCACATAGGCGTGCACGTCGTCTGGGGTACCTGCAGCCAGCATGGAGGCCGGCACATCGCCCATCATCGCCATGCGGTCGCCCACCAGCTCTTTGAACTTCTTCACATCAGTCATGCCGTCCGGGTTGAGGATGCACTTCTTCGCCGGCAGTTCCTGCAGACGCACCAGGTCGCGCGTCCAGTCCTGGTCCCAGTGCAGCACGGGTGTGATGCCCTGGTCCACCAGGGCCTCGACGAGCTTGAGATAATACGGCCACACGAAGCGGTCCCACAGTTTGGGAGCCACCATAGCACTGGCGGCGCGCCAGCCGCCCAACCAGGTGCCGCCGATCCCCGCCGGCCGCGGGGCTGCTTTGATCTGGGCAAGCAGGTCTTCCAGGATCACGTCCATCACCGCCTGAACCTTGTCGGGCATACGGTACAGGTCGAAGAAGAACTTCGTCATCGAGCGGCCGCCGCACAGGTATTCAAAGGGGATGGTGACGTTCACTGCGGCGTCGCAGACGATCACATAGCCTTTATCCCGGTAGAGTTCCCAGCGGCGCTGTGCGGTCTGCATATTCCAGTGGACGAAATCCATGAATTCATGCAGATCGATTACCCGGGGAAGGTACTCCTGCAGGAACGCGCTCCAGCCTTTGTTGAGGATCGTATCGTAATCCTCAACCGTCAAGACCTCGGCTTCCTTCACCTGCCACAGGCTGTCGGAGGGCAGGTCGCGGCCGGGGACGAGCAGGCGCGAGAGCCACATAGAGGTCAGGGCCGGGGTGATGCGGCCGCCGCCGGGCAGGTTGGCGCCGTCCCAACCACCCATTTTGTCCATCGCCGCCAGGGTTACATTCAGTGCTGCTTCCGGGTCCTCACAAAAATCGGCAATCGACATGCCCATGTAGCGGGGGGCAAAAGCCACACCCATGTAAATCACCGGAGGCCGGTCGACGGGTTCCAGGTTGATCGCCTTTTTAATACGCTCAAAGCGCTCCTGCCAGAGAGCATGCATTTCTGTCGTTTTCTCTACAGCGGTCATCATGCCACCTCCACAGACTCGATCCAGCCGTTGCACAGGGTCACCGCGGCCTGGGCATCGGCTCCCATCGCATCAGCGCCCACATAATCACGCACCTGCTCGTTGACAGGCCCGCCGCCGACCATCACCTTGACTTTCGGCCGCAGCCCGGCAGCATCCAGCGCGGCGATGGTATCCTTCATCGCATCGAAGGAGGTGGTCAGCAGTCCCGAGAGACCGACTACGGAAGCACTGTGCTCAGTAACCGCGTTGACGAATTTCGCCGCAGGCACATCAACGCCCAGGTCAATGACCTCATACCCGCCTGCCTTCAGCAGGCCAACCACCAGGTCCTTTCCGATATCGTGGATGTCGCCTTCTACCGTACCCATGACGACGGTTCCGCGCTTCTTGCCGGTGTCCACCTGAATCTTTTCGGACAGGATCGCGTTCGCCTGCTTGAAAATTTCACCTGCCATGATCAGGTCGGAGACGTAGTATTCGCCGTCTTCATAGCGCTTGCCGACCTGAGCCATCCCTTCTCGACAGGCGTCCAGAATTGCCAGCGGGTCATCGCCGCCGTCCAGGCGCTCCTGAACCAGTTTCAACACCAGTTCCTCTTCCAGATCGGATAATGCTTTAATCAGTTGATCGGTCATTGCTCACTCCTTCATTATGCGTAGTTCCGGTTACGGTCAGGGCAGCTCTGATGCTCTGCTGCAAACAGGTTTGGATGGGTCTCAGCTCGATATGTTTTTCACCTCCAGTCCCCATTTTTGAGCCGTAAAGAAAGCGGCCTGCCGGGTGATCTCTTCAAGGAGCGATCGAGGCAGGCCGTACACAATGACATTCAAAGTCAGATCCAGCGCCGGGCATTCTGGATCCTTTCCACTGGTGCTGGCCGGGATCCCGGGGGCCACCACGCTGATGCTCAGGCAGCCTCCCTCCGCGAAAAGGGCCAGCGCCTTAATATGACCGATCAGGCTGTTCTCATGCTGCGCACAGGCCTGCGCCAGGCTTTCCAGATATTCGGACAGAATCCGGGCCCAGTGCCCGCTGCCGCTTTTTCGCTGCCAGCGCTGTTTCAGACTGTAAGGTTCCAGGGTCAACTCAGCCATGGCACGACCTGTGAAAGCAGCTCCGGCGTCAGGCCGGCGGTTAAATCTGCGCAGACCACATCTACGAATGGGTTGTGTGTGCGGGCGATCTGCAGGGCAGTCTCCAACTCCTCAGACTGCGCCAGGTCGCTTTTACCAATCAGGATGAAGTCGGCGTTCTGGATTTGGGAGTGGATCAGGGGGGTCATGACTTCGATGAGCACGTGCAGTCGCAGCGGGTCGAGGATGGTCACACAGCGCTGGCTTTCCAGCGGCCTGCCGCGGTAATAAGGAAGGGCATGCAGAACACTGTGCGGATCCGCAGCGCCCGATGGTTCGATGAGGACCAGGTCGGGAGCGTAGTCCGCGTCCAGCTTCTGCAGGGTGCTCACCAGATCGGCGCTGAGGGTGCAGCAGATGCAGCCGTTGAGCAGTTCCCACACATTCAGGTCCAGCTGGCGCATGAGCTGGTTGTCAATGCCGGCCTCCCCGATTTCGTTGACCAGAATAGCCACTCGCTTGCCGCGCTCAACGACAGCCTGAGCCACCTGAACTGCAAGCGTGGTCTTTCCGGATCCGAGGAACCCGGAAAACAGGAGCAGATGCATGACAAACCTTTAAGAATAATTCTTCGAAAGGCTGGAACTTCTATAGAGAAGTATAGAACAGCCGTCGTGCGGAGTCAAGTTAAGTGGACAACAGCTTCATATTAATGGTTATAAAATCCAATTTATCTGGTTTTATATTACCCGCAGCAGGGAATGATAAAAAGAACAGGCAGAGCTTTTCGATGCCCTGCCTGACCGGTCTTTTCGCCGGCGCTAAAGATTGGTCCTGGTTATTTGAAGTTCTGCTAACTTTCTCGGGTGATTTCAGTCGAAGTTCAGCGTGCGAAGACGGCCACCTGCCAGACAAGAGTCTGCCGCTTTTGGATCAGATTCAGGCCGTGCCGGGCGAGCAAATCTTCAACGGCTTTCGTCGGGTGCACGAAAGCCCGGTAAGAGCTGCCCCGCTGGCGAAACCATATATTTTCGAGCCCGAATCCAGCCCGGGTCCACCAGGTGTCGCGGGGATAGACCAGGCCGTAGAGCTTGCGCGTCCGTTCGGCTGAAAGGCTGACCAGGCTCTCCATATCGGGATAACAGCAGATCACACGATCCAGGGTAACGATATCGGCTGGCGGGATCTGGCCGGCGATGTCGACGAAGTCGCCGTGATAGAAGCGAACCTGACCGGCATAGCCGCGCCGCTGCATCTCAGCCCTGGCGGCGGTCAAATAAGCTGAAGAGGCCTCTACGCTGGTAACCTCACGCACCCCTGCGGCGAGCAGGTCATGCGGTATGGCGCCCAGGCCGCCGCCGATATCCAGCAGGGTCAGCCCCTCTACGGGTATGGTCCTGAGCGCCGCGGTGAGCATGCGCGTGGTGCGGTCAGGTCCCCGCGAGCGGTAAACCTGCAGCTCTTTCTCCACATAAGCCGGGCTGAACAGCTCTTCGATTCCCTGACACTGGGAACAGCTCATAACCCCCTCCGTAAACCATAGACTCAATATTACCAATTTTACTCCAGTGTGATTTTCGTGCTTGACAAAAAAGTAAAAATCCGCGAAAATGTAACCGGTTGCAAGAAATAGGGAGATCGATGAGCAAGAAGTCCGTCCAGACCATCGCCGATATCGCCCGCCTGGCGAAAGTCTCAAAGGCCACCGTCTCAAGAGCGCTGAACGACAGCCCGCTGGTGCGCGCAGAGACCAAAGAGCGCATCCTGCGCATCGCCCGCGAGCATAATTTCCGCATCAACGCACCTGCTCGCCAGCTCAGCATGCGCCAGAGCCGCACGGTGGCGTTCGTCACCCACGCCCATCACAAGGACTTCTCCGTGGCCGACCTCTTTGTGCTCGAAATCATGGGCGGCATCGCCAGTGGTCTGCACAGCAGCGGGTACGATATGCTGGTGGTGCAGGTCGATCCCCGTGATACGGAATGGGCTCACCAGTACCTCGACACCGGCAGGGTCGACGGCTTTGTCCTGATGACTTCCAGCCGCAAGCAGGTGCACATCAAGACGCTGGTCGAGATGGGAGCGCCGTTTATCGTGTGGGGCGCGCCGCCGCCCGATGCCAGCTACTGCTCCGTGACCGGCGATAACATCACCGGCGGCCGGCTGGCTGCGGAACATCTGCTGCGCCGGGGCTGCAAGCGCATTGCCTTCCTGGGCGGCCCGGCGGATGAAGTCGAGGTGCAGCACCGCTATAAGGGCTACCGCATGGCGCTTCAGGCTGCCGGCCTGAAAGCCGACCCTGCGCTCCGCTTTCACGGCGATTACTCCAGCGCTTCAGCCGAGGCAGGGATGCAGCGTCTGCTCGACCAGTCCCCGGATCTGGACGCCGTTTTTGCTAACAGCGACCTGATGGCCATCGCAGCCATCGAAGTTATCCAGCGCAGCGGCAGAAAAGTCCCGGAGGATGTTGCCGTGGTGGGTTACGATGACCTCTCGATCGCAGCCTACAACAACCTGCCCCTGACCACTATCCGCCAGAACATCCCCCTCGCCGGGCGGCTGCTGGCGCAGAACCTGATCCAGTATCTGCAAACGGGCGTGGTCACAAACGTGACCCTCCCGGTAGAGCTGGTGGTGAGGAAATCCGCTTAATTTTTTTTACACCCAGATGTAACCGGTTACAAGAAAAATAAGGAGGAACCGCATGAATCCGGCGATTTTCACGGTTTTGAAGTGGGAAAAAGAACTTGAACTGCAGCGCCAGAGGCATTACCGGCGTCAGTACTATGTCTGGCAGGAGGACTCAAATGAACCCTCCGGTAAGGTGCAGCCGCGATCGCTGCTCGCCCGCCTGCTTTCATTCCGCGGCCAGTCCCAGCCGCAGCGCAGCTGCCCCACCTGTGAAACCACCCAGACGGCCTGCCGCTGACCGCTGCAGGTATGCAGCAGGCGCGGCCTGGCATCCGGCGCATGGAACTGCGCCGGATGCTCATATTAATGATGGTGGTCTGGGTGTCGGAGGGTACGAGCACCTCCCCCAGACCACTACTGCATGGATTTACCTGCTCTCACTGGCTATCCGTCAATACAGCGGATCTCACTGCATACACCCGTAGTTGACAAATGATCCTTTTTATGCTTGTATAGTCGTTAACCGGCATCAAGCAGCAGGGGGACCCTCCGGCCCGGTTTCCCGGTCCAGAGCGAAAGGTTACGGTATTTTATTGAAAAACAGAACAGGAGCACGTTTACCCCTGGCAGCCGGCGAACTCCTCGGAATGACCTTTCTGGCTGCTGCACGTCTGCGCGCCGGCCTTGCTGCCCGCCACCCACCGCCCGGCAGACTGATGGACACCGGCGGCTACCGGCTGCACATCGACTGCCAGGGCAGCGGTGAACCCACCGTCGTCTTCGAAGCCGCTGTTGGCAGCCCGGGGTTGAGCTGGGCTCTGGTCCAGCCGGAAGTCGCTCGCCACACGCGCGCCTGCGTGTATGACCGTGCCGGAATCGGCTGGAGCGACAGAAGCCCGCAGCCGCGCACCATAGACATCATGACCGCTGAGCTTCACGCTCTGCTGGCCGCTGCCGGTATCCCCGGTCCGTATGTTCTGGTTGGCTACTCCTCGGGTGGCTGGCAGGCGCGCTATTTCGCGCACACCTTCCCCCAGGATCTCGCCGGTATGGTGATGGTGGATTCGGCTCACGAAGATCAGCTACGCCGCCTGGGGGCTCAGGGTGCGCCCGCGCAGGCCCGCTTAATCCGCGTGCTGCCGCTGATCTTCAAAACCGGCCTTCCAGCGCTTTTCTACCGCCGCCTTCCCCTCCCCGGATACGGCCACCTTCCCGCCGAAAGCCTGGAGGCTTACCAGGCGCTGTTCGCTGCGAAGAACCAGTTCAGCGAAGCGATGGCGGCCGAAGTGGAAATCGTCTGGCAGAACATGGAACAGGTGCGGGCGGCCCAGATAAGCTCTTTTGGGGATATACCGCTGAGGGTGCTGGCACACGACCGTCTGGATGTCATCCCGGGGGTCCGTCTCTCTCCGGAGGCAGGCCAGGCCTGGCTCGAAATGCAGGAGGAATTATCCCGCCTATCAACAAACGGGAAACTGGTGATCACCCGCCAAAGCGGCCACGATATCCTCTTCGAGCAGCCGGACCTGGTCATCGAAGCCATACTGGACGTGGTGCAGGCCGTGCGCTCTGCCGCCGGCAAATAAGCGCCTGCCGCGGACAGCACCCGCAAACTCTTAAATTGATCACAACCTGCGGTCCGAACGGTACATCTCGCAGCGGGAGAGATCGCATTGGAAAATTTTTCTTTCGACTTCCAGCTCGCCTTTGCCGATTTTCTGCGCGTCGGGATCGCTTTTCTTCTGGCCTTTCCCATCGGGCTGGAACGCGGCCGCAGCCAGCGCAGCATCGGGCTGCGCACCTTTCCGATTGTCGCCATCGCGAGCTGTGGATTTTTCTTAATTGTCCGCCATGCTCCCGACGCCTCTGCGGAAACCTCAGCCCGGGTAATCCAGGGCATCATCACCGGCATCGGCTTTATTGGCGGTGGTGCCATCATCAAGGAAGAGGGGAATGTGCAGGGGCTCGCCACCGCTGCCAGCATCTGGAACACCGGCGCCATCGGGCTGGCCGTCGCTGCCGGCCGCGAAGAGATAGCGGTCGTCCTGAGCCTGATCAACTTCATCCTGCTGCGCCTGCTCAGTCCGATTGCCGAATCGCAGTCTTAGAAACAAAAAGCCTGCCCGGAGCGGCAGGCAATAAACAGCTCTTTCCGCCGGGCTATTCCAGCAGCCTGGCCAGAATATCGCTGCTTTCTACCAGCAGGTATTCACTACCGTTCAACTGGATCTCGGTGCCGGTGTATCTGGCAAAAACAACCCGGTCGTCCACCTGAACCTTAATATCCTCATCATCTCCCACAGCGATGACCACTCCGGTCTGTCGTTTCTCTCTGGCCGTTTCAGGTACGTAAATCCCCGAATTCGTGCGGCTGCTTTCCCCTTCGAGCGGCTGCACCAGCACACGAGAACCCAGCGGCTGAATGGATGGCTTCGATTGCTCCGCTGTCATGTTCCGAACCTCCTGTGTCACGACTTGATTCCCAGCAGATGGTTGATTTTCGGCCGGTTAAACCCGACCACAATTTTCCCGCCAATATCGATCACCGGAACCCCCTGCTGCCCGGACCGGCGCACCATGTCACGTGCGGCAGCAGGGTCACGGCTGACGTCCACATCTGTAAAGCGGATGCCCTTCTGGCGAAAATCCTGTTTGGCCTGATAGCAAAATGCGCACGTGGGTGTAGAGAACAGGATTACGCGCGGCTGTTTCCGATCGGTCATACATGCACTCCTCGTTAGAATGGTGATCCTGCAGTGGTTCTCATTACTCTTTGATGCATGAGAGCCGCAATGGTTGCAGATAAAACAGCGATCAGCATTCACACACTGTAAACAACCAGGGTACGGCAGCAGAAACGGCACGAAAATATTCGAGAAGGCTTTACAAAGAGCTGAACAGGCAGGAGCTATCCGGTCTTTTGCAGAGAATGCAGGACCGTCTGATCTGCAAACTGAATTTCAACAGCAGGAAAGGATTGGTAAATATGGCCGAACCAAAGACGAAAATGACAGAAGCCAGTGTTGAGGCGTTCATCAACGGCATCCCCGACGAGAAAAAGCGGCAGGACACCTTTCGTGTTCTCGAATTGATGAAAGAGGTGACCGGAGAAGAACCGAGGATGTGGGGTGAAAGCATCGTCGGGCTGGGGAGCTACCGCTACAGGTATGCCAGCGGACGTGAGGGCGATTGGATGCTCGTTGGTTTTTCGCCCCGCAAGCAGAACCTGACTCTGTACATCAACTCCGGATTTGACCGTTACCAGGACCTGATGAGCAGGCTGGGGAAGTACAAAACCGGAAAATCCTGCCTGTATATCAAGAAACTGGAAGATATCGATCTGAATGTATTAAAAGAACTGGTGCGTGAATCCGTTGACCATATGAAGCGCACCAACCCATCTGTCGAGACGTAAACCGGAGGAAAAACTATGAACCCCCACAGCGACCTGAAAACCGCTCTGGATGAGGTCAGCGCCAGTTCAGCAGGCGGCTCGCCCTTTCTGATTGCTTACGGGGCAACGTTCATCATCACCGCCATCCTCTCCCTGGTTCTGCCGCGTACAACTGCAGCGCTTATCGCCATGTTTCAGGGCACGGTCGCACTGCCCCTGGCTTTCTGGCTCGAACGCCGGATGGGGTCGCAGCGCATGAGCACCGGCAACCCGCTGCGGGATCTCTCCGCCCTGATGGCAGTATCCCAGGCACTGGGGATCCCGGCATTAATTGTCGTTTTCAGCCTCAACCCTGCTGCTGTCCCGGTGGTGCTGGCCGGTCTGGGCGGCGTACATTTCTTACCCTATGCCTGGCTGCACCGCACCCGCCTGTATATTTTCCTGGGCGCGGCCGCTGCCATTGGCGCATTTGTCATCCAGATTATGCTGGGCGCACAGGCTTTTTCGGTTATTCTTTTCTACGTGGGAATCGTTTACTGGATTTTCGCTCCCCTGCTCGTCCGGCACGCATCTCAGATCGTGCGCGAACAGGCTTCCCTCGAACCGCAGGCATAGCTGCTGCCGGTAGATGCAGTGAGCCTTTGATCAGGGATACGCTGCGGAAAGGAAGCTGCAGGGTCCGTTCAGGTTCAGGGCTGCGGCAGCGATCCAGCCGGTCTCCGTTGTGCCCGTGTTGCCAGGGGTGAAATCCACCCGCGCCCAGTTTCCGTCGGTGCTCAATCCGGTCACGGCCGGAAATTCCCCCTCATTCAGCACCGTCACCACAGCCGAGTTTTCATCCGGCCCGGCATAGACACTGGTGTCCTGCAGCGGCATTTGAAAGCAGATGCCCGCCGGTGGGCCCCAGATCGCATCCACCGCACTGCAGTCACCCGAGAGTTCGCCGCGCGCACCGGGTGCGATCCACCGCAGACGAAAAGGCCCCACGTTGTCCGCCTGCGGAATTCCCGGGTCAAATCCCAACCAGCCGCCGCTGGTTTTCGCCTGGATGCTGGCGGCGAAACCAGCCTCTTCGGTCAGAAATACCTCAGAAGCCGGGTCCGGCCGCAGGTACAGCGCCGTTTCTTCCAGAGCCGTGAACGTACAGGCCCCCACTGCAGCCGTCGGCGTGACAGTGGGGGGTGCGGCTGTAGGCGCCGGCAGCACACAGGCAGCCAGGATCGAAATCGCTGCCAGCAGCACCACTGGAATTCGTCTGGCGGCCGGAATGGGTTGTTTTGGGTTGTTCATCGCCGCCCCTGTCTTCAACCTGTTTAATAAACCGCTGAAATAAAAGCAAATTGAACCAAATGCCTTCCCTGTATCATACAGGGAATTGCCGCGCGAATCAACTCCCCCGCTGGGCTAGAGAGAATAGTACAGCAGACGGTGTGCCCGCTGAGCTGCCTTGATCGAAGCGGTGAGACGAAACATCGCCCGGTAAAACCAGTTTAACCGTGAAAGGTCTGGCGACTGGCTGAAAAACCATTCTTCCTTCAGGCGGATGCCATCCGCCCAGTGCTCGATTTCGTGCGGGTCATCGATCCCCCAGTGGATGGTCGCCCCGGTCTTCTGCAGGGAGGGGTGCGCCCGGATTCGGTCCACGGTCTGTTTACTGAAAGCATCAAAAACGAGCTCGCTGTCCAGGAAGCGCTCCCGCAGTTCTAAAATCAGGGTCTTCACCTGGTGTTCCTGCAGGTACATGAGCAGCCCTTCTGCGACGATAAAGGTGGGGCGCCCTTCCCGCGGGACCTGATCCATCCAGCTCAGGTCGGTCACCACCGAGGGGATCATCCGGTAGTTATCTGTCTCAGGATAGAACTTACGCCGCAGTTCGATGACCTCCGGCATATCCAGGTCAAACCACTGTGCTTCCGGGTGAGGGACACGTACGCAGCGGCTGTCCAGCCCGCAGCCCAGATGCAGGACGAGCGCCTGCGGGTGCGCGCGGATAAAGGCTTCCGCATAGACGTCCAGCTGCCGGGCGCGCAGGCGCAGCGTAACCGCGGTTTTCTGGGGCACTCTCAAACGCTGGAAATCATAATCAACGCTGTCCAGGATTTCCCGCGCTCTGGTGTCGATAAAAATAGGGTTATCCTGCGCCTTCGCATACAGCGGGATAAGCAGCGTCTCTTCTTCGCGAGTCAGGGTAATTTTTTCTCGAGTTTTCACAGGATTCTCACATCGTACCCGGGCTGAAGTTGATCCAGACCTCCCGTTCACCGGATGCTGGTTCCAAACAGCCTGATCATACCTCTGCTGTGACGTGAGGGAAAGAGGATTGGCTGGGCAATACAGAACACTGGCATCCTTGCGAGGATGCCAGTGTGAAGGGATTGCATGCTGAAAAATGAAATGAAGGCCTGCAGCAGATCAGCGCACCATGCCGCTTCCGGGACCCTTTTCGCCCGGTTCAAGGTAGCGAACACTCTGCAGCAGATGCGAGCTGGCCCGCGCCACAAGGATGCCGGCGATATAGGAGGGGGATCCACTGCGCGGCAGGTCAGCCGACTCCAGCTCCTGCATCAGACAGCGCAGGTATAAAGCGAAATTCTGGTTAGGCGTATTACCACCGCTGGCCAGTGCACGGCTGAACAGGTTCTTCTCAACCAGCAGTGCTGCCGTTATCGACAGGCTTTCCATGAGAATGAGATCGTCATAAGCACCGAGCTCGGTACCACAGTAAGAACAGGTTACATAGTGGATGTCAATGGGCTTGCCGCACTGCGGGTTTGGGCAGTGCCGGATCGTACTGCTGCCGGCGGCACCCTCCCGCTTTTTATTCCAGTTAGATCGATTCTTACCTGTCTCAAACATACCGCTGGATGTAATCATTCAACTTCCTTCAAAATACCGTTCGAACCCGGGGGCAGCAAAAAGTGGGGAACAGTGGCTGAAAAATCCAACCGCTGTTCCCCACCTGCGGTGCCTGTTCAGGGCAGTGGCTGTTCGCTGCCTGACCGGTGGTAATTGTCAGTTCAGCAGCTCTCCCTGTCTGGCGCGTTCGACGATGGATTTCCGACGGTCCGGGCCAATATAAGGCGCCGGCTTCACACTTTCCGGGTCCTTCACCTGGATTTTCACGTCACCCAGTTCGAAGTTCGCCACCAGTCTCTGCAGTGCGCGAGCGGTTTCTGCCAGTTCCTGGGCTGAAGCGCTGACCTCTTCCACCTGAGCGCTCATCTCTTCAGTGCTGGCGCTGACCTCTTCGATCGCGGCGCTGTTTTCTTCGCTCACGCTGGCGATGTGTTCGATCGACAGGCTGACCTCGCCCGAACCGGCGGACATTTCTTCAGTGGCGGCCGTGTTTTCCTCCACAACCGCCGAGACATTGTCCATGGCGCTCACCAGCTCATTGGACTGGACGTTCATCTCCTGAGCCGCGGCGGCAATGGCGTCCACTTCCTGCTGGACTTTTTCGGCCGCTTCCAAAATTTGCAGCAGCGCCTGGCTCGACTGGTTCGAACGCTCAACACCGAGCTGCACTTCCTGAGCGCCGTCGTTCATCGCCTTCACGGCTTCAGCCGCGGCTTTCTGAATCCCGGTGATCAGGTGACTGATTTCTTTTGTTGCCTGAGATGATTTCTCAGCCAGCTTACGCACTTCGTCTGCCACGACCGCGAATCCCCTTCCGTGTTCGCCGGCCCTGGCGGCCTCGATGGCAGCATTCAGGGCGAGCAAATTCGTCTGCGAGGCAATCTCATCAATCGTCTCGATGATCTGGCCGATCTCATCCGAGCGCCGGCCCATCTCCTGGACTTTTTCTGCCGAGAGAGAGACCTTCGTCTGGATGCTGTGCATTCCGCGGATGGTCTCATCCACAGTCCTGCCGCTGCTGGAGGCTGTCTCAGCGGCATCCCTGGCCATCTGGGCTGCTGCACGAGCCTTTTCCGCAACCTGCTGGATGATCGCCGTAATCTGCGTGGTGACTTCTGCAGCTTTGGCAACTGAGATCGCCTGCTCCTGGGCGCCGTTCGCCACACCCTGGATGGCACGCGACATCTGCTCCACTGCGGAGGCTGTGTTCGTGGCCGATTCAGACTGCTGGGCTGCACCAACGGCCACCTGCTGCACCGCCAGCACGATTTGACTGGTGGCGTTTTCAGCCTGGCGTGCGGTTTCCAGCAGCTGTGCCGAGGCTTCATCCAGGCCGGAGGCGCGCTCGGCCACCTCAGAAACCATTTCCCGCAGCCTGACGACGGTCTTATTGAAGTCGTCGCCAATTTCCGCCAGCCGTGAGCTCATGGCGTTGAAAGCCTGCCCCATCTGGCCCAGTTCATCCTCAGTCGTGATTTCGATGATGCGCTTCGGGAAGGAAACACTGCCCGTCAGGTTGCCTTTGGCCAGCAGATCCATCTCTCTCGCCAGCGCCGGCAGGTCCTCTTCGGCAATTTGCAGGGCGCTGTCGCGCATCGAAAACACCGGGCGGACCAGATTGCGGCCGAACCGTGCCAGCAGCAGTGCGCCCACCAGCGCAGTTACCACCCCGGACCCGATCAGGATGAGGATCATCCGCGTGCGGATGGCTTCCATTCGCTCGATGTGGTCGTTGACCTCTTCCACATATGCCCCAACGCCGATCACCCAGTCCCAGGGCTCGTAATACATGAGCTGTGCGACCTTTTCACGAGGTTCAGCTTCGCCCTTGTTCTGCCAGTAATAACGGAAAGTGGTCGACCTCCCACTCTCCAGATCCAGGGCTGCCTTCACCATATCGCGGATAAAGTAATTGCCTTCCGCATCTTGAGCATCCCACAGGCTCTCGCCGTTGCGCTGTCCTTTCTGCGAGATGATATATCTACCTCGCTGCTCACCATTTCCACCCAGGACAAACACATAACCGGTTTTACCGACAACGATATTCTGGATGGTGTATGACAGGCTGTCGAACCGCTCCTGCTCGATCCCGATCAGGATCATTCCAATAATTTGGTCCTTGCTGTCGGTCAGGGGGTGATATAAGCTGACGTACTTCTTTCCCCTGAATTCGATTAACGAACGGTAGCTGTATCCCGTTAGCACGGTGGCGATCGCCGGATGAGACCGCCCGGAATCATCCACAGCAGGAATCAAAACCCCGATCTCACGCTCTCCGCCTGCCTTTGTTGCACCGCTGGCCACCGCCAGCATATCACCCGCTTCGTTCACACGCTGATAAATGGTCACCAGCCCCGCACCCATGCGCACAACGTCGTCCACAAGCGGGGTTTCTACCTGTGGATCGGAATTCTGTCCCAGCCATGCGGTTCCCACCATCATTCGGGGCAGGGATAATTTCTGAACCTCCCCGTTCTGATAATGTACCGCCTCCCAGTCGACCGTTTTTGTTGAAAGGTAAAGGCCCCCTTTCTGCTCGATCAGATGCAGGGCAACGGTAAGATTATTACTCACTACCTGCCGGATGGTTTCGTCCTGCGTCCGGATCAGGTTATAAACGCCTTCGGCAGTGTGCTTCAGGTCCTGGGAAAGCAGTTGATCGGCCTCCTGCCGGGCGGCCTCATTCAGCACCTCGGTCTGCCAGTAACCCACTGCTGTGGTAATCAGGACGGCAGTCGAAATTAAAAACACACCCATTACGGCGATCTTCACCTGCAAACTGGCAGCCTTCCACCAGCCTGGACTGGCGATGCGCGCAGAGCCGTTCGGGAGGCGCTCTCCGAGGGCTTTCCGGCCGCGCTGCCAGAAGGCTTTGATTTTGTTACCCGTGGATGACAGCCACTTACCCACACCACCAGCCCTTTGTTGAAAATTCGACATACTTCCTCCACATCTTAGTGAACCGCTGAGATGCTGATCACCAGGCAGCAATTTACTGGAGATATATAACTGAAATGGGGTGATTTCCTGGTAAGAATCGAGTAAAAAATTAATGAAGATAATGTAAAGCGGGCTTGAATTTCCTACTCTGCATCAACAACAGGTGACCAGCATGTGCCCTCCTGAACGCAGCGGGTGTGAAGCCTGCATCCTCCCTCCAGAAATCATCAATAGACTGCTGGAGCCATAGAAATGGTGATCAAGGAGCTGGATAATCGTTTAAAATAGCCCTAACCCCATGCACAAGCCGCAGATCCTGACAACGAAACTCCACCGGCCGGCGCTGCCTCCCAGGCTTGTGCCGCGCCCGCACCTTGTCCGCAGGTTAAACGAGGGCCTGCAGGATGGGTGCCAGGTCAGCCTGATTACAGCCCCGGCCGGTTATGGCAAGACTACCTGTGCCTGTGAATGGCTGCAAAGCGTAGAACTCCCTTCTACCTGGCTCTCTCTGGACGCCGCAGACAACGACTCTGCACGGTTTCTCATCTACTTTCTCGCTGCGCTGCAGAAGGTGGACGGGAATATCGGTCGTGAGATCCAGGCGGTTCTGCAGACCGGGCAGGCCCCTCCCCTGGAAATCACCGCTGCGGAACTGGTCAACGACCTGCTGTCTGTTAACAAAAAATTATTACTGGTGCTGGATGACTTTCAAATCATCCAGGAGCCATTCATCCTCAAACTGCTGGAAAAACTGATCGCCAACCAGCCCCCTGCCCTGCACCTGGTGATCGTCTCGCGTGAAGATCCCCTGCTGCCGCTGGCACGCTTGCGGGCCGGCGGACGCCTGACCGAAATCCGCCTCGCAGATCTGCGCTTCTCGACTGCCGAGACCGCCCAATTCTTCTCACACACGCTGAAAATGGACCTCGGTAAAGCGAATGCCGCCGCCCTGGAAGAACGCACAGAGGGCTGGGTCGCCGGGCTGCAGCTCGCCGGGCTGTCGATGCGCGGCCGGGGCGATCCCGGGCCGTTCATCGCGGCGTTAACCGGCAGCCACCGTTTCATCCTCAGCTATCTCACCGAAGAAGTGATCAACAGACAGCCCGAAGAGGTGCGCTCCTTCCTGCTGCAGACCTCCATTTTGAGTAAGCTGAACGCTGCTCTGTGCGATGCTGTGACCGGCCGCACCGACAGCCGGGAATTACTTGAGTATCTCTACGCGGCCAACCTGTTTCTGCTACCGCTGGACAATGAAGGCAGCTGGTACCGCTACCACCAACTTTTCGCCGACCTGCTGCGCAGCCAGCTGAGCCGCGGCGATGCCGCTGTGCTGGCCCAGCTGCACCGGCGCGCCAGCGCCTGGTTCGAGCAGGCCGGTCAGCCCGCCGAGGCCATCGGGCATGCCCTGGAATCCCACGACTATGCGCACGCCGTGCAGCTGGTCGAAGCGCACGCCATGCCGTTCATCACCGCCGGATTTGCCCGCACCGTTGAAAGCTGGATGCAGGTGATCCCGCCCGAATGGCATGCGCACAGCCCGCGCGCCAGCCTGGCGCTGGCCTCCATGCACCTGCTGCGCGGGGGCTACCGCCAGATTACCCCCTATTTAATTCAGGCGGAAGCCGCGCTTACCCGACCCGGCCAGCCGGAATCCCCCATCTTACAGGCCGAACTGTGCGCCATCCGGGCCAATTTGCACAATGTCCTCGGCGATCCCACCGCGAGCATCAGCGCTGCCCGGCAGGCGCAGGAGCTCAATGCAGGGCGCAGCCCTTATGTCGACAGCATCTCCAGCCTCGCACTGGGCGGCGCTTACCGCTTGCTGGACGATTATCCCCGGCTGGTGGAAGCATACCGTCAGGCAATCTCTGCCAGTCGCGCGGCCGGCATCCCTCTGGCCGAAATGATGGCGGTTTCTGCGCTCACCCTCTCCGCTGTCCGCCGTGGTCAGCTGCGTCTGGCATGGGATACCGCAGCGGAAAGCATCGACCGGCTGCAGCGCCAGGGCCAGCCCCTGCCACCGATAGCCGGACCGGTCGCAGGCGTTCTCGGCCTGGTTGCGCTGGAGTGGAATCAGCTGGATACTGCTCACGAACGCCTGGAGCAGTGCCTGCGCCTGAGCACGCTTGCCGGCCACAATGCCGGGATCGTCTTCGCCCGGGTGCTCCAGTCCCGGCTGCTGCAGGCCCGGGGTGAACTGAAAGCGGCAGCAGAAGCCGCTGGCGAAGCCGCTGCACTGGCATCGAGCGGCCTCCCAGCCTGGCTGCAGCCCGAGGTTCCCGCCCAGCTGGTGCGCACAGCCCTGGCCCAAAACCAGCCGTACAGCGCAGAAACTGTACTCCAGAAGCAGGGTCTCTCGCTGCAGAACCCGTCTCTCGAGCACGGCGAGCTGCTGACGCTGGCACTCCTGCGGCTGCTGGTCTATCGCGTTGAGAACCACGAGGATGTGGATAACAGGCAAAGCTCTTTCAGGCTGGCGAACAGCCTTGTCGAAGCCTCCTCCGGCGGTGGAAGGATAGGGATCACGCTCCCTGCCCTGCTGCTGCGCGCCCGCCTGCACCTGTCTGCGGGGAAGCTGCAGGACGCACAAAACGACGTGCAGCAAGCCGTCGAACTAGCCCATCCCGGTGAATACCTGCGTACGTTTCTGGACGAAGGCCCCGCCATCCGCCTCCTGCTGCAGCGCATCCCGGGCGGCAGACATGCGGATTATATTCACAGGCTTTTAAAAGCCTGGGGCGCTCCCGGGGATAAGCAACAAGGCCTCAGGACGGACAAAGAGACGGACGATCTGGCGCCAGTTGAGAGCCTGTCGGATCGCGAGCTGGAAGTGCTGCGCCTGATTGCCGCCGGCCATCAGTACAATGAAATCGCCGGTCAACTTTTCATTACGCTCAACACCGTGCGCTTTCATGTCAAGTGCATTTACCGCAAGCTGAACGCGAACAACCGCACCCGGGCTGTTCAGACGGCGCGCCGTCTGGGCTGGATCGAGTAAAGGGTGTTTCCGGGATGAGCGCTCTTAAGCCAACCCCCATTCCATAGCTAACCTGACCTTTCCTGACCCATCCACGAAAAAGCTGCATCTTAAGTTACCAGAGACTACATTTTCATGTAGTCCGTTTCTCTGCGCCTACCGGTATATTAGCCCCATGATAAACGATCAATGCACCTATCAAATCATTCTGCACGGCCGGGTGGAGGCAGCTGATCTGCTGCCTTACGCCCCACCCGGACTGACCGTGCACCAGGATGAAACCGGCCGGGCAATCCTCACCGTGCGCACCGACCAGTCCGGGCTTGTCGGTCTGATCCGCCTGCTGCACGGGCTGGGTCTGGCCATTCATTCGATAATCAGCCGCTAAAAAACTGACCAAAAATCAAAAAACGGAGGAACAAAATGAAAAAAACGAAAAACCCGACCTGGATGATCATGCTGATCGCAGCTCTGTGCCTGATCGCCGCAGGCGCCGGCCTCTTCTGGCCCGCAGACGGCCAGCCCTATGAGATCACCTCTCACCGCGGTGAGACGGTGATGATTAACGGCCGCGGCCTGTACCGCTACGACAGCGTCAGTTCCGCCGCACAGATGCAGGCCAACGACGCGGTCACCCTGACCCTGGGCATCCCGCTGCTCCTGCTGTCGGCCAGGCTGGCTGCGCGCGGCTCACTGCGGGGCAAACTGCTGCTCACCGGCACGTTAGGTTTTATCCTCTACACCTATATGTCCATGTCCATGCTGACCGCCTTCAATCCCCTGTTTCTGGTCTATGTGGCGCTCTTCTCCCTCAGTCTGGTCGCATTTGTACTGAGCATGATGTCCTATGACCTGGCAGAACTGCCGCGTCATTTTTCTGAGCGCACACCCCGTAAGGCGATCGCCGCGATGCTGTTTGCTGCCGGCGCCTTCCTGCTCATGGCCTGGCTGGGGCGCGTTGTGACGCCGCTGCTGCAGGGCACACCCCCACTGCTGGAGAACTACAGCACCATGGTGATTCAGGCCATGGACCTGGGCCTGATCGTGCCCCTGACCTTCCTGAGCGCCGCGCTTCTTCTGCGCCGCAGCGCCTGGGGCTACCTGCTGGCTTCTGTGTCGGTGATGAAATTCCTCACCCTGGGTATCGCAGTCAGCGCCATGGCGATCAACATGGCTCGCTCGGGCGTAGCCATCAGCCCGGTGGAGCTGGGGATGTTCCCGGCCATCACGCTGATGAACCTGATCCTGGCCGGTCTGCTGCTCAGCAGCATCCAAACACCCCGTTCCGGCCTGCAGCCTGCCTGATCCCGACTTCCACCGGCCGGCCCTGTCCACCGCAGTGGCAAGACCGGATGAACGTGGAAGGTGCAGCGGCCGGACGGTCCGGATCAGGAGCCTATGATCCGTAGCGCCGGGATGACATTTATCACGCAGCGAATGTGCACAACAGTCATTATGCCGTCCGGGAAAAAACTCTACAATGAAACCAACTGTACCGGCTGGTCTCCTCTCCTCTGCGCTCTGGGTCAGCAACCTGCACGAACAGCAATCCGCCCGGGTATAAGCTCGCAGCTCAGGTGCTTACCGGCGTGATGGTGCATACAGCAGTCCAGGTTCAGGCCGGTCTGGCGCAGTCGAGGGAATAACGCAGGGCAAAAAATATCACGTGCATACCGGCCTGCGGCAGCAAATAAAAGCAAAGCGATAAGGAGGAAACCCATGGAAAAGAAAGTTCTCGTCGCCTGCGCGAGTAAGTACGGCGCAACCGCTGAAATTGCCAGCCGTGTGGGAAGCGTGCTGCAGGCAGCCGGGCTGCCTGTCGACGTGAAGCGCGCCGGCGAAGTCACCGATCTGGCGTCTTACGACGCTGTGATCCTGGGCAGCGCCGTCTATGCCGGTCAGTGGCGCCAGGAAGCAGCTGACTTCCTGAAAGAAAACGAGCAGGTCCTTAAATCGGTGCCGGTCTGGTTGTTCTCCAGCGGCCCTACCGGTGAGGGCGATCCGGTGGCGTTAATGCAGGGCTGGCGTTTCTCCGAAGCGCTGCAGCCCATCGCAGACCGCATTGGGCCGCGCGATGTGGCCTTCTTTGCCGGTGCTATTGATATGAACAGACTCAACCTGGCCGAGAAGCTGATAGTCAAAGCCGTTAAAGCGCCAGACGGTGATTTCCGCGACTGGGCCGTCATCGAAGCCTGGGCTTCCGGCATCGCCGGCGCCCTGCAGATGACGGCTGTCTGACGCCGGGGCTGATGAAAAAAAAAGGTGGGCGCTGTATTCATACAGCGCCCACCGGCAGTTTAACAGCCTGGATGGATGGCTGGGATCAGGGCCGCCGCCCCAGGGTGAGGGGGATCGTCAGTTCTTCTCCATCGCGCAGCACCGTCAGCTCAATCGTCTGCCCGACCTCGGCTTCAAAGATCAAATAGCTGTTCAATTCGGTAAAGGTGTTTACCGGCCGGCCGTCCACAGCGATCACCAGATCGCCGCCCCGCCCGGTATTGAGATTGGCCCCCCGGATCCCGGCCCGGTCCGCTGGCCCGCCCGGGGACACATCGATCACATAAGCACCGCGTGTCTGAGGTACGCCGTATATATCCTTTTCCGCCAGGGTAATTTCGTTATCGAAGCTCAGCCCCATATAAGGATATTCAACCTCGCCGTCCTCGATCAGAGCTGGCACGATCCTGGTCACCGCTTTGCCGGGGATGGCAAAACCAACGCCCGAATTCGTGCCGGTGGCTGTGGCGATGGCCGAGTTCACTCCTACGACCTCCCCCTGCAGATTGAGCAGTGGACCACCCGAATTGCCCGGGTTAATGGGGGCATCCGTCTGGATGACCTCGGGGAGCGAATACGAGCCGCCTGATTCCAGGACCCGCTGCGAGCTCAAACTGCGCCCCAGACCGCTGATAATGCCCATGGACATGGATCCCTGCTCACCAAAGGGGCTGCCGATGGCGATCACGATCTGTCCGACCATCAGAGTGTCCGGGTCCGCCATGGGGAGCGGCTCAATACCATCCGGCAGGTCAGCGACCTTGAGGACCGCCAGGTCGCTGTCCGGATCTGCGCCCACCAGCTCAGCCCAGCGCTGCTCCCCATTGGGGAATGCCACTTCATAACGACCTCCCCGTTCGACCACGTGGTTGTTGGTAACAATATGGCCCTGGTCATCGTACACAAACCCACTGCCCGAACCAGTCTGCGTCAGTATGTACACCACAGAGGGGTTGGCTTTCTGATAAACCTCGATCAGCGCAGACTGCAGGCCGGTGTCATCAAGCTGCAGCAGTGGTTTTGACTCTTCCAGTGCAGCGTTCTTCACCTCGGCCGTTGCTGGCTGCACTGGCTCCTCCAGTGAAACATCCTGGGCTGGTGCGGCAGTTGTTGAAACGGCCACAGGTAAAGTGAATATCGTACAGGCCGCCGATACCATCAACACCACGAGAATCAATCCGCTCAGCAATAGTACTCGCTTGTTCATGTAGGTTCATCCTTGTCGTTTATATCCGGCGATGCCGTTCAAAAAAGAGAACAGTCAGGAAGGGTTCACAGCCACTGCTGCCCCTCCGGCTGCGCTAAAGCTAAATATAACAGAAGTATGTTAAGAAATAATGAAGAAGCGGTTTCAATCCGGTTTTGATATAACCGCGGGTTTCAGAAACATCAAGGAACTGGGGTCAGTTCCGCCGCAGCCTTTCGTAAAAATAACTCTTCCCGGTCTCCGCATTGTCGTAAGTCAGCACTTCCTTCTCACGGTTCTCCCATAAATAAGAAAGCAGAGCCCAGTCGCCGCTGCATCCACTGACATGGAACAACAGCACCGCCAGGAGGTATGGGCGCAGGTCTGGTAATATAAAAATCAACGCCGCCAGGAGTGCGTTGATCACCAGGAAGGGGGCCAGCGCGACCCACGTAAAGCCCCTCTGGTTGACCACAAAGTTGTGGGCGATCACATAGGCGTACAGTTCGGGCTTTGAGAGCCTGAAGCGCACATCCTGCGCGCCGGTCAGCCGGTAAACCAGGGCGTGCAGCGCCTCGTGCAGGGGGACGATGAGCAGAAAAGCCGCGAAACCCAGGGCCAGCGACTTCAGAAATAAACTCGATCCTTCGCCAGCGGCGATGACCGACCACCCCCAGGCCGCCACCAGGGCCAGGGAAAGCAGATAGTGACTCACCGTTAACCAGTTCCGGCGGCGGAAGTAGTAATGCAGGACGAACTCCCCCACGCTCTCCTGGTCGAGTTCGATCAGGCAGCGATAGCGACTGCTGTCCTGCAGTTCTGCCACCGTCACACGGTGACGTCCGTTGGCGCCTCCTGCTGCCCGATTCATCCTGACCTCAAGCTCCCTGCGAGCGCAGCGCGGCGTGAAATGTGTCCGGCATGCCGGCTCCAGAGCGAGAACCACAAACTCTCTCGATTATGAATTATAATTCTTCAACAGCACGAAAAACAGGTAGAGAAGAGCGGAACTGCCGCTGTTATCTCCTGGATTGTCTGTACAGGCCTGCGGGTTCGGGTGACCGGAAGGGAAGAGACAGGCCGTTCATGCTCGGAATGGGGGAGAGTGAGACAGCAGGCGCGAACGCTGCGCTCACAGAGCAGAGAGGCAGAAAGATCGTCGACATGCAGCAGACATCCGTCAGGATCGCCTACTGGGTCTTTAATTTTGCCCCGCACTGGGAAGCAGCTTCCAGAGAAATTAAGACCCTGGTCAGCCATTTTGAAACACAGTACGACACCCAGGTGATCAGCCAGAACACGAACAGCCGGAAGATCCGGCTGACCGGCCGGTTTAAATACCTGCCGCTGCCCTATTCGCTGGTCATGCTACCCTTCCTTTCCAGAATAGCTTCCGCCTACCACATCAACCATATTTTTTCATCGCTGGGGGAGGGGCTGCTGCTGCCGCGCATCAACAGGCAGAACGCCCTGCTCACGGTGACCAAAGACTCCGGTGCTCTGAACGCCTTTGAAAAAAATATTCCCCAACTGAAGAAGCTGCGCTGCATCGTCGTCGAATCGGAGCGTCACCAGGAACTGCTCCTGCAGGCAGGCCTCCCGGCTGATTCGGTCCGCCTGATTTACCCGGGGGCGCAGGTAAAACCTTACCAGCCCGCCAGCGGGCCTTTCAAGATCCTTTTCGCGACCAGCCCCATGAGTGAGAATGACTTCCTCACACGGGGCATCTACCTGATCCTGCGCGCTGCTGCGCGCCTCCCGGAGGTACAGTTCATCTTCGCATGGCGCAAGAAGCATCACCAGAAACTGCGCAGGCTGATCGACGATTCCGGGGTACGTAACATAGAGGTATTAAACGGCTATATCCCCGATATGGAACGCGTCTACGATTCGGTTCACGCCGCGATTCTGCCCGGCCTCACGTACAGCAGTTTAAAACCCAGCCCCCACAGCGCACTCGACTCTCTGGCTCATGGCAAGCCCGTCCTGATCAGCCGCCCCACGTCGATTTCCGGTCTGGTGGAACGGGAGCAGTGCGGTGTGGTCTTCGAACCACAGGTAGACTGCCTGGTGGATCGCATTCAGGAATTGATCAAGAATTACCCCCTGTACCAGCAGAACTGCCACCGTACCATCGAGCGCTGCTTTTCGGCTTCCGGGTTTACCAGCAGCTACCAGGAAATTTATTCGGCCATGCTGGCGAATAAGGTGAACCGGTTGTGATACAGAAGCTGCGGAAATCCTGGCTCAACACCCTGCTTCTGCTGGCCATTCTCCTGGCGCTGGTCTTTGTCGTCGATCTGCCGGCTGTGCTGCAGGCGGTAATCACGATTCACCCGCTTTCGCTCGTCGCCGTCCTGCTGCTGGCGACTGCCGACCGCTTCCTGATGGGGATGAAATGGCGCCACCTGCTTCAGGCTGCCGGCTGGCCCGTGGATTTCCGGCGGGCTGTCAGCGCTTACTACCAGTCCGGGCTGAGCAGCCGGTTGATCCCCGTGCCCATCAGTTCGGAGGTGCTGCGCGGGCACCTGATCGCACGCACCGGGATCCCGGCTGCAGTTGTTTTCAGCTCTATGGTGGTAGAGAAGCTGATCGCCTGGCTCGCGAGCAGCCTGCTCGGGCTGGCCAGCCTGGTTTTTCTGCTCTCCAGTTTTCAGGAAGACACCGCCGGGATGCTGCTGCTGGGGACCAGTCTGGCAGTGGCGTTCGGCGGTCTGGCACTGGGCCTGATTCTCTACCGGCCGGCCCACCATCTCGGCAGCCGGATTTTCGAGAAATTTCTACCCTCCCGGCTGAACAGCCTGTACACGAAGATCTCGCAGGCCGTCCTGCAGTACCGCAGCCGGCCGTCGGCCCTGGCGGTAAACCTGCTGCTGGCTTTTGTCGAGCAGGGAATCCAGTTCACCAAATTTTATGTCCTGGGCCGGGCCCTGGGAATCAGCCTGCCAGCGCTCAGCTTTTTCGCGGTCATCGGCCTGACCGTGGTCGTGCGCCGGGTGACCTCTTATATTGAGGGCTGGGGCCTGGGGGAAGCCAGCACCGTGGTTATGTTTGCGCTGCTGGGCGTCGACCAGGAAACCGCGGTGGCCTTAAGCTTCCTGAACTACACCACAACCGTGGTCGCCTCCCTTCCGGGCGCGTACCTGCTCTACCGCAGCGGCGCCAGTCTGCAGGGCCTGCTGACGAGAACCAGAGAAGCTGGCCTGCGGGAGGAAGCGTAAACCAATCCTCCCGGCCGGCATCTCTTAATAAGAAGGGCTGCAGCGGCTGATTGAGCCTGCAGCATTCAGGATCCCACTGCGCCGGAGAGAGCCTGCATAAAATCGGGGCGCCATACGGCCCAGATGGTCAGCCAGGGCGGGGTAAAGGACAGGAAATGATCCCACGATCCGGGCTCAGCGTTTTCATCTGGCATCAGTGCTTCCCACAGTCCAAGCAGCACAAAGCCTCTTTTCACCAGCCCGTTGATCACCGTGCTCAGCGTGTGGTTAAACTCCCGCGGCCCCTGAATCTTCTCGACCCGGCCGTCCTCGTGTTCAATATCCCAGACCTGATACGGCGATTCTGTCCCCTGCCGGTACGGCAGCCGCAGCAGATAGCCCTCGCCGGTCCAGTCCGTCTCGCTCATGCAGAACTGCAGCGGGTTCGTCCACTCAATGCGGTACAGGCCGCCCGGCCGCAGCACCCGGCAGACCTCGTCGAACACTGGCTGTGCATCAGGGATGAAGTTGATCGAGAAAGCATGCCAGACCAGGTCAAAGCTGCTGGCTTCGAGCGCCTCCAGGTTTCGCATGTCTCCCTGAATGGTGCGAATATTAAAACCATAATGATCGGCAGCCTGCTGGTCGCGTGCTAACTGCGCCTCGGAAAGGTCGAAGACCGTCACCCGGGATCCCAGCATGGAGAAGGCAGCCGACTGCTGGCCGCCCCCGCTCGCCAGGCAGAGCACATCCTTACAGGCCGGCTGCCATCCCAGGGAGGCGAAAACGCCCATGGGATCCACTGTTTTTAGCGCCTCTTCCGGCGTCAGGTTGGTAAACGGCCGTGAAAACTGGACGTTCGCGTTCGCCAGTGCTTCCCACCGTTCTTTGTTGTACCGTGCGATTTCATCCATAACCTTTTCACCTTTCTGACCAGTTCTTTATCCGGATTCCTCTGCCGGAGCCCTCAGCGGATGCGGGCCTCTGGCAGCCGGGCGAAAGTATCGTGAATGCGCTCCCGGTGGTTCTCCATCACATCCATGCCCTCCATCTCCTGCAGGGTGAAGAAGCCCACCTGGGTGGTTTCGCTGCTCAGTCCCAGTTCGCCGCCAGTGACCTGTGCTTCAAAGTGCAGCGCCAGGACCTGAAAGCGGTTGCCGTCTGCGTATTCAACGATCACGTCCGGGCTGCTGTATACCCCGATCAGCCGTGTCACCTCCACCTGTAGCCCGGTCTCTTCCCATACCTCACGCACACAGGCCTCCGCTGCGCGCTCTCCCGGGTCCATCGCCCCGCCCGGCAGGCACCAGCGGCCGTTGTCGCTGCGCCGGGTGAGCAGCAGCTTCTCCCCCGTGGGGTCGAAGATCGCTGCGCTGCAGCCGCAGCGCAGCCGGGCCTGCCTTCCGATGCGTTCTCCGTAAATTAATTTCGCCATCTCTGCTCCCCAGCACCAGCCGGCTCAGCTGCCGGACTCTGCGATCCGCATCACCGCTTCCATCCCCAGGAAATTCCCCAGGCGCTGCACCTCGTCTGTCAGAGCCGGAACCAGCTCTTCTGAAAGCGGTTCGAACGGCTCGATAACCACCTCAACCTGCCGGCGGCGGGGTTTCATGTTCCACGCACCGCGTACCACGCCGTCTACAAGCAGCGCTGTTAAAATCATGCCCCCGCCCGGATGAACTCGTTTCGCATACTGCGCCTCCAGGACCAGGCTGCGGTCTTTGTATCCGAGTAAATACAGGTCGAAGCGCGGCAGCAGCCGCACCACCGGAGCAGGCGGTTCAGGCTCATCCAGTCTGGATAACTGATTTTCCAGCAGGACGGCTTTCTGTCCGTTGAACGCTGCCTCGATACAATCCCGTTCCAGCGCCTGAAAGGCGCGGCGCGCTTCCGCCAGCGGCAGGCCAGACCAGTGGGCAAAGTCGGCAGCGCTGGCAGGAGCATAGGCGTTCAGGTAGCGCCGCGCAAGTTCAACCACAGCCTGCTCGCGCGGGCCCGGCCGCAGCAGTCCAGCCCACGTCTCCAGCCGTGTGTACGCGACCTGGCCGTCCTGATCTGGAGCACAGCAGAGCATCCCTTCCAGCGCGGCGCGATAAACCAGATGCACCGGCGCCTGGCCTTCGTGCGGCAGTCCGGCCAGACGCAGCCGCTCCGCCAGCTCGCGGCGTGTCAGGGTTTCCTGCGTTTCCAGAGATTTTTCCAGCAGGCGCAGCCCGCTGTGCAGGCGGTCGTCATCCCATCCCAGCTGCTTGAGGCGCCGTTTCCCTTTGTGGATCAGGTCCGGCGCCAGCAGAGGCAGCAGCCAGGCGGCATCTGCGGCCGTGGCCAGGTGCAGAGTCCCGCGCAGCAGCCAGGTGCGCAGCAGCCGGCGCCCATCCTGCAGCGCCCGGTAGACCGCAGCCTGGTCGAAACCGCTCCCGCGCAAACCCACCCCGAGCACGGCCTGCGGCAGGTCCTGCGCCTGAACGGCCAGGAGTTCGCTCACCACCGCATCGGGGGTTTCTGGCGGCGATCCGTTTTCCGGCGTGACCAGCCTCTGGGAGAACTGGCGCAGCTTCAGCGCCTTGCTGACCGTAAGCGGGATGCTGTTCCTGTTCTTCACCCTTTTTCCACCCAGCTTATCAAAGGCATGCTAAAGAAAAAACTGCTCCAAGTTTACCTCAAACCGCATGCCTGTTCACCGCTCTACCGCTACCCGAAAAAAAGAGCCCCGGGCATCCGCCCGGGGCTCGCGCAGTGATGGGTCGTACTGGCCGGTTGAATGCCGGCTCAGGGCATCAGCTGCCCGCGAATGGCCCCGGCCGGGAAGTCCGGGTCGTGGACGTTCACGTAGTAGCCAGCAGGATTCGCCAGGATGTCTGCCACTAGAGCCGGATCGGCCGTAGTGCAGGCTGCTGAGGAGCCGGTCTCATCGGGGGGTTCCAGCGGAATGACAATGGCACCGGCGACGTCAGTGGTACCAACATGGATATGGGCTGCTGCAGCCGGTAGAATGATGTTCTGGGCGGTCAGGGCGTAGCAAACCTCACCGCTGGAGGGGTCGAGCAGCACCCGGGCGCTGCCGTAGCCGTCCGGGTCTCCCGGACCCGGCACCTCCGCCGCTCCGGTCATAATGGTCGTCAGTACGCCAGCCCCTGTATCCTCACCCCGGAAGATCTCGTAGACTGCTCCATTGCTCAGAGAGACCACATACAGGCTGCCGTTCGGACCGGTCTTGATATCGGTGACAATACCGAAGCCGGTGCCGATCAGGAAGGGTTCGCTCTCCTTGAGCGAGTTGAAGGTGTCGTTGTCGGCCACCCGGTCGGTGGTACCAGGCACATTGGTCTGGATCTGCCGCCGGTTCGGTGTCAGGTCAAAGTGGAAGAGCGGGCCGTCCAGCGGGATAGGCACCGAAAGCCCCATAAACATATCGCCAGCAAATTCGAGGCCCAGCGCCTCGCTCTTCACAAAGCCGAGGGCAGCTGGAGCAATAACGTACGCCCAGGCGTACTCCGGATCCGAGAACTGGGACCCGGGCAGGGCGGTCAGGCGCCGGCGGGCCTCATCGGCTGAATCAGCGATGTTCTCCGGCGGCCAGCGAAGCTGCTGCAGGTTCGGAAAGGCTTCGTTGTGCAGGGATGTGGTTTCGATTTCCTTGTATTCGCTCAGCCGCTCCAGCGGCCCCATAATCTGAATCCAGCCCGAGTTGTGGCCGGGGAATGCTCGGTTTAGCTCGTCAAAGGCATCCTCACCGTTCTCCGTGAACCACACATCGCCCGACACCGGATCAACATCCATACCGAAGCTGTTGCGCACACCGTAGGCGAAGGTCATCTGGATATTCTCGCCAATTTCACCGCCGAAGGCTGCACCAACGTCATAGAAGGGATTGTCTTCCGGAATAGTCCCGTCGCCGTTCAGGCGCAGGATCACCCCGGTGAAGTGAGCGTCATCCGGAAGCGGGCCGCCAAACTGGTCATCGGCCATCGGGCGCTCGTTGAAGAGATTCCGCTGGGCAAACGATGCGCCCACGGCGTCACCGCTGGATGTCAGCGGTGTGGTGGGGCCAAAGGGCAGATTCTGGAAACCGCTGCGCCGGCCGGTGTCTCCGGTGATGATGTACAGTTTTCCGTCCTGGCCAAAAGTGATCACCCCGCCGTCGTGGTTGCCGAGGACGGGCTGGTCCTCGTCTCCCTGACCGCGTGGAATGGGCGCGCTGTCGTTCTGGAAGGCGCGCAGTTTGACCAGGTTCAGATCCCAGGTCAGGCTGCTGCCGTCCCATATAAAGCGGTCCACCCGGTTTCCCAGCAGGGGGACTGACAGGGTATCGTCCGTGTCTTCTCCCAGGGTGGGCTCATCGGCACACTCGATCTCAACCGGAAAGTAGGGCGAATCAACTGGCGCCGTTGAACGGCAGGTCCAGAACAGATAGACGTAACCGTTGTTATCAAAATCGGGATCGATGGCAATCCCCAGCAGGCCGCGCTCTGAGGCAAAGTTCACCCCCAGGTCGAGAGCCGTTCCCACCACCGTCCCGTTCATTACGTGCTGGACCATGCCGGTATTCTTCTCCAGCACCAGAAACTCGTTCTCGTTCAGAAAACCCATAGTGGTCGGAGTGTTCAATCCTTCAACCACGGTGCGTACATCCAGCTGTGCGTCGAGCATCACCGGTCCGCCCGGCCCGTCCTGGGCCAGCGCCAGTCCAGGGATCAGCGCGATCACCATCGCCAGAGCCACCAGAAGTGCAGCCGCTCGATACACATGAACTTTTTGTTTTGACATCGTACATCCTCCCATCCTACCAATTCCACCTGTAACTGAAAAAATATAGCCGGTACACACGTTCAACCGGCAGACTGATCCATATGCATCAAGAACACGGCACCTCCTTTCTCCAGAAGCGGAAAACAGCGGTCGCCTGCAGCAGCGGCGGCCGAAAACATGCAGCCCCGACAGGTTGGGCTGCCGGGAAAGCAGTCCGTTACCGCATGCGGCGGCTGATAGGCAGTATGGCTGATTCGATAGAGAGATATGGGCGGGCTGTTAACTGGCGGCGGCGAAACATAAAGCAGCGCTTTGTGTTTGCCCGGGGATTTTCGATGCACACGACAGCCATTCGCACTCGAGCATCCTGCCCAGACATCTGGCTCCGGCATCGACCGTTTTTCCGGCTCACCTCCCTGTTTCAACCGGCTGCGAATGAATACGCAAGGGACGGCTCCCCTTACATACGATATTACGTCAATCATTCGAGTTCGGATTGCCCAAATCCGGAAAAGAACGCTAAGATCAGGTTAAATCATCCCTGAAATCACCCCTTCTCACCCCAGCCGCTGGCTGGTCGTGAGCGCGGCAGGCGCGGTACAATCTGTACCGGCTTATTCGGATACAATTTATACAATTCAGGAGGGAAATACTGCCGGGCGGCTTCCCATATTTCCGGTCCGGCTGCTTTTTGAGAAATTCATGATGTTCGGCCAGATCATTCCTCTCTTTTTCAGCCTGTTCTTTCTGCCTGGCTTTTTTATTCTCAGTCTCTGGAAGAGCAGTAACCGCAGCCGCTTCGAGTGGCTGCTGCGCGTGGTTAACGCTGCTGCTGTGGTCCTGTTTATCTTCATCATCGGGCCCTGGGACTGGTTCAGCTACTACCTGCGCTACCTGCTCCTGGTCTTACTCGCTGCCGCGGCGCTGGTTTCCTACCACAGCGCTCAGGGCCGCCCGTTTTTCCTGAACAGTCTGCGCGATACCCTGCGCAGCAGTTTCTTTGGCCTGCTCGAGGCTGTTGTCCTGCTTGGCCTGCTGATCTTCGTCCTGACCGGTCACTTTTATTTCGAAGAACCGGTTGAACTGGCGTTCCCGCTACAGGATGGGTTCTATTATGTAGGCCAGGGCGGTAACAATGTACTCGTGAACTATCACAACGTCAGCCGCGCACAGAAATATGCTCTCGATATCGTAGCCCTGAATGCGGCCGGCCTGCGCGCCCGGGGGTTTTATCCCGCGGAGCTGGAGCGCTACGTCATCTACGGCGCCCCCCTGTACAGCCCCTGTGATGGCGAAGTTGTGGCTGCGGTGGATGGACTGCCCGATCAGATCCCACCTGCGGCCGACAGCGAAAACGCAGCCGGCAACCATGTGGCGATCTCCTGCAAAGGCGTCATCGTGCTGCTGGCCCATCTGCAGCCCGGCAGTCTCCTCGTGCAGGCGGGAGACACGGTCACCACCGGCCAGCCCCTGGGACGGGTCGGAAATTCTGGAAACACCAGCGAACCTCATCTGCACATCCACGCCATAAAAGGCGGTGCCGGGGATGTGCTGGCGGGAGAAGGCGTGCCGGTGATCTTCGATAACCGCTTCCCGGTGAGAAACTCCGTCTTTATCCGCTAGAGCGTGCAGGTCCATTACCTGTTCAGGAAGGGCGAGATGAAAGATCAAATTTCTGCAGTCCCACAGGTTCAAACCACAAAGCCTCACTGGCGCTGGCCGCTGGTCATGGCTTTTATTCGTCTCCCCCTGGTCCTGGCAGGCAGCGCGATCGCCATCCTCGCCTATACGCAGGCAGGTCAGCCAGTCGGTCCGGCTGCCGGACTGGCCTGGTCGACGCTCACCCTGACCGTGATCAACCTGCTCTGTCTGGGTCTGCTCGCCTGGCGAGCGCGTGTCGAGGGCTTCAACCTGTGGGAGCCGGTCGGGTTCAGCGCGCAGCGGCTGCTGAGAGATCTGGGTTGGGGGCTTCTGTGGTCTTTTCTGCTGGGCGCCCTGCTGCTGGCCGGCATCTTCGCCGTCATGCTGGCCATCTATGGAGGAAGCGCGTTTGAGAGCTTTGAAGAGATGTTCGTGGGCGAGGCTGATTTTTCAATCGAGCTGCCAGCCTGGCTGGCTCTGGTCAGCGCGGTGGCCTTCCCCCTGCTGAACCCGCTGGTGGAAGAACTCCAGTACCGCGGCTATGCGCAGCCGCGCCTGATTGCCGCCTCTGGGAGCACCTGGGCCGGGATTCTGATCACCTCCGCCGGATTTGGGCTGCAGCATATGAGCTTCGCCGTCACCCTGCAGGCTGTGCTGGCATATGCCGTGGGCTTCTTCCTCTGGGGCCTGGGCGCCGGTTTCATCGCCCACCGCCATGGCCGCCTTGTGCCGCTCATTTTCGCCCATTTCATCAGCAATCTTTCCTTTGGGGGTATTCCTCTCATTTTCGTTCTGGGGGGCGCGTAAGAAAGCCGCAGCGGAAATAGAAATCCGGCGTTCAAAAAATCGTACGGGGGCATTTCCTGTCCTGCTAATAGGATATAATTCATCGACTATGTCCTTTATACAGCGCTGGCGCAGCACAGCATTCTTCACCCTCTGGGCCTTATATATTGCCCTCACCCCACCCGGCCTGCCCCCATGCTGGCTGCAGGCCGATCCCTGCCGCGAGCACATTCATTTCAGCGCCGCGCATGCCCGTTCACCGCATTCCCACGATTATCTTTTTGATCAAACCAGCAGCGAGCCTGTACCCTTACAGGCCGTGGTGTTACTGCCTGCCAGCGTGCTGCTGGCGGTGCTCTTCAATGTGCAGATCTTCCTTCCCTTTGTAGAATCCGGTCCTTTTTCCAGGGGCTGGCAGCAGCCTGTTGAACCTCCGCCTCCAAAGCGCTTCGCTCACATCTAATTCCTTCCACCCATCGTACATAAGAATAACTACCAGACAAGAAAGGAATGATCAATGAAATCCTGGCGGATTTTGCTGTTTGCCTTTGCATTACTGCTGATCGCTGCCCCTACCCTGTCTGCACGCGCACACGGACATGTCCAGGCAGGTGATTATGAACTCGTGATTGGTTTCCGTAATGAACCCGCCTATCAGGGCGAGCCGAACGGACTGGATCTGCGCGTCACACATGTCGCCAGCGGTGAAAGAATCACCGGCCTGGAGAGCACCCTGCGCGCGGAGATCATTTTCGGCGGACAGGTGAAAGAGCTTCCCCTGCAGCCCCGATTCGGCGAAGAAGGCGCCTACACTGCCGATTTTCTGCCCACCGAGGCCGGCGATTACACCTGGCATATCTTCGGAATGATCGCAGACACGCCGGTTGACGTCTCCATGACCAGCGGACCGGAAACCTTCAGCTCGATCCAGCCCAAATCGGTGGTCTCCTTCCCGGGTGCGGAGCCGTCCGGCAGCGAGCTGCTGGAAAGCAGCGCTTCCGCCGCCCGCATGGCCCAGATCGCCCTGCTGGTTGGAGGGCTCGGCCTGCTGTTGGGGCTGGCTGCGCTGCTGGTAGCTCTGCGCAGTCTGCGCCCTGCGCGGCAAAACCCGTCCTGAAACATACGACTACCCCGCTGGTCCTGCAGCCCGCGGGCCGTACCGGATCATGAATCCTTATACCAAAAGTCGATTTCGAAAGTGGCTGCGCGCAGTCACCGGGCTCCTCCTGTTCTGCTTCGTCCTGGCGCCCACTCTGCCGGTCAGGGCGCATGCCAGCCTGCTGCGTTCGATCCCTGAGACTGGAGCCGTACTCGACCAGGCACCCACTCAGGTACGGCTGGAATTCAGTGAGCCCCTGGACCCCGGTTTCACGCGCGCCCGGCTCGTGGACGCCCACAACCAGGTGGTGGTGGAAGGTCCCGGCCGTGTGGCAGAGGATGACCCTCTGGTGCTGCTGTTAGACCTTCCGGTGCTGCCCGCGGGCGCTTACAGTGTCATCTGGCAGGCTCGCTCCACCGTAGACGGGCATATCACCCAGGGGAGCGTCACCTTCGCCGTAGGCCGCGGCCAGGCTGTGGGTTCACTGCTGCCCCCGCCGGGCGCTCCCAGCCCGGCCCAGGCG
>JAAYXE010000186.1 GCA_012516075.1 Chloroflexota bacterium | reverse complement strand
TCGGGGCGGCGGGGGCAGGCTGGCACGCCGACAGTACCAGGGCCGCTGCCAGTAAGATAAACAATAGTGAACGGAACCTCATTATCTCCTCCAATCGGATCTTAAATTTACGGCATGAAGCTCATGCACAATCGCCTCAGGAGTAAACACTGACTACGATATTCAGTGAGGTTTATTGGTTGTCCTGCAGAAGCCGTGGGTTGGAAAATGGGAACCCACACAATGTTAGCAAATGGGCAGATTCTTAGTCGGGCAAAAGCATCTTAATCGCGTGATAACGGGGGAATGAATCCGGCCCGGCAGTCCTGCGTGCAGGCAGATGTATTTGGGTTGGGACACAGATGGACAGGGATCCGGATCTCACCGCTGCGCTGTGCCGTTACAGAGAAATATCTATTACTAAACCCGTGGAGCACGCGTGTATGTGCCTGACGGCATGAATGCTCGTTCCGTCCAGGTAGCCAACCGGGTGAGCTTCGGCGTTTCAATTCTTTCAGTGTTTCGGTGGTTCAATGGGCGCGAAAAAACGGCACGCAGAAACGCGTGCCGCTTCGCTAATTCCAGGATCTGCGTCAGCGATCCTGGCCGGTCAGGCGCCGGTACAGGGCTGCGGTCTCCGGCGATGGGTCGACGTCCAGCTCCTCGCGCAGCGTCTGCATGCAGCGCTGGTAGGTGCGCGCCACCTGTCCGTGATCTCCCAGGCGGTCGAAGGCCATCATCAGGTGGCGGTAGGCGCGCTCCCAGCAGTTGTCCTGCGCCAGGATGCGCTGGCAGGTTTCAATGCATTCTTCGCTGCGCCCGGCCTGCAGCAGCAGCTCGGACAGGCGGTCGGCGATGCGCAGGAACTGCACGCTGAGCTGCTCGCGTTCAGCGGCCGCCCAGGTCTCGTAGCGGGCGTCCGGCAGGTACTCGCCGTTGTACAGATCCAGCGCCTGCTGCAGCAGCGGCAGCTGTTCTTCCGGGGAAGCGGCGGCGCTGTCGGCGCGGCGGACGGCATCCTGAAAAGCCTGGGCATCCAGCCACAGGTCGGCCCCAGGGCGCAGGCTGTACACCGTGCCGTCACGAACAATATAAGCCGATTCGCTGCCCGGCTCACGCCCCGGTTCAAGCACCTGGTAAAGGGTATTCAGGGCGACCTTGAAATTGCGTCCGGCCGTGACAGGATCGACCTGCGGCCATAGATATTCGATCAACTGGTCACGGTCGAGAGGCGCCTGGCGCTGGGTGATCAGAATCTGGAATAAGTGCCGGGCTTTCTCCCGCCGCCAGCCGTTGGTGGGGATCTGCTCCGCGCCCCGCCATACCTGAAAGCCTCCCAGGGTGTACACCTTTAATTGATAGCCCGGGTGGAGCTGGATCCCCGGCAGCCCAAGCGCCTCCAGCATGCGGGCTGCGTAGCGGCTCTCCCAGCCCTGGTCGCGGGCGAAGATCAACAGCGGGACCAGCATCCGCTCGTCCGGCGGACCCTGCAGGGTGGGCCGGGTGAACAGAAAATCGTAGCCCTGCTCGCGGCAGCTGCCCAGAACATCGGGCAGAGTCTGGGCCAGCAGAGAATGCTGCTTCTGCCGGAACCACAGCAGGCACAACCACAGGCGCGCCACGCAGCGGCCGAAGGCGTCGCTGCACTCTTCAAAGCCAAGCAGGGCTCTATTCAACCAGTCCTGTGCGGCTTCGTAGCGCCCGGCGAGGGTGAAGCTGGCGCCTGTAGTCAGGCGCAGCTGTGAGGCGATCCATTCATCTCCGGCCTGGCTGGCGATCTCAATGCCGCGCTGTGCCGTGTCCTGTGCCTGGACCAGGTCGCCCTGGTAGCCGGCAGCCCGGCACAGCCCCCAGTAGCACTCTACCAGCAGGCGCGGCACGGAGACCATCTGCGAGATGCGAACCGTCTCCTGATAATGCTGCTGCGCCTGTATATAGCGGTCCGGAGCGGGCATCAGCATCAACGCATGGCCCTGGCGCATGTGACCAACCGCGGTGATATAAGGAGAGGCCAGCTCTACGCCGCGCTGGGTGCCCTCCTGCGCCATCTGGTAGGCCTGCCGGGCCTGGCCCTGCATGGCGTAGACCAGCGAGAGAAGCAGCAGAGTCTCGCGGTGAGCGCGCGGGGTGTGCACAGGTTCACGCCGCTCTGCCTGGAGCTGCTCTTCCAGCTTACGGCGGGCCTCGTCCAGGCGGCCGGTGCGCAGCAGCACCCGGTAGAGGAGCTGGGAATCGGACGGACCTTCCGCGCGCAGGGCAGCGGCCTGCTGGCGCAGCCGCTCGGCTTCGTCCGGGCGGCCGGCGTTGAGGCGGTTCTCGGCCAGCAGTTCGTACAGGCGTGCCTGGGATTCGCGCCCTTCCATCTCATCGCTGACCCGGATCGACTCCTGGAGCAGTTCTTCAGCCCGGCGCGGGTTGACCGTGTCGAGATAGACGCGCGCCTGGCCGCGCAGAGCGCGCGCCACCCCTTCGGGCTGGCTGCGCGCCTGCCACAGGCTGCCGGCCTGCTGGTACCAGCCCAGGGCTTCCTGAAAACGGCTGTGCAGGCGGGCCAGGTCGCCCAGGTAATAGAGCAGCGCCGGGTGCTGCTGGAGCACATCCGGCGGGATGGCGTCCAGATAGCCTTTCAGGGAATCGAGCCGGCCAGATGCCAGGAGCTGGGGGCCGTACGAATCAAGCAGAGAGGCTGCTGCCGCCGGATCCCCGGCCTGCAGCAGGTGAAAGATGGCGGTGTCGGGGTCCTGGCGTTCCTGGAAAAAGGCTGCGGCGCGCAGGTTCCACTCCCGGCGCTGTTCCGGCGAGGCGAGCTGGCGCAGAAAACCGTGGAAGATATGGTGGTAGCGCAGGCTGCCGCCGCCGGTCTCCGTGACAAAAAGATCCTGCCGGCGCAGATAAGCCAGCATGGCGGTGGAGCTGCCGTGCGGGGCATCACAGAGGGCATCACAGATTTCGGGGGTCATCTCGTGCAGCACGGCCGACCGCAGCAGGAAATCCTGCACGTCGGCCGGCTGGCGGGCGAACACTTCGCCGGCCAGGATCTCGAACAGGCTGTCCAGCGAGCTGGCCTGGTGCAGCAGCGCTTCATCCAGCGTGGCGGAGGAGCCGCTGCGCAGGCTCTGCCAGATCATCTGCAGCGCGATCGCCCAGCCCTCTGTGGCGGTTATGAGTTCGCTGATCTCATCCGGGGTCAGTTCGTAGCCGTAGTGGGTGGCAAACAGGGAGGCGACCTCGGCGGCGGTAAAGGCCAGGTCCGACTGGTCGATCACCAGCACTTCGCCCTGGGCGCGCCAGCGCGACAGGTTGGGGAGCTGGATCGGCGGGCGCCCCGCCAGAATGATGTGCAGAGAGTGAGGCGCCAGGCCGATCAGCCGGTCGAGCAGCAGGGAAATATCGCTGGCTTCTGCGGCCAGGTGGATATCGTCCAGGATCAGCAGCGTGGGCGCTGGCAGCGAACCGGCCAGGGCGTTGATGTACTGGTCTACGACCGCGGAGGCCGGCAGCGGGCCGCGCGTCCCGTCCCAGGATTCAAGGAACGCAACCGGAAGTTCTTCCAGGTCGGGGAGAGCCAGGTGTGTGGCATGGCAGAGATGCAGCAGGAAGACCAGCACATCGGCGTCGTCCCCGGTCATCTGGTACCAGATGGACGGCTGGTGGCTGGCAGCCAGCGCTGTCAGAGCGGTGCTCTTCCCGTAACCAGCGCCGGCCTGGACGATGGTCAGGCGGTGCTGCAGCGCTTCCTGCAGCACCTGCTGGATGCGTGGACGCGGTAATGCGCGCGGGTTCAGCGGCGGGGGCGTGATTTTCGTGCGCAGAACCCGGGGCAGTGCCATTATCCGGTCCCAAACTGCCGGTCGCCTGCATCTCCCAGGCCGGGCAGGATGTAGGCGTTGTCGTTAAGTCCTTCGTCGATGGCTGCCAGGTGAATGGGGACTTCTGGATGGTGCTCCTGCATCAGGCGAATGCCTTCCGGAGCACCAATAATGCCAACGAACTTGATCTTTTTCACCCCCCAGCGCTTGAGCACATCAACGGTAGCCACGGCGGAACCGCCCGTCGCCAGCATCGGGTCCAGGATCAGGCAGACCGATACGGTGGGCTCTACCGGCAGTTTGTTGTAGTATTCGACAGGTTTGAGCGTTTTTTCGTCACGGTACAGGCCGATATGCCAGACCTCGGCGGAGGGCATCAGGCCCCACGCGCCTTCAACCATTCCCAGACCGGCGCGCAGGATGGGGACCAGCCCGATTTTCTCCTGCAGTTCGGCCCCGCTGGCGACGGCCAGCGGCGTCTGGACCTGGCGTGGTTCCACGAGCAGGTCGGCGGTGGCTTCATAGGTGAGCAGCGCGGCGATCTCACGCACCAGCTCGCGGAATTTTTTAGGTTCGGTTTTGACATCGCGAAGTTTTGTGACTTTGTGGAGGACCAGGGGGTGTTTAGAGGCAAATACGTTGGACATGAATGGACTCCCGAGTAAGAATACTTGAATTATAGCGGTTTCTGGGGAAATATGTCCCTCCTTTTACGTTTTCCGGGCGAGAGGTTATAATCTTTTCTATGACCGACCCGAGTGAACGCCTTGTCAACCCCCAGCCGCAGCCCGAAGACCGGCTGGACCAGTCCCTGCGCCCGAAATCCCTGGCAGACCTGATCGGCCAGGACCGGGTAAAGGAGAATCTGGCGATCCTGATCGCGGCCGCACGGCAGCGGGAAGAACCGCTGGACCATGTGCTGCTGTACGGCCCGCCGGGGCTGGGTAAAACGACCATCGCCCACATCCTGGCGAACGAGATGGGCGTGAACATCAAGATCACCGCCGGCCCGGCCATCGAAAGGCCCGGCGACCTGGCAGCGATCCTGACCAACCTGCGCGCCGGCGATGTCCTGTTTATCGATGAAGTTCACCGCCTGGGCAGGGCCATTGAAGAAGTGCTCTACCCGGCGATGGAAGATTTTGCGCTCGACATCATCATCGGGAAAGGGCCCTCCGCCCGGTCGATCCGCCTGAAGCTGCCGCGCTTCACGGTGATCGGCGCCACCACGCGTCTGGCCCTGGTGACCGCTCCCCTGCGGGCACGCTTCGGTGCGGTGTACCGTCTGAACTTCTACGATCTGCCAGCCATGCACGAGATCGTACGGCGGGCGGCGGGCGTGCTGGGTGTGGAAGCTGAACCGGAAGGGGTGGATGAAATCGCCCGGCGGGCGCGCGGCACCCCGCGCGTGGCTTTACGCCTGCTGCGCCGGGTGCGTGATTATGCCGAGGTGCGCGCCGATGGGACCATCACCCGTCCCGTGGCTGAGGAGGCGCTCAATCTGCTCGATGTCGACACGCTGGGCCTGGACGAGATGGACCGGCGGGTGCTGCGCACGATCATTGAGAAGTACAACGGCGGTCCGGTGGGTTTGAGCACGATCGCAGCCTCGATCAGCGAAGAGCAGGACACGATCATGGATGTGGTCGAGCCCTACCTGATGCAGCTGGGTTTTCTGGAACGCACCCCGCAGGGACGCGTAGCCACCCGCCGGGCTTACGAACACCTGAATCTTCCGTATCAACAGGATGGACAGCAGGGGAGGCTGTTCTGAGATGATGCAGATTGCCCGCATTCTGTTGATTCTGGGAATTACATTCATTGTGCTGGGCGGGATCGCCTACCTGGCAGCGCGCGTCAACCTGCCGCTGGGCAGGCTGCCCGGGGATATTCGCATCCAGAATGAAAATTTCACCTGCTTATTCCCCCTGGCCTCTTCAATCATCCTTTCGCTTTTGCTGACAATCGTACTGAACGTCATCGTCCGCCTGCTTAACCGCTGAAGTGCGCGCGGCTGCCCGGGTCTGCACTGCCTGCGCGCGCCGCCCTATTCCCAGAGCTCAACTTTGAAAACATCCGACTTCGATTATGACCTGCCGCCTGAATACATTGCCCAAACGCCGGTTGAACCGCGTGATGCAGCGCGCCTGCTGGTGCTGAACCGCAGCACCGGGGAACTGGAAGAGCGCATATTTCGCGAGATTGGCGCTTACTTGAACTCCGGCGATCTGCTGGTGCTGAATGAAACGCGCGTCATCCCGGCGCGGCTGCATGCCCGCAAACAGGACACCGGCGGGAAGGTGGAACTGCTGCTGCTGCGCCAGCAGGAGCCCCGTATCTGGGAGGCGCTGGTAGGAGGCAAAGGCCTGCGTCCGGGGCGGGCGCTGGAGGTGGACGGCGGCGCGCAGGCGGAGATCATTGCCGACCTGGGCGGCTCCCGGCGTCTGGTGCGTTTCTCGGGATCCGTCGAGGCAACCCTGGAGCGCAGCGGTCAGGTGCCCCTGCCGCCCTACATTCACACCCCGCTGCAGGATCCCGAACGCTACCAGACGGTCTTTGCGCGCAATCCGGGCTCAGCCGCGGCGCCTACAGCCGGCCTGCACTTCACAACCCGGCTCCTGGATGAACTGCGCACTCAGGGCGTCGGTGTGGCCACGGTGACCCTGCATGTCGGGCTGGACACCTTCGCTCCTGTAACCGAGGACGACCCGCAGGAACACACCATCCATACCGAGTGGTGTCAGGTCACGGCGGAGACAGCTGCGAAAATTAACCAGACCCGGGAAAAAGGCGGGCGGATCATAGCCGTGGGCACCACCAGCGTGCGCACGCTGGAATCGGCCGCACGGGCAGCCGGACCCGGGCAGGCGGTGGCGCCAATCGAAGGGCCTACCGATCTATTCATTCTGCCTGGTTATCCGTTTAAAGTCGTGGACGCCATGATCACCAATTTCCATCTGCCGCAGTCCACACTGATCATGCTGGTCAGCGCTTTTGCCGGGCGAGAGCGCATTCTGAACGCCTATGAGTACGCCAAAGCGCACGGCTTTCGTTTCTACTCCTTTGGCGATGCAATGCTGATTTTATGACCCCGCCTGGTACCGCCAGCAATCAAACGCCTACCCCTGGAAAGAACGAACGTTATGGATGAAGACCTGAGACTGGCCTGGGAAGACCTGGAGAAGGAAATCGTTGGCTGCCGGCGCTGTCCGCGCCTGGTGGCCTGGCGGGAAGAAGTGGCGCGCACTCGCCGGCGCGCGTACCGTGACCAGGTCTACTGGGGCAGGCCGGTACCCGGTTTTGGTGACCGGCAGGCGCGCGTGCTGGTGGTAGGGCTGGCGCCCGGAGCTCACGGCGCCAACCGCACCGGGCGCATGTTCACCGGGGATGGTTCAGGCGAATTCCTGTTTCGCGCCCTGCACAGGGCCGGCTTCGCCAACCAGCCCACGGCGCGCAGCCGCGACGATGGACTGCAGTTGAAAGGGTTGTTCATCGGCGCCGTGGCCCGCTGCGCGCCTCCGGACAATAAGCCTTTCCCGGCAGAAATTCAAAACTGCCTTCCGTTTCTGGAAAGAGAGATCGACCTGATCGGAGATGTGCGTGTGATCGTGGCCCTCGGTCAGATTGCGTTTGATTACTGCCTGCGCATCTACCGCAGCCGGGGCGCGAATATCCCGCGCTTAAAATTTGCGCACGGGGCAGTCTACTCGCTGGGCGAGGGACTACCCTGGATCGTTGCGTCTTATCATCCCAGCCGGCAGAATACACAGACCGGACGCCTGACTGAGGCTATGTTTACAGAGATCTGGGAGAAGGCCCGCCGGCTGGCGGACCTGGATTAGCAGCAGACGACGCGGTTGCGGCCGCTGCCCTTGGCCTGGTAGAGGGCCTGATCCGCGCGTTCGATCACCGCTGCCAGATCGGGTGTATCGGGCCGCATCTCTGCCACACCAATGCTGACGGAGATTTGCATATCTTCAAACTCTGGCGTCGAGAAGGCATTGAACACCTTCCGGCGCACACGGTCGGCCATAGAGTAGGCTACCGAAAGCTCGGTCTCGGGCAGCACAACCACAAACTCTTCCCCACCATAGCGTCCCAGCACATCGATTTCGCGCACATTCTGTTTCAACACCTGGGCCAGGTGCCGCAGAACCCGGTCGCCAGCGGCATGCCCGAAGGTGTCGTTGACCTTCTTGAAGTGGTCGATGTCGATCATAACGACAGAGAGCGGACGGCCAAAGCGTGCGGCACGGCTGAACTCACGCTGCCCCAGCGCGAAGAGCTGGCGGCGGTTATTGATTTCGGTCAGCGAATCGGTGATGGCCAGGCTCTTCACCTCTTTGAAGAGGCGGTGGTTCTCCAGGGCGATAGCTGCATACGATGCCAGCATCTCCAGCAGGTGGCAGTCTTCCTCGGTGTAATTGTGGGTTTTATAGCTCTGTGCGGAGATCATCCCCACGGTGCGGCCAGCCAGCCGCATGGGGACCGCCAGCAGAGAGAGCACCTCGTGCTCGCCTCCGAACCGGATCGCCCGGCCCAGGATTGATTCGGCCCGTTCGATTTCCTCGTGAACGTCGCCGATCAGCACCGATTCACCGGTAGCGATCACATATCCGCTCAGCCCCTGGTCTTTGGGGATGCGTGAGATTTCGGCCCTTCCGGTATAGTCGACCAGATAGGGTGCGTTGATCCATTCGCCGCTCGGGTCAATCTGGGTGATGACAAATGCCTCGCTGGGCATAAGCCGCCGGGCAGCGTTGTGGATCGACTGGTATATGGTCTCCGGGCTGGCGGAAACGGCGACGATCTCCTGGGATACCTGGTGCAGCACTGCGCTGCGCTGTGCTGCTTCCCGGGCAGACTGGTACAGGCGGGCGTTTTCGATCGCGACCGCCACCTTATCGGCAAAGGCCTGCGCCATGCGGATATTATCCGGGGTGTAGAAGTGAGGTACGTTCTTATCCAGTGTGATCATGCCGATGGGCTGGTCCTGTACCATCAGAGGGATACCCATCCAGGAGCGGATCGTGTGATCCGGATCGTTCATCTCGAAGTCCGTGAACTCATTCCAGGCATCGTCGATGATCAACGGCTGCCGGGTTTCAATCACCAGCGTGTTGGGGTTGTTACCCGGGACTTTGAAGCGCATACCGATTACCCGTTCAGGGAAGCTCCATCCCCGTCCGCCGACCACTTCCAGGTAATCGTCGTCCAGCAGCTGCACCGAGGCGCTGTCGAACGGAACGACCTGATCTAACTGTTCCAGAATCTGCTCGATGGCCTCATCGGCGTTCAGGGTGCTGAGGATGACGCTGGTGGCCTGACGCAGGGTCTCGGCTTCCTGGGCCCGCTTCTGTGCCGATTCATAAAGGCGGGCGTTTTCCAGCGCGGCTGCCGCTGTGTTGGCCAGCGCCATGGCGATCTGGGAGTCTTCGGAGGTGTAATAGTCTATCTGCTCTTTATCCAGGTTCAGTATTCCGATAACCCCTTCTTTGCCCAGCAGGGGGACCCCCAGCCAGGAGCGGATCCGGGCGGAGAACGTATCGTGCACCCAGCCTGGATCTTTGTACGTGTCGGCGATGATGTAAGGAGTTTTCTCGCGTAAAACCTTCTGGATATGGTCCAGCTTGATCAGTGTGGATGCGTCGATCACGGGCTGGATGGACTGTCTGCCGCGGTAAGCGGCGATTTTCAGCAGATCACCCTGGAAGAGCATCAGAGAGGCGCTGTCGTATTCCAGCACTCTGGAGATCTGATCCAGGATCAAATCGATGAGCTGTTCCTGGCTCAGGCTGGTGGTGAGCGTGCTGGCTACCTCGCTCAGGGTCTCCGCCCGGTTGCGCTGGCGGCGCTCGGACTCCAGGAGGCGTGCGTTTTCCACGCCGACTGCGGCCTGATTGGCCAGGGCTGCCAGCATCTCCAGCTCTTTTCGGGTGAAGTTGCGCTGGTCTTCACGGTTGGCAGCGGTAATGGTCCCCAGAACCCGGTTTTGATAGATCAGGGGAGCGACCATGATGCAGCCTGTTTGGCGGGATTCCCGCTTCTGGCGCACATGCGGCGTCTCGCGCTCATCGGGCTGCCCTTTTTCTGAGAGCAGCGGTTTCATCGTGGTCACAGCGACGCCGCTCAGCCCGTCCATCAGCTCCTCATAGCTGGAGACGTCCACATTCTCCGCGCCGGGTCCGCTGCGGTAGAAGTTCAGGATCTTTTTCTGCTCCAGATCCAGCGTGACCAGCAGCGCCCAGTTCGCATCCAGGGTATCAACCACGCAGTTGACCAGAGACTGCAGCATTACCTCGAGGCTGGTTGGCCGGGTGGCGAGCTGGCTGATCCGGTAGAGCGCCTGGGTTTCCTTCAGATTCTGGCGCAGCTGCTTTTCCGCCAGTTTACGAGCGGTGATGTTCTGGGTGAGCATCACAGTGCCGATGCGGCGGTTATTATCCAGCAGTGGAAATGCGCGCACCTCGCGATACTGGTGCGGTTCTTCATCTCCGAGCTCCATCTCGAAACTCATATCACCGGCTTCCAGATGGCGGGATACGGCCGGTTCCCAGTCGGGGAGCACATCTTTGATGGTTTTCCCGCGGATGGCCGCCTCGGTGCTCTGAATTTGATTGAGGAAAGACAGATTTGCAGCGACAATGCGGCGCTCATTGTTCAGGATCAGCACCTCATCCTGAATATTGTCCAGGATAATAGCGTTATATGCCGCTGAAACCTTCCGCCGGTCCAGATGGTTGATCTGCCAGGCGAGAACCGGACAGGCCAGGATTATCAGAATGGGTGTGAGATTGGCGTCCGGATATACCTGCATTCCGGTCAGCAGCAGGAAGCTGTAAAATCCGGGTACCAGGATGCAGGCAATCGACAGGAACAGTCTTTTCAAGCCAGTGGACCGGTTCAGCGCGGGGTCGCTGATTAACAGTACAATCCCACCGGCAGTCGTCAGATGCACAAACACCAGATGAAACCAGTAGAATGTTCCGAAGCCGGCTGCAGCACCGCTGTTCTTCCAGATCAACCCGTGAAGCGGATTGGTGAGAGCCAGCAGGATGAGCAGCGGGGCTTCGGCCAGGATCAGCACGGCGGCCCATCTGGGGAAGGATCGAAAAGCAGGCAGACTCTCCAGCACGCTGGTCATCCACAGCGCCATCAGGACGGCAGAAAGGCAGATCTCGATAATGCGCCAGTCTTCGGGCTGGATGACCGCAGGGGTGGTCAGAGTGAGAGCGTACACGGCAGCCCACATGGCCGCTGTAAACAGGAGCAGCGACAGCGAGATGGAAGCCCGGCCGGATCTGCGGCTCCAGAGGATGAAAGCGCAGGAGAGCGGAAGGACTGCTGCGATGAGGAGAAACACACTGAAAATGCCGTCCATGATGTGATTTGCCAAAACAATGTGTAAAAATCGTTATCTTTGCGACAATTCCTGCTATTATCTACGATTATATCGATGGTACTAAAGGACTACCATAAAATTAGGATAAACTCTTCTGATGTTTTTCTTTTTTCGTAATTAAACAAAAGGCACCGGCAGCCGTGCCAGGCCTGTGCAGGGAGAACGATGGTTTGTGCCTGAGGAAAGCTATAATTTGTAATTCCACGCATTTTACGCCTAAATGCGAAGATGTAACAGGAGAAAAATGTTCGCATTTTTGTTCGAGCTATAATTGATTCTACTTAACGTGCACACCTAAGAACAGGAAAGGAACTGCAAATGAGAGCAGTCGACATTATTGCCAAAACACGCGACCGGCAGGAGCTGACCCGTGAAGAAATCGACTTTTTTATCCAGGGCTATACGCGCGACGAAATCCCCGATTACCAGGCGGCCGCCTGGGCCATGGCTGTGATGCTGAATGGGTTGAGCGATCGCGAAACCACCGATCTGACCCTGGCGATGGCTGCATCCGGAGAGCAGCTCGACCTGTCGCAGGTGGTGCCGATGGCCGTGGACAAGCATTCCACCGGCGGCGTGGGCGATAAAACCACACTGGTTGTTGAGCCGGCAGTGGCAGCCTGCGGCCTTCCCGTGGGAAAGATGTCGGGCCGCGGACTGGGGTTCAGCGGCGGGACGCTGGATAAACTGGAGGCCATTCCGGGCTACCGCACTGACCTGTCCACAGCGGAGTTTATCGCCCAGCTGCAAGAAACGGGCCTGGTGCTGACCGGACAGAGCGCTGATCTGGCCCCGGCCGATGGCAAGCTGTATGCGCTGCGTGACGTGACAGCTACCGTTCCTTCGATTCCGCTGATCGCCTCTTCGGTGATGAGCAAAAAGATCGCTGCCGGGGCTCAGGCCATCGTGCTGGACGTGAAGGTGGGGTTAGGCGCCTTTATGCAGACCCTCGAAGAAGCGCGCAGCCTGGCCCGGCTGCTGACCTCGATCGCACGGCTGGCCAACCGCAAAGCTGTGGCGCTGCTCTCCGATATGAACCAGCCGCTGGGCCATGCGGTGGGCAACGCGCTGGAGACGCGCGAGGCCATTCAGACCCTGCACGGCGGCGGGCCGCAGGATTTTCGCGAGCACTGCCTGGTGGTGGCCGGTCATATGCTGGCGCTGGGCGGGAAAGCTGCACATGAAAAGGAAGGCCGTGAGATGGCGCGCCAGGCGATCGACAGCGGGAGTGCCTGGGAGAAGTTCCGTGTGCTGGTCCGCGCCCAGGGTGGGGATGTCGAAGCGGTGGACGATCCTGACCGCCTGCCGGCAGCTCCGATCCAGGTCGACGTGCCGGCGCCGCGCGGCGGTTACCTGCGCCAGATCCATGCCCGGATGGTGGGCGAGACCGCCGTGCTGCTGGGCGGCGGGCGGATGAAGAAAGGCGACCCCATCGACCATGCCGTCGGGGTGATGGTTTATAAGAAGGTGGGGGAGCAGGTGCAGGAGGGCGAGACGCTGTTCACCATCCACGCCCACCGCGAGGGTGATGTTGACCTGGCCCGTGAGCGGCTGCTGGAAGCGGTGCAGTGGAGCGATGCGCCGGTGGATCCGCTGCCGCTGTTTTATGAGGTGATCACTTCTGAGGAGCAGGCGTGATCCCGGCGTGCTGGCTGCAGCGGATGCCGTGACCGATTGATGGAGGCAGGTGCCGAAGCGGCCTGGGGGCACTCGCTGGGGAGAGAAAACTCGCGTTCATCTGCGAAATCCGCGGCCGTCAGCGTCCCGCTAACTACGTATACGAAAACCCTCGCCCTGTCTGGGGCGAGGGTTTTACTTTGTGTATTCGTTCAACCGGGCGAGCAGCTTTTCCGGCTTTCGGGTATACTCGCTGAGCGGGATTTCCCCGGCTGCCATGGCGATCAGGATCTCGCACAGCGTGCGGTTGACCGGCGTAGGGACACCGTGCTGCTCTCCGAAGCGCACCACGGCGCCGTTGAGATAGTCGACCTCGGTTTTCCCGCGCCCGCTGTGCAGGTCAATGTGAAACGAGGGCATTTTTCCACCGCGCCCGCCGGCGATGGCGTTTTTGAGCAGCGGGCGTGCAATCGCAGGGGTCAGGCTGCGCACCGCAAAGGCCAGGGCGCGCACCGGCGTGCCGGGCAGATCCACGGTCTGGATCCGCTGCGCCTGCATCACCTGCAGCGCTTCGCGCAGCTGCAAAACCTCCAGGCGCGCGAGCTGCGGGAGGGCGAAAATCTCGCCCGGGGTCATATCCAGGATCGCCGCTGTGGCATTGGCCAGCAGGTTGGTGAGCATTTTGGACCACTTCATGTCTGCGGCGCGTGCGTACAGGCGTGCGTTCAGACCGGCTTCATTAAAAGCATCGACCAGATGGGGAGCCAGCTCGTGTCCGGAAGCGATGCCGACGCCGCGCAGGCGCTCCAGAACCACGTCGCCGGCGGCCTGGCGGCGGACGGCGCTGGTGACCGTCCCGGGGATCACCTTTTCGGGACCCAGCACACGGGCGATGGCCGCTTCGTTTTCGACGCCGTTCTGCAGGCAGAGGACGGGCGGCATCTCCTTCGCAAAGGGCTGCATATCCTGCAGGGCGTTCTGCGTGTCGAAGGATTTAAGCGCGAACAACGCCGCATCAAACGGGCCCTGCTGCAGGGCTTCTTCCAGGCTGGCGGCGGCCTGTGGGGCGGGGATTTTGTGCTCACCGTCCTCGAGTTCCAGGCGCAGCCCGCGGCTGCGCAGTTCGGCAGCCGTTTCGGGCCTTTCCAGGAACACCACCCGATGACCTTTGAGGAGCAGACTGCCGCCGATATAGGTGCCGATCGCACCGGCGCCAAAACTGAGAATGTTCAGGCGATTGCTGTGCTGGGTGTCCACGTTTCAGCCTTGAAAAAATGGTGTTTCGTGAACTGCAGTTCACGAAACACCGGGTCGATCAATACAGATAATCCATCGGGTTGGGCTTGGTGCCGTTGTAGATCATTTCGAAGTGCAGGTGGGGCCCGGTGGAGTTTCCGGTGCTTCCCAGGCCGCCAATGACCTGACCCTGGCCGACACCCTGACCGCAGCCCACAGCGATGCTGCTGAGATGCGCATATGCCGTCTGCCAGCCGTTGCCGTGGTCGATCACGATCAGATTCCCGTAGCCGTAATCACTCCAGCCGGAGTAAACCACCACACCGCTGTCCGAAGCGAAGATGGCGTTGCCCATCGAGCCGCCGATGTCGAGAGCACGGTGCACGGCCGAATAGTGGTAGCCGGAGATCGTGCGGTCGACTGTAGGCCAGACGAAGCTGCCGTAGCCAATCGGTCCTTCGTAGACTTCACCGCAGTGACCGGCGCCGTAGTAAGCAGCCGAGGCCGGATTGGCGCGGCTGATGGCCGGCGGACCCCAATCGCGGAACGGGCGCGAGCCGCCGGGGACGACGATCCAGGTGCCTGGCTCAATCCCGTACGTGCCGTCATCATCATCGGTCAGATCGATGTTGTTACCTGAGAATTCCAGAATTTTTTCCGGCGTTGTATTGAACTCCGCGGCGACCTTTTCAACCGTGTCGCCTTCTTTCCACTGGTAGTACGTGCCGTCTTCGGGCAGTATGTTCAGTTCCATTCCGGGTGAGAGCAGGTGCGGGTTGTCCTGCAGCAGCTCGAAGTTCCCCCACAGAATGGTTTCCGGCATCAGGCCGTACGCTTCAGCGATGTCGAACAGGTTGTCGCCGGTTTTGACGGTGTACTTAATAACCTCGGTGCGCGGGCGGTTGGGAATAAGGGTAATCGGATTGGATCGGCGCGATATGCCCACAACCGAGGCATCAAAGACGGGCGGCATAGTAGGCAGCAGGGAGGGGTCTGCGGTACCCTCCGGCGCGCTGCCGGCCAGGCTGTCTGCACCGGCAGCTGCCCCCGACGCCTGCTGTTTGACGGGACTGAAGCGCTGCCAGAGCAGATAGGCGGTAAATGCCACCAGCACAACCATGAGCAGATTGACGCCCGTGCGTACTGCAGGCCGGTCGTAAACTGAAACCGGAGACGCCTTCAACGGGCTGCCGCCTGTTGAAAGGTCCGGACTGGATTGATGCTCCGTTTGCGAGCTGCTGTTATCTGCGCCTGCACCGCCGGGTGGCGTCTCGACAGGACTGGATGCAGGCGATGAGTTTTTAGTTTCCTCAGTCATCTTCGTCTCTGTGTTCTGGGGAGTGCACAGGGAAGCAGGTCCGGTCAGGCACCCTGACCCCAATGACGCGCCCCACGCAGGAACACTTCGCCGGGCATCGGGCGCTTTCCGGCCGGCTGGACCTCATCCAGCACGAGCAGGCCTTCCAGCGTTCCAAAAGCGGGCATCCCGTCATGGATAAGGGCTGCTCCAGGTTTTGGAGATGTCGACTGCACTGCGTGTGCGCGGTGAATTTTTAGAACCTGGTTCTCCCAGTAGGTGAACGTTCCGGGCCAGGGGTTGAAGGCGCGCACGCGCAGGGCCAGTTCCTGCGCCGGCCGATTGAAGTCTAAGAGGCCGTCTTCCTTCTTCAGCATCGGGGCATACGTGGCCTGGCTGTCATCCTGTGCGGTGGGGGTCAGCTCGCCGCTCAGATACTTCGGAAGAGTCTGGATGAGGAGCTGGGCGCCCAGCTCTGCCAGGCGGGCACTCAGTGTTCCGGCGGTGTCGGTTTCCAGGATTTTGGTTGGAGCCTGGGCGAGCATCGGACCGGTGTCCACACCGGCGTCCATGCACATAATTGTGACGCCAGTCTGCTCGTCTCCGTGAAGGATCGCCGCCTGGATGGGGGCCGCGCCGCGCCAGCGCGGCAGCAGGGAAGCGTGGACGTTGACGCAGACGAAGCGAGGCAGGCTGAGCACATCCTGTCGCAGGATCTGTCCAAATGCGGCAACCACGATCAGGTCCGGATTCCATTCACGGAGCTGATCCATGGCATCTGGATCACGCAGGCGTTGGGGCTGTATGGTGGGAAGACCGAGTTCTTCGGCGAGCTTTTTCACCGGCGGGGGAGTCAGGTCCCTGCCCCGCCCTGCGGGGCGGTCCGGTTGGGTGACGACACCGGTGACTTTGTATTCCTTCGCCAGGGCCCGGAGTGTGGGCAGAGCAAACTCCGGAGATCCCATGAAGACGATCTGGAAATTCATAGGGCAGATTGTAGCACATCTCGGAGATGGATGGAACCTTACTTCTGGGCTGTGTGCGGAAGCCTTTCAAACAGGGCAGGAGTTGACGGGGCCGTAAGTGCGTGCTTACATGATTGATAGCCGGGGAAGCCGGTCTTTCTATGATAATAGTCCGGAGAGGCCTGAACCTGTCCCTCTGAAGGAGATTGCTGCATGCTACCCGGATTTCGACGCCTACTCTTATTCGTTCTCTGCCTGCTGCTCGGGCTGACAGCCTGCAGCCCGGTTACCGCGCTTTCCGGCGGGCCGCTGACCGAGGCGACTGTGGCCGTGCTGGCCGCCCAGACCATGGCAGCCATTCAAACAGATGAGGCCGCCTCCGCCTCTCCGACCCCGCTGCCCTCAAGCACATCGACGCCCACCCTGATGCCCACAATAACGCCCACGCTGGGACCCACGCAAACGCCAACGGCGACACGCACACCGGTGATCTCCGTCACCCCCATGCACACGCTCACACCCCAGCCCTCGGTTACACCGCTGCCGGGGAGCGGCGGCTCAGGCGGTTCAGGCGAAGAAGGCGACGAGGATGTACGGGTGGATGTCTGCAACGCGGCTGCCTTTGTAAAAGATGTCACCATCGCCGACGGGACAACCATGAAGCCCGGCCAAAAATTTACCAAGACCTGGCGGGTGCGCAACATCGGCAACTGCACGTGGAACGAGGATTACATCCTGGTGTTTGACAGCGGCGAAAAAATGGACGGGCGCAAGGAAAATGACATCGGCAAGGAAGTAAAACCGGGAGAAGAGGTCGATGTTTCCGTGACCCTGATTGCCCCGGATGAGGAAGGCTACCACCGTGGAATCTGGCTGCTTGCCGATGACGACGGCGAGACCTTCCGCCTGGGTGCAGACGGCCGCGGCAGGCTGACCGTGGAGATTGTGGTTCGGAAAAAATAAATCAGCAGAGAGCGGTTCACAGCAAGCTGAATAACCATTTACGGATCGTTATCGCAGAGATGGGATGGAGCCCGGCAGGCCCATCCCATTTTCGTTTGCTTTCAAGTTCAGGGTAAAATAAATACAGCACAGGGAATAATCTGGACCGCGTTGAGGGGGACTGCATCCCTTCAAAAGGAGATCGTAAAGTGAAACAAAGGAATGGAATCATTCTGGCGCTGGCAGCCCTCCTGGCTGGCCTGGCCCTGATCATCATTCGCCGCCTTGAAGACATGCGCCAGGAGGAAGCTCCGGCCGCCTGGAGAGGACGTGAGCCTGGCGGCACCCGGGGCGTACCGGAAACCCAGATGTATGTGGTGGAGGAGCGCACGGCTGCGGAGCGGCGGGAAGCCGTGCAGCAAACAGCCGCAGCTGAAGAACAGGCGGCTGTCGAGGACAACCTGAGGCGCATTGAAGGCATCGGCCCGAAGACGGAGGCGGTGCTGCGCGCTGCAGGAATCAAGAATTTCAGCCAGCTGGCGGAAACCAGCGTGGAAGAACTGGAGCGCATTCTGGGAGCAGCCGGGATGCCGCCGATAGTCAGCCCGGTGACCTGGCCGGAACAGGCGCGGCTCGCTGCTGCGGGGGAGTGGGAAAAATTGACCGCCCTGCAGAACACACTCAAAGCAGGGCGGCGCAGGGAAGGCCGTTAGGCGGAGAACCATACTGCCTCAGCGGCAGGTAAGTTAATAAGCAGGCCTGTGGTCAGCGCCTGGGATGCCCGCCGTGGGAGCAGTGCATCCCGGGCTGATTTATTTAACGCAGCGAGGCGACAAAAGCCTCCATCGCCTGTTCGTCCCACCGCTCCACCGGAGCGGAGATCATCAGCATGGTGGGGCCGCTTTTTCCCTGAAAAACGGTCAGCCACTGCCGGTACTCGACCCCTTCTGAAGAGGATCCTTCGCTGACCTGCATGCGGACCGGCTGGCCGCGTATCTCCATATCGCGCATTTCAACCGGATCGAGATCGAGACCGACGGAACCCATCTGGCGGTTGACCTGTGCACGAACCTGCTGTTCCATCTGCTCGCGGTCAAAGTCGATGTTATCGGGGAACTGCATCATCAGGATGAAAGCATCGCTCTGCTCTTCCGAAGTGAGCATGACCATGTCGAAGCCGAGCATGGACAGGGCGCTCTGCGTATAGCCATCCGGGACGTCGTAATCGGCGATGCGGCTGCCGACCTCAGCGGCATCCTGCGGGTCAGTGATCATGGCTTCATCCAGCGCCTGGCCGGCCCGGATAAATAAAAACACGCCTGCTGCACCGGCGCAGATGCACAGCACGAGGAAAACGCCCAGCAGGCCTAATACGATTTTTGTATTGCGACTCATATTGACTTTCCTCAGCGATTTTAGAAAAGGCGGGTTGTGATTACCCCTGCGAGATGGATTTCTGACCGGTCAATTTTTTCTGGCGTCGTTTATACCATTTGGCGTAGCTGGATGCAAAATGGACGAAGGGGTTGGAAAGGCCGCCCAGCCTCTTTGCCTGGGGGAGGGCCGCGCGCAGGCTGTCCGGGTCGTTAAATTCGGGCATGAGCAGAGTGGCCCGGCCGATTTCATAAACGGTGTGCGCGTCCGAGCCGGCTGTCCCGGGCAGGTTGTGCTGGCGGGCAAACTCCTGTGCCTGGCGGTTGAAACCGGGCCATAAGCAGCGGGCGTTGAAAGTTTCAATGGCGTCGACATAGGGGACGATTTCAAGCAGGTCGAGCAGCTTCCAGTGCCCTTTGCGCACCACATCAAACGGGTGCGACACGCTGATAAACGCGCCCTGGTCGCGCAGCCGCTGCAGCGCCTCCATGGCCGGCAGCCCGGGAGGGACTTCTTCCTTTACAAATGCAGCCAGCAGCTCTCCCTGCCGGGTCATCACCTCTTCGCCGACGATCACAAAATCGGGATCGATGGCCTGAGCAGCCAGTGCGCCAGCGATGTTGTTGTGTTCGGTAATGATCAGCCGGTCAATCCCCCGCTTCTTCGCCGCAGCGATCAGGTCTTCGGGAGGGGTCAGGCTGTCTTTGGAATATATGGTGTGAGCGTGGAATTCAACTCTGATCACGAGAAACCTCTACAGCTGCCTGTGAATTGGAGAGTCCGATGATATCGCGTGCAAACAGCCACATGATCAGGCCCAGGCTCACGCCAAACCACAGGGTGGCGAAGCGGATCAGCAGAGTGGCTGCTGCAGCCAGCCCGGGCGGTACGTTCAGGAGCAGCGCCAGCATTCCGGCGATGGATGCTTCCGAGGCGCCCAGGCCGCCGGGTAGTGCCGAAACCGCTCCGATCACGGTGGAGAAAGCCATGATGAACACGGCGATGGACAGGGTGTTCCATCCGGGTGGGACGCCCAGGCCGGTCAGGACGAGGTAAAAACCGATGCCCTCCGCCAGCCATGAGATTGTCCCCAGCGAGACCGCAACCAGCGTGGTCCAGGGGCGGAACAGACGGTAGCTGCCTTCGTACAGCTCGTGCAGCAGGTGTACAAAGCGGTTGACCACCGGCAGCCGCTCGCCCCAGGTCAGCAGGGTCAGGGCCAGCGGGCGGATCTGGGAGATGATGATCACCGCGGCCAGGCCGGTAAGCACGATGGCAAATGCCGGCCAGTAGCGCGGGTAAGCGATCACGCCCAGGGTCGACAGTGCCAGCACACCCAGCCCGTCGCTGATGCGTTCCGCCAGAACCACGGCAATCCCGCGCCCGACCGGCAGACCGCTTAGCCGCTGCAGCCATACGGCTTTGAGCGCTTCGCCCACCTTCCCGGGCGTCACAGCCAGCGGAAACCCGGCTACAAACAGGCGGGCGCTGTCTCCCCAGGAGATGGTATTGACACCGACCTGACCCAGATAAAAGTGCCACTTGACGAAGCGCAGCACGTAGTTGACGAATGTGAGCCCGAGAACCGCCGGATACAGCACCCAGTTGAAGTTCAGCACCTGCTGCCTGACCTGGCGCAGGTCGGCGACCAGCACCAGCACCAGCATGACCAGAAATCCGAACAGCAGGCCGAGGGTGAGGCGGCGGGTGATCTGGCTGGAAGATGTGGTGGCCTCTGACCTCACTGTTTATGGGAGCGACCGCGCCGCCGGTTTCCGAGATAGGCCACAGCGCCTATCCCGGCGGCCAGGGCTGCCAGTCCCATCCCGGCCTGGACCACCGTCTTGGGTTCCATGCCGGGCATGACCACCTGTCCATCTCCATAAGACTTGAACAGCTGTCCCCAGCGGGTTTCGAGGGCGGCTTCGACGCGCTTGCGGCCGACGAATGGATACCAGTACACGTTGTGATAGAAGTTGCTGGCGAAATATGACCAGGGCACCAGTGGGCTCTGCAGGAGAAGTTTTTCCAGCGGTTTGAGGGGGCCGTGATAGATCATCTTCTGCCCGCGGCTGGCAAAGGTGTCTTCCTGTTTGAATCCCCAGGGCTCTTCCTGTTCGATGTCGTAACCGACGATCTCAATCTGGCGTGGATCGCCCACACCCAGATCCAGCTCATGCGCCTTGCGGATAAAGCGAATGTTCATCGGATCGAAGCCCTGCAGCTTCGCCGAAACGGCGTCAATGGCCACCTGGTCTGCAGAAGCCAGCAGGATATCTTTTTCATGCCAGCGCATCGCCCGCGGACCGGGCCCATCGCCGGCAAACGTCCCGTCCATGACCGCGAACACTCCGGGGTGAATCTCCTGCTGGATCATCAGCAGGTCGACCAGGGTGTCGTGGATCACCGAATGGGTCCAGTGGCGGTTGCGGTGCAGCAGGCCGCCGAAAGCATTTTTCATCGCGCCGGTGATGGTGGTGAAGACATGCGTCTTGACCGTGGGCAAATGGACCATGTTCATGCCGACCAGCGCTTTGGGGATGAAAACGCCCTGCGGGTAAACCTTATCCAGCACCAGGAAAGGCCGTTTGGGATGGTATTCGATCCATTCGAAATCTTCGTTGTAAAGATAAATACAGGGGACGTTGTGTTTATCCGTGACGAAGCGGTGCTTGTTGTTGCGCTCACCGTCCGCGGTGTCGACTACGACGGTGTCATTGTGCACACCGACCAGGTCGTCGTAGCCCATCTTGCGCAGGGCGCAGATTACGCCCTCGATCTGCCAGGGCGTTGAAGAACAGGCCGGGTACCAGGTCTGCCACGAAATATTGATCTTCAATCCCGTTCGAATGCCGTGCGGCAGGGCCTGCTCGACGCCCGCCAGGCGCATTAATTTCTCGATGTCGTCCAGCACGGTTTCGGGCGATGTTTTCAGGACCGCAACTCTGCCCTTACCAGGAAAATCACTCATGATGTACCTCCATGATTACACATTGCTCGTGCCCGCTTATTGTAACAAGAGTTGAGTCTATCCGGGGTTGCGATTCGGTAAGCGGCAGGGCATGGAGGCAGCGGAGGCCGGATCAGCAGGGTTTGAAGACGGCCAGCGCGACTCCGACAATCATGGGATTATCTCTGCTGTCCAGTTCGATGGTTTCATAGCCGGGATTGTCGCTGTTGGGCTGGAGCAGGATCCTGCCGTTTTTACGGACGAAACGCTTCAGCGTCCACGTTTCGTCTGCCTCGTTTCTGGCTACGGCGACGATATCCTGGGCTGCAGCATCGTTCTGCAGGCGGATCAGCACATAATCGCCGGGAAGGATGCCTTCACGGTTCATGCTGTTGCCAGTCACCTGAACGACGAAATGGTCTTTATACAGGATATTTACCTTGCGGTCGGCCTTTCTCAGCGGGATGACCTGGTAAGGTTTGTTGTCGATTTGCACAATTTCGACCTCCACGGAACTGGCAATTTCGAATGGGCGCGTCCCGAAAGTACCAAATCCGCCGGCGGGAATTGAGCCGACAATGTTGAAGAGTTCTAAATAACCACCCTGGGCGCTGGTTGATCTTGTTACAGTTACTGGCTGAGTGACAGGATTCGAAGTATTATCCGCCTCGTCTGCCTCTTGAATCTCTGATGATGTAGACTCTGTTTCGGTTGTTGGAGGTTCTGAAATGCGATCATGTTCAACTGCTTTTTGTATAGCCTCTTTTATAATTTCGCAGCGCTGGGTATATCGTTTAAATGCATCTTTATCTTGCCCTGATCTATCATACTGCCCTTTAAAGAAATTATGGCTGTGCTGCCACCTTACTATTGCTTCGTATTGATACCCTGGCAGGATCCAGTACACACAACCCATCAGCCATTCCGTGATTGCACCTTCGTCTTTAAATCTTGTAAATTTGATTAAGGCCTCTTTGAGCAGAGAAACCGCTTCATTAAGTGCGCCCATCTCGATTGCGACTTTTGCACACTTCAGGCGAACGATCCCAATCTCGGTATCAGCATAACTGTATGGGTCGTTTGAAACATCGCTAAACTTTTTCAGGCTTTCGATAATTTCCCAGACCTTTTTCCAGTCACCTCTGTTTTTGGCGTTTTCCAGTTTTTCCAGCAGCAGGCGGCTGGTGTCGGAAAGCTGGCTTTTCCTGTGCTCCTCCAGCCACTGATCCATTAAATTCCACCATTTGAGCACAATTAATATTTCCGAGTCGATACTGGCATTCATGGTTTCTTCTCTCCTGACTGACCCTTCTTAAGAGCAGGATGTTGTGACTTTTCTACACGATCTTCTTGATAGGCGGATGTCATCGATTCGAGCATCTGGGCAGTTTTCAATAAAACGACATTGCGTATGTTCTGGTCTGGATCATCCGGTAAATCTACTTCCTCCAGGGCCTGGATGATGCTTGACAGCAGTTCCACCTGGGCTTCTGCCCGGCCGATCTCCTGTGTCGCCAGATAGCGGGCCTCACCATAAGCCTGAGTAACACTGGCGTGTCCTTCCAGCCCGGCTTTCCAGGTATTCAGCCACTGCTCTTCCACCTGTGTACCATATTCGAAATAACCGATATCCATCCAGATGAGTTTTATCCCTATCTTTCTGAAGCGCTCAATTACTTCATCTGAGTCGAAACGGGCCTCGATTTCCAGGCGTGCTTCCATATCAGGATAGCGTGGAGCGGCCAGCATATCCAACGGCTGCTTGTTTATGTATTTTTCAATTTCATCTATAACCATGGCCTGTACAGCCATTGATAGACTCTGGAGAGAGATGTACCCTTGCTCAGACCTGACATCGATTGGATAGCGATAGATCATGTTTTCCAGGGCCTGCTCATAGGTCCTTTGTTCGGGAGGGGGGATACGTTTTCCACTCAGTTCCTGGTCAGAAATTAGTGAAAATCCAAACCGGATATCTCGCACCGAGATATGGATGCCATCGAGTGTTATGGCGCGGATCTCCTTGATTTCATCTTTCATGTTCGCTAAGGGAAGGACAACTCGCAGAATGGAAAATGGTCTTATAGAATGCTTCCCTTTGCGCAGCTCCTGATTGGTCCCCGTAAGCGTTTCAATATATGCCAGGGATTCATCACGAATATCCAGCAGAAATGGTCCGGTGATTTTTTCGACCCAATCGCTTTCCAGGCCGGAATTGATGATTTTGCCCTCTTCGATCGTTATCTTTACCGGGTTTATCCCCAGCCATGGCGCAGCCAGTAACTGCAGGGCCAGCCAGTTATCCGTAATACCGTAAATGCTCTTTATCACCCGGACGCAGGAGAAAAGTGCGATGAAGACAAGGATGATGATGAAAATGATGATCACTTCGTGCCCCCCAATTGAGTGGAATCCAGATCTGGCAGGCTTTTAGTATTTAGGAAACAACCATTTCAAACCCCAAAATGTCAGGTTGATCCATTATGTTCTTTTAATTGCTGCAGCAGCTGCCATTGTTTTTCTATTTCCTCATCATGCCGCTGCTTATCTTTCTCTATATCCTGCAGCAGCCACTGCCTGAATTTGTCCAGAAGCGAAATGCTTTCTTTGGATAATAATGAGCGTGTGGCGGGATCGGTCGCTGCGGTTTCAAGCGCCTGATAGATGCGGAATGCCAGAGCTTCCCGGGAGTGTGGAGATCCTTTTATGACCTGGGTGATAGCGTAGATCATATCGCGCTGTGCCTGGATCCGTGCCTGATTGCGAATGCGCATAGCGATGAGCGTGTTGTTTGCGATTGTTTCAAGCTCCTCTTTTATCCACCGTGACCGCCAATTCCTGAATAACTGCTCTTTTACCTCCTCCCGAACAGGCTCCGGATGGCTGAAAGTCGCATTTGTGATTTTGATGCCCAGTTCACGGAGCAAATTGTTCTGATCCAGAGTAAGGATAGGGTAAAAGATCAGGTTGTTTTCATTCCATGACTGCCCTGCTTTCAGGGCTTTTGAATCGCGGGAGGCGACATACTGTACCCTGACGAGTCCGCAGCAGATAAGCTTCAAACAGAATAGACGCATTAATTGATCAAGTCTGTTGGATTCTCCATCCTCTGAGAGGTAGAGGCCTGTACAGCTCTCATGAATGAGCAGATCACGTAAGACATCCACTGCGATAAATGAAGGGTAATCTACCCATTCCGAATACTGCTCTTCACTGGAGACTTTTATCTGTGCCTGGATCCCCCGGGTAATCCTGATATGGTCAAAAGATAATGGAAGGGATACATTTCTCTGCTTCTGCTTCAGCCGCCTGGAAAATGATTTGGTCGTGATCCCGAAATGGATCGCAGGCTTGAGGTTACTTCGCTCGATATACCGATGATTGGCGATGAAGTTATGAATGGTCTCTTTATCTTTGTCAGGAAAAACATCGACGAGTGCAGCGATAAATTCCTCCACTCCGGCTGCTGATTCCCTGCTTTGCAAGTCAATGAGTTGAATATCAAGCGGATCACTGCTTGCTTGAGTTACAAAAAAGGTATCCGGCTCCTCACTGATCGAGAAAATCGTGTGAATATCCGTACGCATTTTGATCCCGTCGCGTGTGTTGCTGATAACATCTTTCGTAATTTTGCTCTGCCGGCGTAAATCAACAGCCCCGCTTATCCTTTCATCCCTGTTCAAAGTCCAAATCCCGTAACCCAGGACACGATGATCGGATACCAGAACGGCGCTGTTCTGATCAACCCACACGAGACCAGGA
>JAAYXE010000185.1 GCA_012516075.1 Chloroflexota bacterium | reverse complement strand
GGGAACGAAAAACCGGGCGCCTTCGTCCATAGGATAAGATGAACAGACGGCAGACGCACCTCTACCCGCCTCCCGCAGTCCGCCCGGCAGCGGCCGTGCGCCCGCAGCGGCGCGCCCGCCGGCGCACCTGGTTCACGCCCGGGCGCGTGCTGGCGCTCATCCTGGCGCTCGGCGCGCTGGCCCTGATCGCCGTGCCGGTCCTGCTGCTGGGCGGCTACTACGCCTATTTCCAGGTGACGGAGCGCATCGTCCCGGGCGTAGCGGTGGGCGACACGCACCTGGGCGGCATGACCGTCGAAGAAGCGGCCACCGTCCTGGATGTGGCCTGGAACCAGCAGCGTCTGCTGACTCTCACCGGCGGCGCCGGCTCGTGGACCTTCGCCGCCTCCGACCTGGGCCTGACCATCGACAGCCTGGCCACGGCGCAGCAGGCTTACATCATGGGTCACGGCCAGAGCCCGCTGGACGAAGCCCGGCAGATGGTGCAGAGCATGCGCAGCGGCTGGGGGATCGCCCCGGTGGTGCGCTTCTACCCCGAAAAGGCGCGCGCTGCCCTGGAAGCCCTGCGCTCGCAGACCGGCCGGCCGCCGAAAGACGCCGCACTGCGCGTCGAAGACGGGAACCTGGTGCTGGTGCCGGCCGAGGTGGGCTACACCATCAACGTGGACGCCACCGTGCAGAACATCGCATCCGACCCGCTCACGGCGCTGCTCAGCGGACAGGTGCGCGTGCAGCTCATGCCCGTCATCCCCAGCGTGGAAGACCACGAGATCCAGGCGGTGATGGCCGAAGCCGAGAACCTGCTCAGCCGGCCGGTCACCCTGCATGCATATGACCCGGTCTACGACGAACGCATCGAGCTCCCCGTGCCGCGCCAGGCGCTGGCCTCCTGGCTCACCGTAGAGACCGGCGGCGACGGCCTGACGCTGATCGGGCTGGACGAAGAGCGCATCCGCGAGTACCTGGCCGGTCTCGACGCCCTGGAAGACGGGCGGCATCTGGAACTGGCCGCTTACGACGGCTCGCTGGCCAACGCCGTGCTGCAGGGCCGGCCGCTGAAGCTGAACGTGATCCACCCGCCCACCACCTACACCGTGCAGCCTGGCGATACGCTCATCGCCATCGGCTGGAAGGTGGGCATCCCCTACTGGATGATCCTGCAGGCAAACCCGGGCCTGAACCCCGACGCCCTGTACGCCGGCCAGCAGCTCATTATCCCCTCCAAAAACGACCTGCTGCCCCTGCCGGTTGTGGAAAACAAGCGCATCCGCATCAGCATCAGCGAGCAGCGCATGTGGCTGTACGAGGACGGCCAGCAGATCGCCGTGCATGTGATCAGCACCGGCATCGACCGCTCACCCACCCAGCCCGGGGTGTTCCAGGTGCAGACGCACGAGCTGAACGCTTACGCTTCCGTCTGGGACCTGCACATGCCGCATTTCCTGGGGATTTACGAAGCCTGGCCGGGGTTCATGAACGGCATCCACGGGCTGCCCACCCTGTCGAACGGCCGCCGGCTGTGGGCCAACGTGCTCGGCCGCCCGGCCTCCTACGGCTGCATCATCCTGGACCTGGACGACGCCGAGCACCTGTATCACTGGGCCGAAGACGGCGTGGTGGTGGAGATTTTGCCGTAGCGTATTACTATTCTGTTACGGATCCACCCGTTCTAATCCTATTTTTACGTTTATAATTTAGCTGGGCATCACCTGGGAGGGGGCAGACCGCAACGTCTGCCCCCATCCCTTATGCTGATCCCCGAACGGACCCCATAAAAAGAAAATCAAATATTCAAAAGAGGACATCAATGGTAGCCGATCTCACCACATCGCTGACGTATAAAGACAAAACTGTGGAAATCAGCCGCAGCCGGCCGACGACGATTATTGGCGAGCGCATCAATCCCACCGGCCGTAAGAAGGTGCTGGAAGCGCTTCAAAAGGGTGAGTTTGACATCGTGCGCAAAGACGCCCTCGACCAGGTGGCCGCTGGCGCCCACGTGCTCGACGTGAACGCCGGCGTCCCCGGCGCCGACGAGCCCGAACTGCTGGAGAAGGTGATGCGCACCGTGATGGATGTGGTGGATGTGCCTCTCTCGATCGATACCGCCAATCCAGAGGCCCTGCGCCGCGCCCTGGAGATTTACCCCGGGAAAGCGCTGATCAACTCGGTCAACGGCGAGGAGCGCTCCCTGAACACCGTCCTGCCGCTGGCGAAGGAGTTCGGAGCGGCCGTGATCGGCCTGTGCATGGACGACCAGGGCATCCCCGACACGGCGGAAAAGCGCCTGGCCGTGGCCGCTCGCATCATCGAGCGCGCTGGCCGCTACGATATCGGCCCGGAGGATATCATCATCGATCCGCTGGCTCTGGCCCTGGGCGCAGACAGCAACGCCGGGATCATCGCCCTGAGGACGATCGAGCTGGTGGTGCAGCAGTTCGGCTGCAACATTTCGATGGGCGCCAGCAACATCTCCTACGGCCTGCCCGACCGCAAGTACGTCAACTCGGCCTTTATGGCCATGGCCATCTACGCCGGCCTGTCCTGCCCGATCACCAACCCGCTGGTGACCGAGATTCAGACCGCCATCCTGGCGGCCGACCTGGCGCTGGGCCGCGACGACTACGCCATGCGCTGGATCAAAGCCTACCGCAAGAGACAGAAGGATGCCGAAGCAAATCAGGGTTGATTTTGAACCGGTAGGCCGGCGGGTGATGGTTCCCGAGGGGACCGACCTGCTGGCTGCGGCCCAGGCGGCCGGTGTACAGCTCTCCTCCGTGTGCGGCGGGATCGGCTCGTGCGAGACCTGCCGCGTGCGGCTGGTGAGCGGCGAGGTGAGCCCGCTCAGCCTGGAAGAAGAGGTCGTGCTGACCGACGAAGACCTGGCGGCAGGGATCCGTCTGGCCTGCCAGACCATCCCGTTAAGCGATGTGAAGGTGGATATCCCGCCCGAGTCGCTGACTGCCGTGCAGCGCCTGCAGGTGGAAGGCCAGGAGACTGAGGTCGCCGTGGACCCGGTGGTGCGCATCCTCGATCTGGAGCTGGCACCCCCCACCCTGGAAGACCTGCGCGCCGACGACGTGCGCCTGCTGGACGCCCTGCGGGCAGCCGGTGTGGAAGACCCCGCAGTCAGCTGGCCGGTGGGCAGAGACCTGCCCGACCGCTTACGGGCGCTGAACTGGCGCGCCCGCCTGGCCCTGCACGGCGGGCAGGTGGTGGCGCTGCAGCCCCGGGAGAAAGCGGTGCTGGGCCTTTCGGTGGACATCGGCACCACCAGCGTGGCCGCTTACCTGGTGGATCTGGAGAGCGGCGAGACCCTGGCGAAGAAAGGAGCCATGAACCCGCAGATTGGCTTCGGCGAAGATGTGATGAGCCGCATCGCCTACGCCAATCAGGGCCCCGATTCGCATGCCGCCCTGCAGCAGCGCATTATTGAAACCCTGAACAACCTGACCGGCGAACTGTGCCAGGAAGCTGGCGTGGAGCGCGAGCAGGTGGCCGAAGCGGTGGTCGTGGGCAACACGGCCATGCACCACCTCTTCCTGGGCCTGCCGGTGCGCCAGTTAGGAGAGGCGCCTTACGTGTCGGGGCTTTCGATGCCGGTGGAAGTGCGCGCCGCCGATCTGGGGCTGCAGCTGGCGCCTGGCGCGCTGGTGTACGTACCGCCCAACGTGGCCGGCTATGTGGGCGCCGACCATGTTGCCATGGTGCTGGCCTCCGAGATCTGGAACTCGGAACGCAACGTGCTGGCCATGGACATCGGCACCAACACTGAGATCACCCTCTCGGCCGGCGGGCGCCTGTTAAGCTGCTCGACCGCCTCCGGCCCGGTGTTCGAGGGCGCCCACATTCACGACGGCATGCGCGCCGCCCCGGGCGCCATCGAGCGCGTGCAGATCGCCGACGGGCAGGTGCGCCTGCAGACCATCGACAATCAGCCGCCGGTGGGCATCTGCGGTTCGGGGATCCTGGACGCGGTGGCCGAGATGCTCAACGCCGGGATCGTAGATTCCAGCGGGCGGATGTTGAAGACGCATCCCATGGTCAGTACAGTGGACGGCGGCGCAGCACTGGTGCTGGTCCCTGCCTCGCAGAGCGGCCACGGGCGCAAGATCGTGGTCAACCGCCGCGATGTGCACGAGATCCAGCTTGCCAAGGGCGCCATCCGCGCCGGGTCCGACCTGCTGTTGAAGGAGGCGGGCCTGACGGTGGATGACCTGGACGAGATCGTCATCGCCGGCGCCTTCGGGACGTATATCCACATCCCCAGCGCGGTGCGGGTGGGCATGTTCGCCAACCTGCCGCTGGAGCGCTTCCGCCAGATCGGCAACGCGGCCGGCGTGGGCGCCCGCCAGATGCTGATCTCCGCCGAGCGGCGCCGGATCGCCGTGGACCTGGCGCGGCGCATCGAATATATCGAGCTGACCGTGCATCCCGAGTTTACGGATGAATTTATGCGGGAGATGTATTTCTAGCGGTCAGGATCGCAGAGACGCTAGGTTTGATGTGAAGCGCCGGGGATGATTTCCCCCGGCGCTTTTTTGTTGAGGGGGTGCGGTAAACATCCATCATTTGGCCGGCAGTCTGAGCGGCTAGCGAAGCTAACTCGGTCGAAGACTGTCTGGCCAGGCCCCTCTCTGACGATCATCCGCTGTGCGCGTTTGGGAGCACCGGCGGCTGAAGCCGCGGCTGAAAATGCACGAAACCCGGCCTTCGCCGGGTTTCCAGGCATTCCTGAGTTCTTTAGATGACAATCCGTGAAATCCGTTATGGCTTTGGATGCCTGGCAAGCATAATGAGAATAAAAACCTACCCTTGAAAGCACCCAACCATCTCCCTGCCAGGGGGAGTGCTTTTCGTCTCCTTACGGAACATGGCGAATGATAGATAGCGAAAAAAGCGCCCGTCCGCGATTTCAGCGTCCCTCTGCGTCCTTCTACAATACCGTCACCTCAATGATTCAAAGGCTGGTACTGCAGCACAGCCCAGCGACCGCTGATCAGCCACTCGGGGTCGCGGCTGGCGGCTGCTTCGGCTGCACCGGGCGGCAGCCCGAGCACCGTCTCCGACTTCAGCACCCGCAGCATGGCCCACGGGGCGGGCAGGTATCCGAGTACGTCCTGCAGCGGCGTGGTGACCTCCCAGTGGCGGTCGTCGAACAGGCGGCGGTAGTTCAGATCCCCCTTGCTCAACACCAGGCTCGCTGCGGCCAGCGTCTGGCGCAGGTCGTCGGGCATCTCCCAGGTGGGGCGGGCTGTGTTCCAGAAGGGGTGATCCTGCAGCACCAGGCGCCCGCTCACCAGATAACCGCGCAGGCGGCGCCCCATGAAGCGCACATCCGCATCGGCATCCTCCTGCAGGCGGGCAGTCAGGTTGAGCACGCCGGCCGGCGTTACGTCGGACACGTAGGTGGGATAACGCTTGCAGTGCAGCCACACCTCTGCGACCAGCCCGCGGGTGAGCAGGAAATCGGCCAGCGCCAGGTCCTGGAACAGCTCCAGGGCGCTGTTGTCCATCACAAAATCCACGCGCCTGGCCGTATCGCGCAGCCGGTCGATCACCCGGGAGGAATCGTCGACGAGCATATGGGCACGCCGGTCGTCATCTTCGGTATGCGAGGGGGAATCCCCGCCGGCGGGGAACACGCTCAAATCGGCCTGGTTGCCCCACACGGCGCGGTGCAGCAGGTCCTCCAGCACCTCTCCCTCCGGGGCGCGGTCCTGGATCCAGCGGTTCAGCTCCGCGCTGTAAGCCCGGATCTGTTCGAGGCCTTCCTGGAAGCCCTGTTCTTTCTGCGGCAAAAACGGGTCTTTCCCCTGCAGGGGGCCGGGTTGAAAATACGCACAGGCCTGTAGGATGCGGCGGAAGTAATAGGTTTCGGCGAGAACCCAGGGCGCCTCCAGATAAGTCTCGCCCAGATGCGGGCGCAGGTCCTGCTCCCAGAGGTCCAGATCCGGGGCCCCGGGGTCGTTCAGCGGGAGCAGCGGCCCGCCGGGCAGCTCGGCCATGAGCGCCTGCAGGGCCTCCACAATCTCCGGCGGGTAATCGTTATCGGCGATCACCTGCCGGGTGATGCGCGGCAGGCGGTTTTTCATGGTGTGTTCTGCAAACGAGCCCGGCTCCAGACCGCGCCGGGGCTCGGGCAGGGGCAGCCGGGGGTGGGTTTCAGGGTTCATGGGCTGTCTTCTGCATCTCCGTTTTCTACCTGCTGCAGCAGGCTGCGGATCACGTCGCTGGAGAAGGGGCGGCTGTGGGCCGGGTAGACCGTGTGGACACTGTGCTGCAGCAGTTTGCGCCAGCTCGCGATGGTCATGCTGCTGTTTTCTTCGAGGGTGACGCCGGGCGGGGGCAGGTCGCCGGTGACGGCCATGCCGCTGTCCAGCACCCGCGAGACGCTGTCGCCGCTGTGGCCGGGGGTGGTGAGGAGCTCTCCCTGCAGGCCGAGGGACTGCCGGCGG